>NZ_JBAVYV010000089.1:0-6178 GCF_049588435.1 Ilumatobacter sp.
CGGGTCGCCGAGCAGACGATTCGCCGACGGATCCTCGACGGGTCGCTTGCACCCGGCACGCTGCTGCCGCCGGAACACGACTTGGCGGAACAGCTGGGCGTCACCCGGCCCACGGTGCGCGAGGCGATGCGATCGCTGGAGTCTGCCGGGCTGATCGAACGCGGTCCCCGCCGACGGATGGCGGTCACCGCGCCGAACAAGAGCGTGGTCACCAACGCGATGCACGAGGCGATCGTTCTCCATGGGATCTCCTACCGCGAACTCTGGGAGGTCCAGTCGGCAATCGAGCCGCTCGCCGCTCGCTTGGCCGCCACCAATGTCACCGCCGATCTCTTGGAGCGGCTGCGAACCAACCTCGACACGACTGCCAATTGCCTGGACGACCCGGCTGCGCTCGCGGAGGCAGATGTCGAGTTCCACGACCTCGTCGCCGAGGCATCGCACAATCATGCGCTGCTCCTGGCTCGCGAACCCCTCGGCGCGCTCCTCTTCCCTGCGTACGGCACCGTGATCCGCCGCATCGGGCCCGGGCGCCGCCTGTTCGAAGCCCACAGCCGAATCTTCCGTGCACTCGAATCGGGCGAGGCCGAAACGGCTCAGGAGTGGATGTCCAAGCACATCGTCGACTTCAAGCGGGGCTGCGAACTCGCCGGCCTCGACCTCGACGATGCAGTGACCGTCAACCACCAGACCAGCAACACAAACCAAGAAGACACCAAAGCGAACGGAGAACGTCCATGACCACACACAACGGCATCCATCACCTGGCGGTGGCCACCGCCGACATCAAGGCACAGATCGACTTCTTCAACGATGTGCTCGGCTGTGAACTCGTCGCCCTCTACTGGATGCACGGCGTCGAAGGCGCCTGGCACGGCTTCTTGAAGTTGAGCGACACCTGCTCGATCGCGTTCGTCCAGACGCCCGACATCGCCGGGATCGAGCGCACCATCGGCGTCACACACGCCGGTAGTGGCGCCGGGCCCTGTGCCGGTGGCGCGATGCAGCACGTGGCGTTCAACGTCGACACTCTCGACGATCTGCTGGCCATGCGCGACCGCATCCGCTCGCGCGGCATCACCGTGTTCGGTCCGCTCGACCATGGCATGTGCCACTCGATCTACTTCGCCGGCCCCGAAGACCTCAGCCTCGAAGTCGCCACCTCGGAGAAGCCGCTCGACGGTCGGGCCTGGATCGACCCCGAAGTCGTCGGTCTGGCCGGTATCTCGCCCGACGAACTCGAGCGCTACCGCAACCCCGACGTCTTCGAGCCGACCGACACCCCGGTGCCGCAGCCGGCGTTCGATCCCGATCGCCCGTGGCCGCGCGGCATTCCCCAGGAGGCATACGTCGGGCTCATCGGCATGCCCGACGAGGTCGTCACCCAGACGATGAGCGAGAACACCCCGCCGGTCCTGATCGACGGGTGACCCAACCAACGTGATCGACTTCACCGGGCGACGAGTCCTCGTCGCGGGCGGCAGCAGCGGGATCGGGCTCGGCACAGCCCGACGCTTCGAACTCGCCGGGGCCGAGGTCCACGTCACCGGCACGCGCGCCAGCGCGGCCGACTACGCCGAAGGCGACCTGGACGGTCTCGCATTCCATCAACTCGACGTCGCCGACCCTGTTGCTGCCGAGACGCTCGCCTCCGACTTCGACGCCCTCGACGTGCTGGTGCCAAGCGTCGGCACGGTTGCGTACGGGGGTGCCGAGTACGACATCGACACCTTTCGGCAGGTGATCGACGTCAACCTCAACGGCGTGATGGCGCTGTGTACGGCATTTCGGCCGCAGCTCACCGAGTCCAATGCCGCAAGCATCGTCGTGGTCGGATCCACGTCGAGCTTCATCGCAACACCGGGTCAACCCGCCTACTCCGCCAGCAAGGGCGCACTGGTCACGCTGACCAAGTCACTCGCCGCGGCGTGGGCGAAGCACGGCATCCGCGTCAACGGCATCGCCCCCGGTTTCGTCAACACCAAGCTCACCAGTCGCAGCCACGACGATCCCGCCGTCTACGACGCGACGGTCAAGCGCATCCCGATGCGTCGGTGGGGTGAGCCCGAGGAGATGGGCGACGCCGTGTTGTTCCTGGCCTCGTCGATGGCCAGCTACATCACCGGCCAGATGCTGCTCGTCGACGGCGGCATCACCCTGATGTGATGACGATGACGAATCTCGAGGAGTCGGCCGGAACCGACACGTCACCGGTCAGCGACCAGCAGGACTGGGCCAAACTTGATGCGTGGCTCCGCTGCCACCTCGAGGGACGTGTACCGGAACTCGACGGTCCGCTGAGCGTCGAGCAGTTCACGGGCGGCCACGCGAACCTCACCTACTGCGTCGCCTTGGGGGCGACCGAGATGGTGGTGCGGCGGCCACCGTTCGGCGACATCGCTCCCGGCGCCCACGACATGGCCCGCGAGTACCGCGTGTTGCATGGGCTGGGACCAGTGTTCGATCGGGCACCACGGGCGCTCGCGTTCTGCGACGACGTGTCCGTGATCGGTACGCCGTTCCTGGTCGTCGAACGTCGCCGAGGGCTCGTCGTCCGCGACGAGATCCCCGCCGGGCTCGCCGAAGCCCCCGATGCAGCTCGCCGAGTCTCGATGGCACTCGTCGACGCGCTCGCCGAACTCCACTCGATCGACGCGGACCAAGTCGGGCTCGGCCGACTGGGCCGACCAGACGGTTTCGTGGAGCGGCAACTCGCCGGGTGGCACGACCGCTGGCACCGGATCGACGCGGGCCGGAGCCCGCGGTTCGATCAGGTCCACGCGCGGCTGGTATCGACCCGGCCGCAGACGACGCGAGTGTCGATCCTCCACAACGACTACAAGCTCGACAACGCGATGTTCACCGCAGGTCAACCGGACCGTGTGTCGTCGATCTTTGACTGGGACATGGCCACGCTCGGCGATCCGCTCATCGATCTCGGCACGCTCCTCGGCTACTGGAAGCAAGAGTCGGACCGAGTCGACCGGGCGCCGACGATCGAGCTCGACATGACCGACTTCCCGCCGCACGACGACATCGTCGAGCGCTACGCGTCCGCTGGCCACGACGTCGATCACATCGAGTGGTACGAGGCGTTCGCGCTCTGGAAGCACGCCGTCGTTCTCAAACAGCTCCACCACCGATTCGTCACCGGTGACAGTGCAGACGGTCGTCTGCAACAGCTCGGCGACCACATCGAGCCCATCGTCGAACTCGCCCACTCACTGCTCTCCGCCCAAGCAACCTGAACCGTCCTGCAGGAAGCGCCCGAAGGGAACCGTGTCCGAACCGTTTCTGAACCGACACCAACAAGGCCGGTGGCGTCCACGCCATGGCCAGATGAGGAGACCCGAATGACCACCCACCTGACAGCAATTGACGTTGCCGACGCCGTGTTCGCAGCGATCGAACGCGACGACCTCGAGGCGCTCGCCACGCTGTGGGCCGACGACATCGAGGTCTGGCACAGCAACGACGGTGTTGTGCAGGACAGGGCACAGAACTTGGCCGTGCTCGCCTGGATGATCGAGAACACCGAGACGATCGAGTACCGAGACATCGTCCGCGAACTCACCGCGGCCGGGTTCGTGCAGCGCCACGTCCTCCACCTGACGTTCGCCGACGGCCGCACCGCCGACTTGCCGATCGCGATCTTCGTCTCGGTCCGTGACGGTCAGGTCATCCGGATCGACGAATACATGGACTCGGGCCACATCGCCGCTGCATTCGCGGGCTGACGCGTGAACGCGATGTCGGACCCGATGGATCTCGCCAAGCTCGCCGTCGATGTGGGTCTCATGACCAACGATTGGCCGTCGCACCAGCAACTCCTCGCCGAGGTCGGCGTGGAGTACGACCATCTCCTGAAGATCGGCCGCGGCGTCCACCAACATCGATACGCGATCGGCGACTCCGTCCTCAAGGTGAACAGCCATCGTGACGAGCTGGTGGCGACCCCATCGCCGCTCGTCGGGCTGCGAGTTGCGGGTGCGGTCGACCGTCCGACGGCGCGGGTCACCGCCGATCGCGTGCCGATCGACATCGTGCCCGTCGGGACCGACGGCATCGTCGATGTCGAAGTGCGGTGGCGTACGCATCGGCCAGATGAGGTCGCCGAGTTCCTGGAGGCCGGGCTGGGGGGCGTGCAGGAGGAGGAGCGGTGGCGTGTCGGGACCTCATGGTTCGTGGTCGAGGCTGATCCCGCCGCTCCGGAAGCATCCGAGGGACTCGACGGCCTCGGTCTTCGCTACCTCACCGTGCAGGTCCGCAACGTCGTTCGCGAACACGCCCGGTTGGTCGACCTCGGCTACGAGTCAGCGCGTGAGCCGGTGCGCCTCGGCGACACGGCGTGCATCTCGTTCGTCCGAGCGCCCGACGGAGTCTGGGTCGAGGTCTCGCAACGAGCCTCCCTGACCGGAGCCCTCCCCGTCCTGCACTGAACCGTGCCGGCCAACCGGCTACGTGAACGCGAGTCCGGCGGCGCGAGATCGATCGACAGCCTCGGCTGCGATGGCTTCGCGCTCCTCGGGCGTCCACGCGGTCGTCGGCTCGACGATGACCGACTCGGCGAGGTCGAAGCCGAGGAGTTCGAAGAGATAGCGCAGGTACGGATCTTGATGATCCTCCATCTCCGGGCTGCGTCCGTCGTACGCCGATGACCGGGTGAGGATCAGTTGTGCGCGCTTGCCCACGCCGAGGAGGCCGACGTGGCGGCCCTCGGCGTCGACCCTGAACGACTGAAATGGCTGGACGACGACGTCGATCCACGCCTTGAGTGCATGCGGAATGCCCCAGTTCCACATCGGTGATGAGACGAGGATTGCGTCGTGCCGCTCGACCTGTTCGATTCGAGCACCCACCTGTTGCCAGATTGCCTCCTGCTCCGCTGTGCGCTCCTCGCCGAGCAACGGAGCGAACTTCGCGAGCGCCGCCTCCCGGCCGAACGACACGACCTCGTCGGACCAGACGTCGAGATGGGTGACGCCCACGTCGCCGCCGAGCGACTCGAGGAACGCTCGAGCACACGACGACGACAGCGACCGATCTCCCTTCGGGCTGCCTTCGACCCACAGGATCGATGTCGGTGAGCCGGTGGCGGCGCGGTCCGGCGATGTGCTCACGGCTGCTTTCTTTCCTGGCCGGTCTGCATCAGACCAGCCGGTTCGTGATCGGTTGTCCGAACATCTGGCGGGCGTGGTCGCCGTAGCGCGACTCTCGCTCGAAGACGACGTGGTTCGCGGCGGCGTTGATGTCGCGAGCGCACCGTTGGATCGCATTGTCGAGCATCGCACCACTCGCCCCGATGAGCGACGCTATGGCGTTCGTGGCATCTCGGCACATGAACGTCGCGTGGGACACCTTGGTGATCCAGTTGCTGCGCTGCTCGAGTGTCGAGTCGGCACGGCCGGCGAGCAGCCCGGCGAGCGCGTCGCGCATCAACAGCTCGGCGGCGTCGATCGTCAGCGACGCGTCGGCGATCAGCCCGAAGTTGCCTTCGCCCTTGACGGCACCGGTCGCCTCGATCTTCGCCTTCACCTGCTCGGCGAACGCCGCCCGGGCGTTGCGGGCTGCTCCGAGACACGGCAGGCCCGCAGCGAGCGCGAGGATCGGCATCAGCGGCGTCGAGTACAGCGGAGCGTCGTGTCGTTCTGCGATCCCCCAGCTTCCGTCCAAGATGCCGAGGAATGGCACGGCACGGTCGGCGGGCACGAACACGTCGTCGATCGTGAAGTCGAGCGAGCCCGTACCGCACATGCCGGAGATGTGCCAGGTGTCGACGGTGTCGACCTCGTCGCGCGGCAGCAGGAACATCATCGGGGTGACGCCGCCGTCGGCATCGGTGGCCAGACAGCCGGCGAGCACCCAGGTCGCGTGCACGATGCCGGTTCCCCACGACCAGCGACCGTTGACCCGGTAGCCGTCGTCGGTCGGCGTGGCGGTGCCGCCGCCGATGTTGAGTGCGGCCGGTGCGAGCACGTGGTTCGCGTCGCCGTAGATCTCGTCCTGCACCGCTTCGGGAAACTCGGCGAGCCAGAACGCGTGCTCGATGTAGAAGCCGATGATCCAGCCCATCGCGGCATCGGCCTCCGCCAGGATCAACACCACCTCGAAGAAGGTGTCGACGTCGAGTTCGTGGCCGCCGTATCGCTTGGGCACCATCATCGAGAACAGCCCGCTG
>NZ_JBAVYV010000090.1:0-9760 GCF_049588435.1 Ilumatobacter sp.
GGTCGCAGTCGGTGCAGCAGCAGACGTGGCAGCGGCCGCAGGAGCGGCGGCCGCCGGGACATCGGCGGGCGCGGTCTCACCCTCCGCGAGGAACCAGCCGATCCGCTCGCCGCAGGCGAAGGTGTCACCGACCTGCCCGGCGATGTGCAGTCGGCCCGACGATGCCGCTTCGACATCGGTTTCGGTCTTGTCGGTCTCGATGCGGAGCACGGCGGCTCCGTGCTCGACGGTCTCACCGTCGGCGACCAGCCATTCGGCAATGGTCCCCTCCTCCATCGTGAGTCCGAGCTTCGGCATGAGGAACTCAGTCGCCATGGATGTCCTTTCGTGGGAAATTGTCGGTGACGCAGATGTCGAAGCGACGATCGCTGGCTGCGAGTCGGAGCGTTCGATCGACGTCGATCATGTGCGGGCCGGAGCGTTCGATCGTCACCGTGACGGTGGCATCGGCCGAGACCGGGGTGTTCCGTTCGCCGTCGTAGGCGAGGACGCCGCCGCCGGAAAGTTCGATGGTGCGGCCTTCGTCGAGCGGTTCGACCGAGGCGATGTCGATGGTCGAGAAGGTGCCCGGTGACAGCGGGACGCGGATCCGTCGCCCTCCGGTGCCGAGGCGGATCAGGACGCCACCGGGATCGGTGCGCTCGAGCGGATGGACGCGTCCGGCGACGCTCGCCAGTCCGGTACTTGCGGGACTCGCGATGCAGGCCACGATCCACCGGACCGTCGCCGGGTCCGACACGGCGCGAGCTCCGACGAATGCCGTGTCGACGAGCGCGGCTTCGACCAGTGCGTCCTCGTGCACGACGGTTCCGCGGCGCGGGTCGTCGATCTGGAGTGACACCCGCTTGGCAGGTGCCGTGACCGATGACGGGTCGATTGCACCGGCGGCGACCAACGCCGCGGCGACGCCTGCGGTCGTCCCGTCGACAGCGGTCGGGAACACGTTGTTCGTCCCGGTCGAGATGGCGATCAGCGGTGCCTCCGGCCAACCGGTCGCGACGTCGCGGCAGGTGCCGTCGCCACCGAGTGCGACCACGGCACCGGCTTCTTCCTTCCGCAGCGACCGTGCCGCAGCGACGGTGTCGTGGTGTGAGCCGGTCTGCGGGCTCTCGATGAACTCGATCGGTCCGTCGAGGCCCTCGACCGCGCGCTCCGCGAGGTGGTGGGTGTCGGTGCTCAGCAACACGCGCTGCGCGCCCTGCTCGATCGCCCCGGAAGCGACCCGTCGCATGATGCTGATCTTGACCGCGTCGGAAGTCTGTCCGGCGGCCGACACCAGCCGGCGGATGTCCTTGCCGGCGTGCGGGTTGACGATGATGCCGACCGTTGCCGCGCCGCCGACGGGTCCACGGCCCGCGGAGGTGACAGCGGTCGGCACCGGGTCAGGCTCCCGGTCGGGCGACGATGTCGCGAATCGCCTGCTCGATCCGGGCCGGAGACGGCTGGTAGTGCTGCTCGAGGGCCGGGGTGAACGGGACCGGCGAGAAGGGTGCCGCGATCCGGGCGACCGGCGCGTCGAGGTAGTCGAACGCCTCCTCCTGGATCTGCGCAGCGACCTCGGCTCCGAGTCCACCGAAGCGCACCGCCTCGTGCACGACGACTGCCCGGTTGGTCTTGCGGACCGACTCGAGAATCGTCTCGGAGTCGAGCGGCTGGAGCGTGCGCGGGTCGATGACCTCGACGTCGATGCCCTCTCCGGCCAGCTTCTCCGCGACGTCGAACGCCTCGTTGACCATGCGGCCCCAGGCCACGACGGTGACGTCGCCACCCTCGCGCAGCGTGGCCGCTTTGCCGAGCGGGATCATGTACGGCTCTTCGGGCACCTCACCCTGCATGCCGAGCAGCCGCTTGTGCTTGATCATGATCGTCGGGTTGTCCTCGCGGATGCAGGCCGTCATCAACCCCTTCATGTCGTATGGATTCGACGGATGGACGACCTTCAGCCCGGGGATGTGGCAGATCAGCGCTTCGAGCGACTGGCTGTGCTGGGCCGCAGCCGAGAGACCGCCGCCGCCGCCGGTGGTGATCGTGAGGGGAACGGTGGCCGAGCCACCGAACATGTACTTCATCTTCGCGGCCTGGTTGACGATCTGGTCGAACGCGACGCAGATGAAGTCCATGAACATGATGTCGACGATCGGACGTGACCCGGTTGCGGCCGCGCCGACACCGAGGCCGATGATCGCCTGCTCGCTGATCGGGGTGTCGACCACGCGGTCTTCGCCGAACTCTTCCTGCAGACCGGCGTAGGTCTGGAACACGCCGCCGAAGCCGCCGATGTCCTCGCCGGCGCAGAACACGGTCTCGTCGGCGCGCATCTCCTGGCGGACGGCCTCGTTGAAGGCCTGGACGTAGCTGATCTTGCGAGTCACGAGGTGGCTCCTTCGGGGCTCATGGTGGTGTACACGTCGACCAGGAGCTGGTCGACATCGGGGACGGGGCTGTCTTCGGCGAACTGGATCGCGTCGGCGATGTCGGCGCGGAGTTCGGCCCACACGGCGTCGAATTCGTCGCGGGACGCCGACCCCGCCTCGATCATCCGGTCCTCGAAGGTGAAGATCGGGTCACGCAGCTTCCATTCGGCCACCTCGTCGTCGGTGCGGTACTTGAGGCCGAGGTTCTGGACACCGTGGTGGTTGTAGTAGCGGTAGGTCTTCGCCTCGACCAGCGACGGGCCCTCGCCGCGCAGCGCGCGGTTCTTGGCCTCGATGGCGGCTTCGTGGACAGCGACGACGTCCATGCCGTCGACGATCACGCCGGGCATTCCGTAGCCGGCGGCGCGGTCGACGATGTCGGTGATCGCCATCGTCTTGTCGCGTGCGGTGAACTCGCCGTACTCGTTGTTCTCACAGATGAACAGCACCGGGAGCTTGAGCGCGCACGCCATGTTGGCCGCTTCGTGGAAGGCTCCGATGTTGGTGGATCCGTCGCCGAAGAACGCGGCGGCGACGTTGCCGTTGCCCTTCAGCTTGTTCCCGAATCCGGCACCGACGGCGATCGGTGCACCGGCACCGACGATTCCGTTCGCACCCAGCATCCCGACGTCGAGGTTCGAGATGTGCATCGAACCGCCCTTGCCCTTGTTGTACCCGGTGGCCTTGCCCATCAACTCCGCCATCATCGGGCGGAACTCGCCGCCCTTGGCGACGAGGTGACCGTGGCCGCGGTGGGTCGATGTGATCTGATCCTGGTCGGTCAGCGCCGCGCAGACACCTGACGCGACGGCCTCCTGGCCGACGTAGAGGTGGAGGAAGCCGGGCAGTTTCGCCGCTTCGGCCAACTGGCCGGCGGCTTCTTCGAAGAGACGGATCCGCACCATGCGGCGGTGCATGTCCATCAGCACCTCGGTCGAGAATTCCATGTTTTTCCTGTCGTGTTGCTGTTCGTCGGACATCTGGTGCCAGGCACCAGATGTCCAATTCGCAGATGGATGCGGTTTTCGCAGACCGGACAACTGGTGCCTGGCACCAGATGTCCGGGTGGCTTTCTCAGCGGGAGAGGATGGTGACGCCGCTGATGCCGGGGGCACCGTAGACGTGGGTGTATGCAACCTTCGGATCGTTGGGCACCTGGCGTTCGCCGGCATCGCCGCGCAGTTGGAGCACGTTCTCGTACACCTGACGCAGGCCGGACGCACCGATCGGTTCGCCGTTGGCGAGGCAGCCGCCGTCGGTGTTGACCGGGAGGCGACCGTTGATCTCGGTCTCGCCGTTGGCCAGCATCTGCTCCTGCTCGCCGTGCTCGCAGAATCCGTTCTCGGCCATGTGCATGATCTCGGCGCCGGCCTCGGTGTCCTGGAGTTGGGCGACATCGACGTCCTCGGGGCCGATACCGGCCATTTCGAACGCGGCCTTCGATGCGGCGCTGGTGGGGCCCGGATCGTGTTCGATCGCGATCGACGGAGCGAGCACCTCGAACGAACCGAACTTGCGGGTTCGCACGGCGGCAGCCTTGAGGTAGATCGGACGGTCGGTGTACTGCTTGGCCTTGTCGGCCTTGCACAGGATCATCGCGACGCCACCCTCACCGGGCGAGCAGAACATGTACTGCGTGAGCGGATACGACAGCATCAACGACTCGGCGACCTCTTCCTCGCTGAGCGGCTTGCGTCGCCATGCCATCGGGTTGAGCGCACCGTTGCGGAATGCTTTGGCGCCGACCTTGGCGAGCGTCGGCTGCGTGATGCCGTACTGGTGCATGTAGCGGTTGATCTTCATGCCGAAGAACTGCGTGGTGAGCGCGAGCCCGGAGCCGCCGTACCAGTCCTTGCCACGGGGCCCCCGGATGCGGAAGGCCCCCTTCTCGTGCTTGTCGAAGCCGATCGCGATGCCGAGGTCGCCGGCTCCCGACTGGATCGTGTTGACCGCTTGGGCGAGGGCGGTGCCGCCCGTCGCGCAGCCGTTCACGACGTTCGTGAAGGGCAGGCCGGTCAGCCCGATTCGGCTGACCATCGTGTCGGCGGCGCCGCCGTCCATCGATCCGCCGACGGCGAACTGCATGTCGGACCACAGCTGACCGCAGTCGGCAAGTGCGCGGCGCACCGCGGTGACGCCCTGGTCCATGCCCGAGATGCCGTCGTGGCGACCGAACTCGTGCATTCCGATTCCGACGATTGCGACGTCGCTCATGACTGGTCTCCGTTCTGGGTGGTGGCTTCGACGGGCGCGAATGCGTAGGTGACGACCTGGTTGCCGTCCTCGTCGAGCGAGAGCGGGTCGAGCACGAGCTCCATCGGCATTCCGATCTTCAACTGCTCTGGGTCCGAAATGGTCAGTCGACCCTCGACTCGGAGTTGGCCGGCGAGTTCCACGTAGCCGACGCCGTACGGGACGAAGTCGTCGCCGACCGGGCCGAGGTAGGGCGGGGCCTTGGGCGGGAACGCCTGGACGGTCCACGTCCACAGTGTGCCCTCGGTGGCGAGTTCGACGTCCTCCTGCTCGTTGAACAGGCAGCGCGGGCACCCGGTCTGGCGGGGGTACATGTGGTTGTCGCAATTGGTGCAACGCGTCCCCAGCAGGACGGGTTTTCCGTCGCGGATCTCGAAGATGCCGTCGGCAACGGCAACAGTGGTGGTCATGAGGCTCCCTCGGTCTGCGGCCGCTCGGCGCGCACTAACTGAATGGTCGTTCGGGAAGGCAGATTAGCAGTCGACCATCGCGGATCTCCCAGCGAGCGGGCAGCGTGTCGGGAGTGTCGGACCGGACCGATTCGTGCCGTCGGTCGTCGTTCAGCGATCGAGGTAGCGCTCGCCGAGCCAACCTTCGAGCACCGCTGCCACCTCGGCCTCGGTTGCCTCGGCGGTCACGTCGATCCCCATCACCTGGTCGAGGTGGGCCAGGCCGATCAACAGCAGGAAGAACTGTTGTGCCTGGGCGGTCGTCAAACCGGCGCGGGTCTCCAAGGTGTTGGTCGTCAACTGCTGCCAGGAGCGCAACAGTTCGGCGACCTCGGGTTGGCGAATCGCCGCACAGTGGATCTCGGCGACGATGATCCGCGACCGTCGGAAGTCGGGCTGGATCCATTGGCGGGCGAGCTCGCGCAGCCCCTCGACCTCGCGGAGTCGGCTGCTGCTGATCGTGTTCAGCTCGCCTTGGCACGCCTCGACGAGCAGGTCGGCCTTGCCCGAGAAATGGCTGTAGACCGCAGGGGTTGAGACGTCGGCTCGTCGGGCGATGTCGGACAGCGTGGCTCCCTCGTAGCCGAACTCGACGCACGCATCCGCTGCGGCGCGGAGGAGCCGTTCACGAGTCGGCCTGCCGTGCAGGTCGACCTTCGGCGGTCGACCGAGACGTGCCGGTTCGGTTGAGTCGGACGTGGCCATGCGCAGCAGGACTGTAGTCAGGTCGCTCGAACACAGGCGGCGTCCGCTCAGCCGTCGGCGCGAGCGACATCGAGCAGTGCGCTGGAGTCGTCCCCGAGATCTCCGAGCCGCCACACGGCGCGGAACGGACGGTGGAGGTCGATCCCGACGGTGGCGACCTCGACGAGTGCACCGGTCTCGAGGTCCGCGCGAACCGCCAGGCGACTGAGCAGTGCCACCCCCACGCCGTCGATGACCGCACCGCGCACCGATGCGGTCGAACCCAGTTCGAGAATCGGTGTCGGCGACGTGCTCCCTGCAGCGGCGAGCGCCCTCGTGAGCGCGGTGCGGGTTCCCGAACCCGACTCGCGGCTGATCAGGTCGACCCCGCTCAACTGGTCGGCCGTCAACGGCTGCTTGCGGCGAGCGAGTCGATGCGTCGGCGCGACCACGCACACCAACTCGTCGCTTCCGACGTCGGCGGACTGGAGTGACGTGATGTCCCCGGTGAACTCGACGAAGCCGAGGTCGACGTCGCCGCGCTCGACACGATCGAGCACGGCGACCGAGTTGACGACCTCCAGTTCGACGACCCGCGCAGATCGTTGGCGCCACACGCTCAGCCATCGCGGAAGCAAGTGTTCGGCAACGGTGTAGCTGGCAGCGATCCGCAGCGGTGCGGTCGGCCGCCGGTTCAGTGATGCCATTCCGACCTGGAGTTCGTCGGCCGCGAGCAGGATGCGTTCGGCCCATTCGGCGACCACCTCGCCCTCGGCGGTCGGCACCGACCCGCCCGGCCCTCGACGCAGGAGCGTCACGCCCATCTTCTGCTCGAGATCGCGGATCCGCGCGCTGGCCGAGGGCTGCGCGATCCCGTGGGCCGCGGCCGCCGCCGTCAAGCTCCCGACGCGCACCACCGTGGAGAAGAGATCGAGCGAGGCGATGGTGGGGAACGTCGGAGGGAGCGGGAATCGCTCGTGAGCCATAGCGAGATCCTATGGAAGCATCGTCAGGATCCGTCTACCGGCGTGATGCGTACGTCCGGATACTGGACGACATGGCCTCCACGCAGCTCGACGACATGGCGGCGACCGCATCCAGCGCCGAACTGAAGCCGATGGAGCGACGTCTGTCCTCGGCGGACGTCGACCGGGCCGCGGTCGATGACCTCACGGTGACGGTCCCTCGGATCGCATCGGCCATGGCGCTGGCTCCAGGTCTGGCATTGGTCGCCGTCTGCGTCGCGGCCGCCTTCACCGTCACCGCATTCGCCCCGACGGTGTCACCGCTGGTGGCGGCCGTTGCCATCGGCGCCGTGCTCACCAACGTCGGTCTGATTCCCGAAGCGACCCGGCCCGGGTTGCGCTTCGCCGCCAAACGACTGCTTCGCGTGGGGGTCGTCCTGCTCGGCTTCCACCTCGCCATCGGTGAGGTCGTGGAGCTCGGCGGTCCCGGGCTCCTGGTCGTCGCGGCCGTGGTCACCGCGACGTTCTTCGGTACCCAACGGCTGGGTCGGATGCTCGGCGTGTCGCCGTCGATGTCGCTGCTCGTCGCCACCGGTTTCTCGATCTGCGGTGCGTCGGCGATTGCCGCCGTCGAGGGTGTCGCCGACGCCGACGACGAGGAGGTTGCGTTCTCGATCGGGCTCGTCACGCTGTGCGGCAGCCTCGCCATCGTCGTCCTCCCGCTGTTGGCGGGTCCGCTCGGACTGGCGGGGGAGCAATTCGGGATGTTCGTCGGCGCCAGCGTGCACGACGTCGCCCAGGTCGTGGCCACAGCATCGACGCAGGGCCCCGAGGCCGTCGACTCAGCGGTCCTCGTGAAGCTCACCCGCGTCGTGTTGCTGGCACCGTTGGTCGCCGGCGTCACGCTGGCGCGGCGCCGCCGGACGATCGACGTCACCACATCGCACGACTCGATGAACGGTCGACCAGGTCGGCGCCCCCCGATCCTCCCGCTGTTCGTCGTCGGATTCCTCGCTGCGATCGCGATCCGCAGCACGGGGGTCCTCGGCGCCGGAACCCTGAACACGTTGGATCACATCGAGAAGGTGACCCTCGCAGCCGCGCTCGTCGGTCTGGGCAGCGGCGTCCAGGTGGCCAAGCTCCGCAAACTCGGCGCCCGCCCGCTCGTGCTCGGAGCGGCGTCGTGGATCCTCGTGGCCGGCACCGCCTATGCCGGCGTCATGCTCGTCGGAGTCTGACGACCTTCCGAGCGTGCGGGGGCGCGTGCCCCGAGTCAGCTCGACTCGCCGCGAGCCCACCGCAGCGCACGCCGCAGGAGCTCGTAGTACGCGGGATGCTCCCACGAACCGCGTTCGATCTGGGGGTAGTAGTCGACGACGGGCACCATGTCGTAGTGGCCTCGACAGTGCCCGAGCGTGTTGTAGAGCACTGAACCCTCGCCGAGGGATCGCAGGTACATCACGAGGTGTTCGTCCGGGCCGTCGGTCCAGTCGTGCTCGACGAAACCACGGGCGTCGCCCTGCCACTTCGTGTGGAGCAGTGGTTCGAGTGCATCGCGGTCGGCGTGTTCCGACAGGTACAACTCGTCGTCGGTCTCGAACGGGTCGATCCCCGCGACGAGCCAGTGGTCGTCGGTCGAACGCTCGACGGTGTACGGCATGATCGGCGGATGCGCAACGAACTGTGAGCCGAGCGTGTCGGCCCACAGTGGGAAGATGCGCGGGGAGTCGACGCCGTTCGGCGTGCCGACGTCGAGCGCCGAGTTCGTCCCGTGCAACGCGACCCAACGACCGCCACCCTCGACCCACGACCGGATCGCGCGCTGCGCGTCCTCGGACGGGCGCAGGTTGCAGGTGTAGCTGACCAGGATCGACCCGGCCGCGATCGCGTCGGTGTCCTCGTAGTCGGGCTGCACCCGGACGCGGAACTCCTCGTGCTCAGCGAGCAGCGTCAGGAGCTGGATCCTCGCGAAGTCGATGTCGTGGTACATCCCGCCGGCCACGAGGGTGACGTCGATGCGGCTGCCTGGCTGTGCGTCGGTCATCGACGTGTCTCCTGCGTGTGAAGTTGGTTCGCTGCCGTCAACGGCGCTCGATCAGAAGTCGACGCGCTTGAGGAATCCACCGTCGACGGTGACGTTGACACCGTTGACGTGCTTGGCCGCGTCGCTGGCGAGGAACGCGACCACGTTCGCGACGTCCTGCGTGGTGCCGAGCTCGCCACCGGGGTGGGTCTTCTGCGTCGCCTCGTAGAAGTCGGTCATGTGGTCCTTGATCATGTTCCAGTCGCCACCCTCGACGAAGATCGGGCCGGGTGACACGACGTTGCACCGGATGCCCTGCTTGCCGAGGATCTGCGCCTGGCCGAGCGTCCAGTTGGTGACCGCCGACTTGAACGCGCTGTAGCTGTTCGAGCCCGAGGCGAAGTGCTCCGCCGTGGCGGTCGTGCCGATGCTGATGACCGATCCGCCACCGTCGGCAAGCGCCTCGGCGGCGGCTCCGACTCCGAGTACGAGCGACATCATGTCGATGTTGAAGTTGTTGATCCAGTCCTCGGGCTTCTTCGCGCCCTTGCCCGACGTGTTGTGCACGAACACGTCGATCCCACCGAGTTGTTCACCCGATGATGCGACCCAGGCTGCGACGGCCTCGCCGTCACCGGCGTCGACCGCGGCGCCCACGACGGTGCCGAGCGACGACATTTCCTCGACGGCCTGCTCGACGCCTTCTGCGGTGCGTGCGCAGATCGCCACGGAGGCGCCCTCCTTGAGCAGTGTCTCGGCCACGGTGCGGCCGATCCCCTTGGTGGCTCCGGTGATCAGTGCCTTCTTGCCGGTGAGTCCGAGATCCATGGTTCTTCTCCCTGTTTTCGTGTGATTGGTCGTGTGGATGCGAGCGAGCCGAACCTACCGAACTGTCTTTCGTCAACTCCTACCGGACGGCGTGCCACCGGTGCTCGCGACAAGTTGTCGGCGACCGCTGCGATCGTGCGGTCG
>NZ_JBAVYV010000091.1:0-4046 GCF_049588435.1 Ilumatobacter sp.
GGCCGGGCCGGCCACCGCTCCCCCGATCGCACAGGCGGCAACCCCCTTGCCGATGTCGCCGGCCATCACCCCGAGGCCAGCGCGTGCCCCGAGCACCTGCAGTGCGTTGACCGCACCCGGGTTCCCCGAACCTTCCGACCGCAGATCCGTTCCCGCCAGCTTCTTCGCCACTAGATCGGCGGTCGGGATCGTCCCCAGGACGTATCCGATCAGGACGCCGATCCCGAGCCGTTCGAGCTTGCCTCGGCGGCCCCTCCTACGCATGAGGAGACGATAGGGAGAGGAACGAAACGGAAGCGGAACTCCGTTCGACCGCGATCCGCGCGTGGAACGGTGGAGGGGCGCTGTTAGATTCATGTCGCTCTCAACGAGAAGAGGTCCAACGCCTCGAATAGGCCCCCATCGTCTAGTGGCCTAGGACACCACCCTTTCAAGGTGGCGGCACGGGTTCGAATCCCGTTGGGGGTGCGATGCGATCTCGCATCAACAACACGGCGGGTTGACATCCGCCCGGAATACATACTGGTCCCGTGGTGAAGTCAGGAGTTCACGCCGGCCTGTCAAGCCGGAGGTCGCGGGTTCAAATCCCGTCGGGACCGCTCCAGGGGCCACTTTCCAAGCAATTGGAGGGTGGCTCTTGTGCATACAGGGAGAGGTTTTCCCTGGTCGATGGTCTCGTAGCTCAGTTGGCAGAGCGCTCGCCTGAAAAGTGAGAGGTCACCGGATCGACGCCGGTCGAGACCACATCGAACGAACCCCCGTCACTCGGCGGGGGTTCGGGCGTTTTCGAGTGCTTTTCGGGCGACCGACGGTCTACCGCAGCCGCTTGCGGAACCAGAGGTCGGCGTAGGGATTCGTGTTGTAGCGCTCGGTCGGCTCGTACCCCGCCCCTCGATACATCGCGATTGCCGTCGTCAGCGCATCGTTCGTGTCGAGCACCACCTCGCCACATCCGAGGTCGCGAGCAGCCGATTCCAGGTCGCCGAGGAGCCGCCGACCCATGCCCAGCCCACGGAGCCCGGGATCGAGCCACATCCGCTTGATCTCCGCGACTCTCCCGTCGAGTCGGTGGACACCGCCGCATCCGACGACGTCACCATCGTCGACGAGGACCAGGAAGGCGCCGTGCGGCGGCGCCATCCGGCTGCGTTCCTCCGCCGAGTCGCCGGCGACGTCGAAACCGTCTCGGAACCGTCGATCGAGTTCGTCGAAGTATCGCCGGCGGGCACCGTCCGCGAGTTCAGCATCCGGATCGACCACCTCGGTCACGATCGATGAGCAACGCATCAACCCGTCGGCGGTCCGGAGAGCCGCCGCGAGCCGAGTGGTCTGGTCGGTCGTCAGCGGTGAGAGCAGGTCGGCGGCGACCCGATCGGAGCGGCGGTCCAGGTCGTTCCACGCCTCACGTCCGACGTCGGTGAGGTGAGCGATCCGGCGACGTCCATCGGTGGGGTCGTCGTGCAGCTCGATCAGGTCGTCGCTCTCCAGCTGTCGCAGCAGGCGACTCACGTACCCTGAGTCTGCTCCGAGACGTTCTCGGAGCACGTGCACCGGGACGGCGCCATCGTCACCTCCGATCCCGATCTCGAAGAGCAAGCGCGCCACCGCGAGCGGACGACCCGTCCCGAGGAACGACTCGTCCAGGACACCGATCCGCGCCGTGAACGAGCGATTGAAGCCGCGCAGGACTGCGACCGGATCATCATTCATGTAGCTGACTTTAGTCAGCTATCTCATGTCGGCCGACGTGTAGGGCCGGACCGCGGTGTCAGCTCGCGTGGGTCTGGAGCTGGCCACCCGATTCGGCGAGCGACTTCAGCAGCGGGCTGAGCTCCCAGTGCTTGCCGCCGAGCGACGAGGAGTAGCCCTCGATCTTCTCGACGATCTCGGCGAGACCGACCGAGTCGGCCCAGTGCATCGGTCCGCCGCGGTACACCGGCCAGCCATAGCCATTGACCCACACGACGTCGATGTCGCTCCCGCGGATGGCGATCTTCTCCTCGAGGATCTTGGCGCCCTCGTTGACCATCGGGTACAGGAGGCGCTCGAGGATCTCCTGATCGGAGACCTCACGCTGCTCGATTCCCTGTTCGACCGCGAACTCCTTGATGAGCTCCACGACCTCCGGGTCAGGCGTCGCCGCACGAGTCTCGGGATCGTAGGTGTAGTACCCGCGGCCGTTCTTCTGACCACGGCGGCCGTTCTCGCAGAGGATCTCGCGGACGGTCGACGACGACGAGGTCTCCTCCTTCCAGCCGATGTCGAGTCCGGCGAGGTCCATCATCGAGAACGGACCCATCGGGAATCCGAACTCGTCGAGCACGTTGTCGATCTGGGCGGGGGTCGCACCCTCGAGGATCATCCGCTCGGCTTCGGCGCCACGCATGAACAGCATCCGGTTCCCGACGAATCCGGGGCAGACCCCGACCATCACCGAGACCTTCTTGATCTTCTTGCCGATCGCCATCGTCGTCGCCACGACCGAATCGGACGACTTGTCGCCACGCACGTTCTCGAGCAACTTCATGACGTTCGCGGGCGAGAAGAAGTGCATGCCGATCACGCTCTCGGGGCGACTGGTGACCGACGCGATCTCGTTCACGTCGAGCGCCGACGTGTTCGATGCGAGCAGCGCCCCCGGCTTGCAGATCTCGTCGAGCTCACGGAAGATCGACTGCTTCAGCGCCATGTCCTCGAACACCGCTTCGATGACCATGTCGCAGTCCGCGAAGTCGTTCTTGTCGGTCGACCCGGTGATCAGCGCCATCCGCTCCTCGACCTGCTCGGCTGTGGTCGAACGCGAGCGTTCGTAGTTCTTGCGGACCACACCGAGACCCTTGTCGAGCGAGGCCTGATCGCGTTCGACGATCGTGACCGGGATGCCGACGTTGGCGAAGTTCATCGCGATCCCGCCACCCATCGTTCCGGCGCCGAGCACGCCGACATGCTGAATGTCGAGGATCTCGGTGTCCTTCGCGATGTCGGGGATCTTGTTCGCCGCACGTTCGGCGAAGAAGTAGTACCGCTGGGCGGCCGACTGCGGACCGGTCATCAGCTCCATGAAGAGCTTGCCTTCGACCTTCAGGCCCTCGTCGAACGGGAGGTTCGCCGCCGCCTCGATGCAGCGGATGTTGTACTCGGGAGCGAGGAAGCCACGCGTCTTGCGCGCGATGCTGCGCCGGAAGTCGGCGAACATCTGCTCGTCGCCCCGCGCTTCGGCGACCTTGTCGTCGCGGTCACGGACACGCAGCAGCGGCAGGTTCTCGGCGACGGCCCTGTTGGCGAACGCGACGGCAGCGGCGCGCAGTGCGGCGACATCGCCGTCGACCACATCGTCGATGAGACCACCGTCGAGCGCCTCGGCGCTGCTGATGTGGCGCCCCGTCGTCATCATCTCGAGTGCCTTGGGGACCCCGACCAGACGCGGCAGTCGCTGGGTGCCACCGGCTCCGGGGAGCAGTCCGAGGTTGACCTCGGGAAGTCCGAACTTCGCCGACGAGACGGCGACGCGGTAGTGAGCGCACAGAGCGACCTCGAGCCCGCCGCCGAGCGCCGTGCCGTGGATCGCGGCGATCACCGGAACCGGCGCGTCCTCCATCGCGGACTGCACCTCCTGCAGCCCGACGGCCTGCGGTGCACCGCCGCCGAACTCGCTGATGTCCGCGCCGGCGATGAACGTACGCCCGTCGCAGATCACGACGATCGCCTTCGCGCCGCTCTCGGATGCCTGGGTGATCCCGTCGAACAGACCCTGTCGAACGTGCCAACTCAGGGCGTTGACCGGTGGGTTGTCGACGATCACGAGCGCAACATCGCCCTCGGTCTCGAGACGAACGGATTCGGAGACGGTTTCAGCCATTCCGACAGTCAAGCAAACCGGACCCATCACAGTTCAACGCACGCCTCGGTCCCGCCTCCCCCAGCCATCTCGTGATCTGTTCGCGCACGCCGTGCGCGAACAGATCACGAGAACCTGCCATCGTCTGGGCGAGAGTACGCATCGGAGCCGGTCGGGTCGATCGGCGGGAACGGGGAGACACATGGAC
>NZ_JBAVYV010000092.1:0-7202 GCF_049588435.1 Ilumatobacter sp.
GGCGACGACGTGACGCCGACGTGCGACCACCGCTCCGACGAGAACGACCGCGATGACTGCCGAGGCGAGCAGCCACGGTGATGTGCCCCCAACGGTGCCGCTCCCGTCGGCAGTGTCGGTCGGGGTGGGATTCGCAGCGGACGCCGCGCGGGCCGGAGCGACCGTCGCCGGTTCCGCAACGGGAGCATCGTCGCCGGTGACCGCCTCGCTGTCCTCGTACACGCCGAGTGCCCGGGCGGTCGACATGTCGACGGCTCCCGTCACCTGGAGCCCGCCTTCGGCACGTTGGTACTCGGCGACCGCCGCCATCGTGTCGTAGCCGAACACGCCGTCAGCGCCTCCCGGAACGTCGATCCCGTCGGCGATGAGCGCTCGCTGGACGTCGGCGATCGTGTCCCCCTCGGCTCCCGGGACCAGCACGGTCCAGGGCGCGGCCGCCGGGCTGACGTTCTCCCCGGAGAGGACACGCTCGACGGTTCCTGCGATGAACGTCGTGACCGCATCGACGCCCTGCGGGGTGAGGTGGACGCCGTCCCCTTCGAACCAGGACGACGAGCCGTTCGAGTAGGCGGCCCAGTCGGCGACCTGGAGGAATCCGTCCGATGCCGCGGCGGTCTCGAAGAGTTGATCGTTGTACTCGCGGAACGTCTCGATGCTCGACTGTTCCTGCGGGTCGGAGTAGTCGACGTCGGGGCTGGAGCGCAGGCTCAGCCAGACGACGTTGTCGACGTCCTGCCGTCGTGCTTCGTCGACGACACCGTCGATCGCCTCGTCGATCGTCCAGATCGGATCGTTGTAGCCCGACATGACGACGAGTACGTCGCCGAGTTCGTGGTCGAGTGTGCGCATCGCGGTGATCACGTTCTCGGAGCGGTATCCCTCGCGACTGATGCACGACTGTTCGATCGTTCGTCGGCACGACTCTGCGTTCAACACGAAGTTGAACCGCTCGAGCGGACCGTAGTCGGCATACCAACGAACGGCGCTGAGCGTCGAGTCGCCGATGACGCTGATGTGTGGCGCATCGCCGGCATCGTCGAAGTCGACGGGTTGATCTGCGCGCGCCGTGGGTCCTCCCAGCGTCAGAGCACCGACGACGAGCATCACGCTGAGGACGGCGGTCCAGATCCGATGGGAGCACCTGGCGACGAATCGGGATCCGGCGAGCGCTGTCATGAGATCGTAACAATCTAGCGGTCTGTCGGAGGGGAGGCGAAGCGTGCCAACATCGGTCGATGCGCGCCGTCGTTCAACGAGTCTCGTCCGCCAGCGTCCGGAGCCGCCCGGACCCCGCTGCCGAGTTCGACACCGTCGGCCGGATCGGCTCGGGCATGTGTGTGCTGGTCGGGGTCACCCACACCGACACGCCGGACGAGGCGACGAAGTTGGCTGACAAGCTGTCGGGTCTGCGGATCTTCGACGATGCCGACGGGGTGATGAACCTGGGGCCGTCGGCCGTCGATGCCGAGTTCCTCGTCGTCAGTCAGTTCACGCTCTACGGCGACACGTCCCGGGGCCGACGACCGAGTTGGATCGAGGCCGCGCGTCCCGAGCATGCCGAACCGCTCGTCGAACGTGTCGTCGACGAACTTCGCGCCGGTGGGGCCACGGTCGCGACCGGTCGCTTCCGGACCGAGATGCTGGTCGATCTCGTGAACGACGGACCGGTCACGCTCGTGATCGACGTGTGAGCCACCCGAACCGTCCACCGAAGTACATCGAGACCAGCGCCGCACCGATCAGCGCGACGATGAACGGCGCATCGCCGAGCGACGTGTACCACGTGAATCCGGTGCGCATCTCGATCTCCTGGATGAGCACGCGCTGCTCGCTCTGCGCCGTGCGCTGGACGACGGTGCCGTCGGGATCGACGAACGCCGTGAAACCGGTCGGCGCGACCTGCACGACCCAGCGTCCCGACTCGATCGCGCGCAATCGGCTCGATGCCACCTGCTGGGTCTGCACGATCGTGCCCGTGTAGCTCGCTCCGTTCGTCGGGTTGATGACCGCGTTCGCGCCGAGTTCGACCCCCTCGCGGACGCGGCCACCGAAGAAGATCTCCCACGAGATGACCGTGGCGAGCTTCTCGCCGGACGGGAGCTCGAGGATCGCCGGCGTGGTGCCCGGCACCGCATCGCCGACACGATCGACTGCCGAGCTGATCCGCTCGAGGACCGAGCGGAGCGGGACGTACTCGCCGAACGGAACCCGTCGAACCTTGTCGTAGCGGCTCGTGATCTCACCGTCCGGGGTCACGACGACCTGCGCATTGGTGAATCGACGACGCCCGTCGATCACGACGTCCTCGGTGAGCCCGACCGAGATCGGGACATCGAGTCGGGCGGCCTCGTCGACGATCGACTGGGCGATGTCAGAGGACTCGAACGTCACGACATCGATCGTGTTCTCCGGCCACACCACGAGGTCGAGTTCCGGGTCGGGTTCGATGCCGGCGGTCGCTTCGAGGTGGCGCTCGGTGACGACGATCGACGGCACGTCCAACGCGGAGGTGCCCTGCTCACCGCCGCCCTGCACCGCGGCGATCGTCAACGTGTCGCCGGTCGGTCGGCCGTCGGGTGCGACGAACGAGAGGGTGATGACACCGACCACGGCCGCGCTCATCGACCAGACCAGGATCGATGTCGGCGGGCGGGACAACCGATCTCGGGACGCCCACATCACGCTCATGAGCGTGCCGAGTTGGAACACGATCCACGTCAGGAGGATGACCCCGCCGACGCCGACCACCGGTGCGAACGGGCCGCCGACCTGAGCGATCCCCATCGATGCCAGCGGGACGCCGCCGAACGGGAACGAGAATCGCAGTGCTTCGGCGAGTGTGTGCAGCGCCGGTCGACCGAGGATGCGCCACGGTCCACCCGGTGCCAACCCGGCCGCGACGGAGTGGTACCCGCCGAAGATCACTCCGGCCACGACGTAGCCGGGCCCGGTCAGCTGGATCATCCAGCCCATTCCGACGAACATCCATCCCGCACCGAACAGCCAGCCCAGCAGGAATCGTCGGCCGCGGGCCGGATCGTCGCCGAGTGCGACATCGAAGAGCACGACGCCCACGAACGCGAGCGGCCAGAATCCCCACGGCGGGAGCGCCATGGCCACCAGCACGCCCGCGCCCAGCGCCAGTGCAGCGCGCGAGACGTTCTCGCGACGTGACGGGTGCGTCGTGGGCGACGTGGGGGCAGCGGCGGTCACGGGTGATTGTTCTACCCGCGGATCGAGGGGATGCTCAGACGACGAGTTCGAGGTTCACGACGATGCGATGCGCGACGGAGCCGGGAGGGTGGCAGGCGAACAGTGTGGCCGTGGGTTCCGGCGTCGGATCGACGATCCAGAGTGCGTCCGGGTCGACGATCTGCGTGCCGGTGACCTCGTATCGAGCATCGCCCTCGAGGGTCGTGAACTCCACGATGTCGCCGGCGACGAGTTGATCGATGTGTCGGAACGGCGCGCCGTGGCTTGTGCGGTGCGCCGCGACGACGACGTTGCCGTCGTCACCGGGCATCGCTGAACCCGGCCAATGGCCGGGGCCGACATCGAGCGTCGTCAGCCGGATTCCCTCGAGCAGCGGTTCGTCGACGCCGAGCTTCGGAATCGTGATCGAACCGAGCTGGGTGAGTTCCTCGAAGCCACGGGTGTCGCCGGGAGGAGCGATCGGCCCGCTCTCCTCGGCAACCGTGGTCGTCGGTGCAACCGTCGTCGTGGTCGTCGTGGTGGCGGCCGGTCCGGTGGTGGTCGTGCTGGCCCCGGGGAGGACGACGGTCTCGGTGCTGGCGGCCGGTGTCAGCGCCGGGTCGGTCGTCGGTGGGGACGTGGTCGTGGCGTCGATCCCGCTGGTCGCCTCGTGGGTACGACCGCGGGAACCGATGACGACGGGAACCGAACCGACCGCGATGACGGTGAGTACCGCGGGCACTCCGACCGTGAGCATCGACCGGCGCGACAGCTTCGGCTCGGCGCCTCCGCGTGCGCTGTGGTCCACATCGCCCATTCGCTTCATGATGGCAGATCGGCGCCGAAAGTGGCCGCGCGATCGGCGAATGCTCGTCCGCTGCGGACACATGCCGGGATGCCGATGCCGTCGTAGCTGCTGCCCGCCACGAACAAGCCGGCCGGGAGTCGGTCGCGCATCTGCTCGACACGTCGACGATGGTGCGGACGGTACTGCGCGAACGCTCCGGGCCATCGACTGACACGGTGCTCGACCGGAGTGATGGACACGCCGATCTGGCGTCGGAGGTCGTCGAGGACGCGCGTCATGATCTCCTCGTCGTCGAGGTGCAGGACCGGGGCACCGTCGCGTCCGATGGAGACCCGCAGGATCTGGCCGCCGCCCGGTGGGGTCCAGTGGGCCCACTTCTGGCTTCCGAACGACACTGCGGTGACGTCGCGTTGCACGGGTTTGGGGACGAGGTAGCCGCTGCGCCCGAGCAGGCGGTCCGGGAACTCGGCGTCGTCGACGAGCAGCGTGACCATCACCACGTCGGCGCGGTCCTGGAGATCCGGCACCGACGCGCCGGCCGGTCCGGTGAGTCGGTCGGCCGGGAGCGCGCACACCACGGCGTCGAAGAGCTCGCCGCCGACCTCCCACCGGGTTCCCGCGGGGAGGACCTCGACGTCCGCTCCGAGCCGGAGGTGGCCCCCGGCACCGACGAACGCGTCCACCGTCGCGGTCACGAGTCGGTTCATCCCGCCCCGTGGGGCAGCGAAGATCGGTGCAGCCCCGGCAGAGGCGGTCCCGGCGTTGCGCCGCGCGACTCTTCGAGCGGCGAGGAGCAGGCTGCGTTCGTCGGTGAGCGCCGCGAGTTGAGGGATCTCGGCCAGGCTGAACCGGTCGGTGTCCGTGGCGTAGATGCTGCCGACGAGTGCGTCGACCAGGCGTTCGTGGACCTCGTTGCCGAAGCGGGCGCGGACGTATCGACCGATGTTGTCCGGTTCCGTCGTCGTCCGGGGGAGGACGGGCTCGATGGCCGCGCGGGCCTTCCCGCGCCACGACAGCAGGCCGCTGCGGGCGAGTGCCAACGGGTTCCCGGGGACGCCCAGCACCAGACCGTCCGGGATGTCGTGGAACCCGTCGTACCAGACTGCGGCGCCGACCTTCTCCGGGTGCACGAGATCGTCGCCGAGCCCCACTTCCTGAGCGAGTTCGACAGCATCGGGGACACGAGCCAGGAATGCGTCCGCACCGGCGTCGATCGACTCCACGCCGGCGAAGGGCGTGCCGTCGATCCGACCGCCGACGTGATCCGCACGTTCGAACAGCACCACGTCGTCGACGCGGTCGGCGGATGCCGTGACCAGTCGGAGGGCAGCGGATGCGCCGGTGATTCCGGCGCCGACGACGGCGATGCGATGGCTCGTCATGCGTCGTCCGTCACCGTGAGCGTGGGATGCTCCACGCCACTGCGGGGCACGACTGCAGGCGCGCTGGAGCGGCGACCCGAGTGCTCAACCGTCGACCGCATCGATCACCCGATCGGCCAGCGCGGCCATCACGTCGGCATCGTCGTTGACGCACGCGGTGCGATCGAAGAGCAGCCCGACGTCGTCGGCGCGGTGGCGGGCCTCGATGTCGAGGTCGTAGAGCACCTCGAGGTGGTCGGCCACGAATCCGCACGCGCTCACGATCACGCCGCCGACGGTCGGGTCGGCACCCAGGCTGTCGATGACGTCGAGGACGTCCGGTCCGATCCACGGTTCGGGCGTTCGCCCGGCCGATTGCCACCCGATCATCCAGTCGTCCCCTTCGGTCATCCGGAGTTCGTCGGCCACCGCTTCGGCGGTCGATCGGAGTTGGTCGGGGTACGGGTCGCCGGTATCGATGATCCGCTGTGGAAGCGAATGCGCGGTGAAGACGACGCGGACGCCGCGCTCGTCGCCGGCCTCGGCGAGGGTGCTCGTCATCGCCTCGTGCCGCGAGCGCAGGTCGTCGGTGAGGAACTCGACGAATGCCGGCTCGGTCGCCCAACTGTCGATTCCGACGAGGGGCGTCCCGAGGCCGGCCTGCTCGACCCCATCTGCGGCGCGTTGCAGGTACTGGCCGACCGAGTAGGCCGAGTAGTGCGGGGCGAGCACGAGACCGACGATCGACGCACATCCGTTGAGCGCGAGCCGCGCCGCGCCGGCTTCGACCTTCGGATCGGCGTGCTTCAGGCCGAGCTCGACCCGGAACCGGCCGGGGGAACGATCGTCGAGCGCGGTCTGGAGCGCGTCGCGCTGATCCTCGGTGAGGGCCGCGAGCGGGGAGATGCCGCCGATCGCGTCGTATCGGGCGACGAGATCCGCCAACGCTTCGGGAGTCGGCGGGCGTCCTCGTCGGATGTCGGTGTAGTACGGCTCAATCTCGTCGGGGCTGCGCGGCGTCCCGTACGCCATCAGCACCACGCCGACCCGGTCCATGTCCGTACTCATCGACCCACAGCCTCGCGGAACCGGAGACCGATCACGATCATCGAGCGTCTGTGGTGCACGAATGGACCCGATCGACGACCGCCTGGAGCACGTCGGGGTCGGAGTGCTGGTGGACGCCGTGCCCGAGGTTGAAGATGTGTCCCGGGTGGCGCGTGCCGTCGTCGGCCACGTTGTCGAGCAGCACCTGATCGGTGCCGGCGAGCGCAGCCTGCGTACCGGCGAGGACCAACGCCGGATCGAGGTTTCCCTGGACGACGAGGCCGCTGCCGAGGCGCCGACGCGCGTCGGTGATGGTGGTGCGCCAGTCGAGCCCGATGATCCGCGGTCCGATCGTCGGCATCGCGTCGTACATCGCCGACAGCAGGTGGTCGCACCCGATGCCGAAGTGGACGCACGGCGCCTCGGGATGACGGGTGCGCAGCTCGGCGAAGACCCGCAGGGAATGGGGGAGGACAAAGCGCTCGTAGTCGGCCAGGGAGAGCGAGCCGGCCCACGAATCGAACAGCTGGAACGCTCTCGCTCCGGCGCTGAGCTGGGCATCGATGAACGTGATCGCCGACGTCGCGAGACGGTCCATCACGTCGTGGAACAACGACGGGTCACCGTGCATCATCGATTTCGTGTAGCGGTAGTCCTTGCTCGGACGACCCTCGATCAGGTAGCTCCCGACCGTGAACGGCGCGCCGGCGAAGGCGAGCAGTGGCACGGACGCGGGCAGCTCCTGGGCGAGCAGGCGCACGGTGTCGACCACGTAGTCGATGTCCTCGACGTCG
>NZ_JBAVYV010000093.1:0-2864 GCF_049588435.1 Ilumatobacter sp.
CGGTGAGCCCGAGTGCCGCCGCGGTTCCGGACGGGTATCCGAGCGAGAAGTCGGCACCGAGCAGCGTGCGACCAGGGCGGCGACAAAGTTCCTCGAGTTCGCGCGAGGCGGCGGCGCGCGTCGGCGGGTTGGAGGTGACGACCTCGCCTGCCCCAGGAACGGCGACGCCGATCCAGATCGAGTCGCGTCCGAGAACCGGGCGCGAACTCGCACTCCAGTCGATGACGACAATCCGGTCGAACATCAGCCCAGTCGGGTGATCAACTCGATGAACGCATCGCCGTACTTGTCGAGCTTGGCGGGACCGACACCGGAGATGCGTGCGAGGTCCTGCTTGGTGGTCGGAGCGGCCCGAGCGATCGCTGCAAGGGTCTTGTTGTCGAACACCACGTAGGCCGGCTTTCCGGCGGCGAGTTCGGTGCGCAGCGACTTGAGTCGATCGAACCGAGCGGCCGAGTCGGCATCGAGATCGGCGGTCGGATCACCCTTCGGTTTGCGTGCCGCGCGCGCCGGGACCGGATCGGGGCGATGTGACGACACGATCGTCCGCGGCGACGGCTCGGTGGTCAGTTCGGCGACGAGCGGGCTCGGGTCGGGTCCCGGAACGATCGTCACGTGTTCGCTCGCGCGGGTGATCGCCACGTGGAACAGTCGACGCTCCTCCTCGACATCCTCGGCGAGCCGATGCGGATACTGCTCGGCGTCGGCATGGTGCACGACAACGTGCGGCCACTCCTGGCCCTTCACCCGGTGCACCGTGGACAGGATGACCCCGTCCGACGAGCGGCTGGATGCGAGGCGTGAACGGAGCCACGATTCGAAGGTGGCGACGTCATCGTGCTGTGCGGCGAGTTGACGGATCGCTGTGAGATCGTCGCCCTGCGCCGACCGGTTCATCCCGCGCCGTGTGACATCCAGACCCGACACCGACCCCGCGAGGCCGATCTCGTCGATCAGGGTCAATACCAGGTCGGACGTCGGTGCTCCCGACCGGGCGACCTTCTGCATCGTCTGGATGTCGGCGGCGAACTCCATCAGCCGATCCGAGTCACGCTCGTTGTTGAGCCGACCCGACAGCTGGAACAGGTCGACGATCGAGCCCTGCTCGGAGATCCAAGAGGTGATCCGGGGGTGGAACGATCGAGACGGACGTCGGAGCGCCTCACCGAGATCGGCGGGGAGGAATCGCCCCCGCTCGTCGGTCGATGCGAGGCGGAGCCATGCCATCACGCTGCGGACCGACGTTCGATCGAGGAACTCGAGGCCGACACCGCCGGCGATCGGAATGCCCTCGCCGACGAGCGCCACCTGCACCGGTGCGAGCACGGCGTTCACCCGCGTCAACACCGCGACGTCGGACGGCGAAGCTCCCGACGCGAGGGCATCGCGCACGGCACCCGCGGTTGCGGCGACCGGGTCGACGGACTCGTCGATCGACCATCCTCCTGGGTCGTTCGAGGCAGCTCGGATTGTCTTGTCGACGCGTCGCTGGTTGTGCCGCAGGAGGCGATCGGCCACGTCGACGATGCCGGCCGGACAGCGGTAATTGACTTCGAGTGGATGTGCGCCGGCATTCGGAAACAGTTCAGCGAAGTCGATCAGCCATCCCGGGTCGGCCCCGTTGTAGCCGTAGATGGTCTGGTCGTCGTCGCCGACCCCGAACACCGCACCGCCGGGTGCCGCCAGCAGTCGGATCAGCAGCAGGTGGGCGGGCGTCAGGTCCTGGAACTCGTCGACGAGCATCGTCCGACACGCCCGCTGAGCGGTTCGACGCGCGTTCGGGTCGGACAGCAGGACGATCAGCGCCCGGTAGATCTGGTCGTCGAAGTCGACCAGATGCTGACGTTCGAGCGCGGCACGGTAGCCGGGCCAGAACGCGGCGAACCCGTCGACATCGCCGTCGTAGCGGGCCTCGACATCGGCCGGTGCCACGAGGCCGAGACGCACGAGTGTGAGCGCCTCGATCCAGGGTGCGACCGGGTCGCTGTTGCGGCGTTTCGGGAACGACACGAGGTCGCCGATCAGCCGCCGGACGTCGCCTTCGTTGATCGTCTTCCAGCGCGTCGGCTGCGGGGCGAACGGCGCGCTTCCGTTGACGATCGCCAGCGCGATCGCGTTCAGGGTGCGGACGTGGAGGCCGTCGAGATCCGGTGTCCGCTCACGCATCTCCTCCTGCGCCCGCTTGTTGAACGCCACCAGGCTCACCGCGCTCGACGGAAGTCGCCAGTTGGTCAGCAGGTGGCGCGCCCGCTCGGTCAGCACGCGGGTCTTGCCCGATCCGGCGGGGGCGATGATGCGTGCCGCTCCCCCGGGGTGCGTCACCGCCTCCAACTGATCGGGGGCGAGGTCCGCGTCCGAGCGGTTCGTCGTGGCGACCGCGGGAAGTCCGTGCTCGATCGTCACGACGTGGAGGACGTCGATGCCATCGATCGGTTCCACGAAGCGCAGCGGACCGCCGTCGAGCCAGACGCGGGTTCCATCGGACAACTCCACGTCTCCCGACTCGTCGCGCGGCACCGGCGCCAGTCCGGCCGCGACGGCACGGTCGAGCGCGTCCCACGTCGGTGTCGGTCGACGCAGATCGACCGTGTTCGCCCACAGCAGGTGGTGCAATTCGTCGCCGGTGAACTCGAAGGTGGCACCGACCTCGAACGGTTCAGCCTCGGTCATCAGCATCGGGGTCCGTGCGACGCCGAAACGACCGTCGAGATCGTCCGCCAGTTCGGCATCGACCTCGATGACGAGCCGTGTGCCCGATGCCGCGGCCGCGCGCAGGGCGCCGAGCGGACCGGTGTGGGAGCGCAGCGACTCGGCGGTCAGCGGAAGCCGATCGGAGTCCGCCCACGGAGCCGGTACGGCATCAC
>NZ_JBAVYV010000094.1:0-1714 GCF_049588435.1 Ilumatobacter sp.
AACGTCGGCGGCGACCGTGGCTCCCGCTGGCGGCCGCCGCTGCGGTGGCCCTGTTCGCCGTCGGCGGCATCGTCATGGTGCGCGACGGTGAGGGCAGCAACGACGATGTCGTCGCCGAGGTACTCGATGCCCCCGATGTGCAGGAACGGCCCTTCGAGGGCGAACTCGCCGGATCCCTGACGGCCTGGTACTCGCCCGACGAGGCTGCGGTCGTCGTCGACGGCCTCGATGTCGCACCGGTCGGCGAATCCGAGACGTATCAGCTTTGGCTCGTGCAGGACTCGGGGATCGAGTCCGTCGGTGTCTTCCGCCCCGACGACGACGGCCGGGTGTCGGTTGCCTTCGATGGATCGGGCCTCGGTGACGATGCCCTCGCGATCACCGTCGAGCCAGCGGGCGGCAGCGACCAGCCGACCCAGGCACCGATCGCCCAGACCGCCTGACCGGCCTCAGCGTTTCGGCTCGGGTGTCGGCGGGTACCACCCGACCGAAGGGGACCCTTGATGAGACTGCAAGCAGAGAGCGACGGCGATGCGCTCGTCGACGCACTTCGAACCGATGGGTTGACCGCGTGGTCGTGGGCGACGGCCGGGATCACCCTGGTGGTCGCGATCCTGCTCTCGCAGTTGCTGAAGTACCTCGTCGAGCGTGGACTTCGCCGGCGGATGGATGGGGCACTCGCGCTGCTGTTGGCTCGACTGAGCTCGTACGTGGTGCTGATCGTCGGACTCATCTACACCCTCGAGGCCCTCGGGGTCGCGCTCGGTCCCCTCCTCGGCGCGTTGGGGATCTTCGGGATCGCGTTGGCATTCGCCATCAAGGACATCCTCGAGAACTTCGTCGCCGGGATCCTGCTCCAGCTGAAGCGACCGTTCACCTACGGGGATCAGGTCTCGATCAACGACCACGAGGGGACCGTACGCACGATCGACTCTCGCCTCGTCACGATCGACACGCCCGACGGAGAGTCGATCATGATCCCGTCGGCGACCGTCATCACCGCGGACATCAACAACTACACGACCCTCGGAGGGAGGCGCACGACCGTCCCCGTGGGTGTCGCGTACGGAACGGACCTCGCTGCTGCCCGCGCGGTGCTCGACCGTGCGGTGCGCGAAGTCGCCGAGGTCCGCGAGGTTCCCGAACCCGAGGTGCTGTTCACCGGATTCGGTGAATCGAGCGTCGACTTCGTCGTCCGGTACTGGCACGAGGCATCGATCGCCACGTTCTGGAACACGCGCAGCTCGGTCGGGTTGGCGATCGATGTCGCGCTCGCCGACGCCGAGATCGTGATCCCGTTCCCGCAACGCACGCTGCACTGGAACCAGTCGACCGAGGGATGATTTCGAGGTGCGTGTCCGTGACACGCACCTCGAGGATGGTCATTCAGGGAAATCGGTCATTCGGGACGATCGGTCATCAGGCGATGTCGAGGTCGGGATCGGAGTCGCGGCGGCTGTTCACGAGAGCGGCGAGGCCGACGACGGCGAGCGCGATGACGACGGCGGTCGCGATGACCCCACGATTGCGCCACGCCGCCCGCACGGTGCGCCCGGCGATTCGACCACCCGTTGCGCCGATCACGACGGCGGATTCGGTCACGAAATCGGTGGTGTTCGACACGACGTCGTCGAAGGCGGGAAGGTCTGGGAGATCGATGTCACCGAGACGCTCGACCGGAATCGAATCGACAGCATCGGAAACGGTGCTGGTG
>NZ_JBAVYV010000095.1:0-6367 GCF_049588435.1 Ilumatobacter sp.
CGCCGGCATTGCGCTCGACGGATACGACCGCGACCGCCAACGCCGGCGGCAGCAGTACCAGAGCGACTGAGCGATCGACGGCGCCAGGTCGGACACGCGGCGCGACATCACCCGAGCGCGCGGACGATCGCGGTCGCCATCGAAGCGAGGACGATCACGACCACGAACGGTGCCCGCTTCCACAACGCGAGTCCGGCCACCGCCATCCCCACGAGGCGGGCATCGATCACGATCGACGCGCCGTCACCCATCGTCGACACGGCGGCGAGCGACGCGAGCAGCGCCGCCGGCAGCAGGTCGACCAACGACGAGATACGAGCGGGCAGACGCCGATCCCCGAGCACCAGCGGACCCGCAGCCTTCATCGCGTACGTCCCGGTCGCCAGCACGATCAGGACGACGACCGCGTCACTCATGTGCGCTCCCGACCGTCGATGACCCGTCGCTCGCCTTGGGCGACACCGTGACGAAGCGGGCGGCGAGCACGCCGAACATCGATGCCAGGATCGGAACTCCGGCGGGAACGAACGGGATCAGGACGACCGCGATCACCGCTCCGGCGACCGCGGTGGCGAGCTGCGCCCGATCCCCCAGGCGGGGCCACAGCAGCGCGAGAAACGCGGCCGGACCCGCGACGTCGAGTCCCAGATCGTTGATCAGATCCCCCGCGCCGCTGAACGCGACGAAGCCGAGCAGCGTCATCAGGTTCCACACGACGAACACGCTCAACCCCCCGACGAGGAATCCATAGCGCCGGTTCCGGCGTTCGGTCGCGGCGAGACCGACCGCCGTCGACTCGTCGATCATCAGCTGCGACATCAACGCCCGCTGCCAGAACGCTCCCGTCAGCGCCGGCGCCATGATCACCCCGAAGGCCAGCGACCGGACGTTGAGCAGCAGGCCGGCCACCGCCGCCGAGGCGACCGATCCGCCATCGCCGAGGATCTCGACCGCCGCGAACTGCGAACTGCCTCCGAACACGAAGATCGAGAAGCCGAGCGCCTCGACCAGGCTCAAGCCGGCGGTGGCCGCCGAGGCCCCGAAGACGATCCCGAACGGTGCGACGGCGGCCGTGATCGATGCCGCTTGGCGCCGCAGGCGACGCCGGATCACCGCGTCGGCGGTGCCGTCCAGGCGCTCATCCGACGTCTCCACCATCGACGCATTCTGTCGTGGGCCGCACCATCCGCCCACGATCGGTCCTGGTGGTCGACGTTCACGCGCCGGAATAGACCTCGGCAGGCCGAGGTTGTGCAAGTGTTCGGCTGACATCTGGTCCGAGCCCGGCGGCACCGTGCCGTCGGCCGACTCACGAGGGCACCGACATGACCCAGGCCATCAGCCGTCTCCACCGATTCCACCTCCCGGCCGCCCTGCTGACCGGCGCGGTCGCGCTCGCGGCGTGCGGCGGTTCGAGCTCCAGCGACGAGCCGACCGAGCCGACGATCCCCACCGATCCCGAGACGATCGTCGCGACATCCGCGACCGCGATGGGCGACACCGAGAGCGTCCGCTTCGAACTCGAACGCAGCGGCGCTCCCGTCTACATCGACCAGGTCGAACAGCTCGCCCTGAACAGCGTCGTGGGGCAGTTCGAGGTGCCCGGATCGGCTCAGGCGGTGCTCGAGGTCGAGGTCGGCGGAAACCTGGTCAGCGAGTTGGGCGCCGTCGCGCTCGACGACGAGATCTGGCTGTCGAACCCGATCACCGGGGTGTACGAACCGTTGCCGACCGGGATCGACGTCGATCCATCGATGTTCTTCGACCCCGAGAACGGGTGGAAGCCACTGATGGAGGACCTCACCGACGTCGAGTTCATCGGCGTCGAGGAACGCGATGGCGTGGACCGCTATCGCATCTCCGCGACAGCTCCCGCCGATCGCGTCGAGGTGATCACCGCCGGGCTGGTGACCGATCAGGACGTCGAGATCGACTTCTGGATCCAACCGGTGACCGGACACGTCCGGACGGCCGAGTTCACGACGACCGTCGATGGCGAGGACGTCGAGTGGAGCCTCGAACTCAGCGACTACGGCGAGGACTTCGACATCAAACCGCCGGAGGGCATCGGTTCGTGACCCTGCCTGCATCGATCGACACACACGACCGCAGCCCGTCGCCGCGGGCGATCCTCTGGGCCGTCGGGTTCAGTGTGTTCGTCGCGGCCGACGACCTCACGGTCGTCTCGACGATGCTGCGCCCGATCATCGGCGACCTCGGTCTCGTCCTTCCCGACGGGCTCGACGACGCGGCCTGGATCGTCAACGCGTACCTGATCGCGTTCATCGCGGTGATGCCGATCGCCGGCCGCGTCAGCGACGTGATCGGCCGGCGCCGCACGTTCATGCTGGCGTACGGCATCTTCCTCGTCGGGACGATCTGGATCCCGCTGGCGGACTCGCTCGGCCCCCTGTTGGTCGGACGCGTGCTCACGGCGATCGGTGGTGGCGCGATGGTGCCGATCGCGCTCGCCGTCGTCGGCGACGTCTATCCCGTGGAGCGACGTGCGCGTGCGCTCGGCACGCTCGGTGCAATCGAGACGCTCGGATGGGTGTGGGGGCCGCTGTACGGCGCGATGCTCGTGCGTTTCCTGACGTGGAGGTGGCAGTTCTGGCTGAATGTGCCACTCGCGATCGTCGGAGCGGCGGCCGTCTGGTGGGCTCTCGCCGAGCACGATCGACCGGCGCGTGACGTTCGTGTCGACTGGATCGGCGCGGGGTTGCTGACCACCGCACTCGTGTCGCTCAACCTCGCACTGCTCGGGTCGGCCGAGGTCCAGAGCGTGCAGGGCCTCGACGAACTCACCGGCAACGGCGGGACCGATCTGCGCTGGCTGTACCCGCTCGCGTTCGTCGCCGCCGCCTTGTTCGTGTTCCACGAGCGGCGTCTCCGTCGTCGCGGTCGCACCCCGTTGATCGATGCGGCGCTGTTCCGCGGTCGCAACGTCCGCGTCGCGCTGATCGTCAACTTCGTCGTCGGCGCCGCGCTCGTGATCGCGATGGTCGACGTCCCGCTGTTCGTCAATGCCGTCGAAGTGGACCTCGAACGGTCCGCCGTGATCGCCGGCTGGATCCTCTCCGCGATGACGGCTGCGATGGCGCTGCTGTCGTACGTCGGCGGCCGCGTGACCGAGCGCACCTGGTACGGCCCGCCGATCGTCTTGGGGCTCGTCGCGGCGACGCTCGCGTACACGTTGATGGGCCTCACCTGGGGCGGCGACACGCCATACCCGGTCCTCGCATTGCAACTGGCGCTGCTCGGTGGCGGGATCGGCTTGACCGTCGCGCCGACGACCTCGGCGGTCGTCGACCACGCGGAACCCGACTCGCGCGGTGCCGCGGCGGCGGTCGTCATGGTGGTCCGGATGATCGGGCTGAGCGTCGGGTTGTCCGCGCTCACCGCGTGGGGCCTCGCCCGATTCAACGCGCTGCGATCCGAGATCGAACTTCCCCCGATCACCGACCCCGACTTCCAGTCCGCGCTCACCGTCGCCACCGAACGCCTGACCGCACAGTCGATCGCCGACACCTTCATCGCGAGCGCTGCAGCACTCGGCGTCGGCCTCGCCCTGTGCCTCTTCCTCCTCCGCCGCACGACCACCCCCGCCGACCCGACCGCCACCGAAGCCGCCGATCTCGTGAACAGTTCGCGCACGGAGCGCGGGACAAGTTCACGAGATGCCCCACTTCCTGTCCACCGATCGACCGAAACCGAACCACCACCGGAGACCCCGATGACCGATGACACCACCCCGACCGACGACACGAGCACGGCCGACGTTCAGCCTGACGAACACCCGGATGAGGACACGAACGAGCACGAGACATTCGTCGTGTCGCGTGGCCTCATCGACACCGACGAGATGCCGGTGATCGCCGATGGTGCCGACCCGGCGCTCGACCCGGAGGCCGCACCGCCCGTCGACGAGCGCTCGCCGAGTTGGGTCCACCGTCACCTGACGCTCGTGCTCGCCGGCGTCGTGATCCTGCTCGTCGGGTCACTCCTCGCGACGGTGTGGATGTTCACCCGGGTGCAGGCGGCCGAGGACGACCTCGCGACGACGCGCGCCGACCTCGAGCGAGTCGAGTCGGGTGCCGCTCTGTACGCATCCCAGGTCAACGGGTTCGTCGAGACGGTCAACGATCTCGGACCGTCGATCGACGAAGGCCTCGACCAGGCGATCGCCGGCCTGGAGGAGTTCGGCGCCACGAAGATCGAGTTCCAGGTACCGATCGACACCTCGATTCCGATCGACGAGGAGGTCGACACGACGATCACCATCGACGGCCCCTTCGGCATCGACATTCCACTCGACATCACCGTCCCCGTGAACGTCGACGTACCGATCAACCTCGATGTGCCGATCGCGCTCGATGTCGCAGGCACCGAACTCGAAGGGCTCACGACGTCGCTGATCGACGGACTGCGCGCCTTCCAGGACGGCCTCGGCGGGCTCACCGGCAACTGAGCGGGTCACCGATGCCGTCGGTAGGTTCGGCGCCGTGAACGACCGGCCCGCACCCCCGACCGAGACGGGTTCGACCGCGCGCCAGGTCAGCCGGCCGGCACTCACGTTCAAGGTGCGCCGCCGGGGGTTGTCGCCGAAACGCCAGCGTGAGTTCGACGAGTGGATCGCGAAGTGGAGCATCGATCTCGACGGACCCGTGCTCGATTGGTCCGACGTGTTCGGTCCCGATCGTGACCCCGCACGCGGCGTCGTGCTCGACATCGGTTTCGGCCACGGTGAATCGACGATCCAGATGGCGCGGGCGCAGCCCGAGCTCGACGTGATCGGTGTCGAAGTCCACGATCCGGGCGTCGTCACGGTGCTCGACGCGATCGAGAACGAGCCACTCCCCCACGTCCGCGTCGTGCACGGCGACCTCGTGCAGTTCCTGCAACGGATCGGACCGGAATCGCTCGCCGTCGTGCGGATCTACTTCCCCGACCCCTGGAAGAAGACACGCCAGCACCATCGACGACTGGTGCGCGAGGACATCGTCGCAGCGCTCGTCGATCGCCTCGAGACCGATGGGCAGCTGCACCTCGCGACCGACATCGCCGACTACGCCGCCCTGATGCAACGCGTGTGCGACGCGGAGCCACGCCTGGAGGGCGGCGTCATCGACCGGCCCGACGATCGACCGCTCACCCGGTTCGAACAGCGCGGCCTCGACGAGGACCGGCCTCCGACCGACCTCCTCTACCGACGGGTACGCCCAGATCCGGGCACACTGTGACCATGACGATCCTGGACGAACTGATCGCCGAACGCGGAGTGTTGCTGATCGACGGCGCGATGGGCACGGAGCTGTTCGCCCGCGGTCTGGAGTCCGGCGGCGCACCCGAACTCTGGAACGTCGAGCACCCCGATCGGGTCACCGCCGTGCACGCCGACTACGTGGCCGCCGGGTCCGACATCATCCTCACGAACTCGTTCGGTGGAACCGGTTTCCGCCTGAAATTGCACCAGCTCGACGACCGGGTGGTCGAGCTGAACGAAGCTGCGGCGCGCGTCGCGAGAGCCGCCGCCGATGCAGGCGATCGTCGCGTGATCGTGGCCGGGTCGATGGGACCGACCGGCGAACTGCTCGAACCGATGGGTTCGTTGACCCCCGAGACGTGCGCGGCAGCATTCGCCGAACAGGCCAAGGGCCTCGACGCGGGCGGCGCCGACGTGTTGTGGATCGAGACGATGAGCCACCTCGACGAGATCGCCGGTGCCGTCGCAGGAGCTCGATCGGTCAGCACGCTGCCGATCGTCGCCACCTTGAGCTACGACACCGCCGGGCGCACGATGATGGGTGTCACGGGAGTCGACGCGGTCACCCGCCTCGCCGAACTGGGCGTCGATGCCGTCGGCGCGAACTGTGGCAACAACCTCGCCGACACCGAGGCCGCGCTCATCGAGATGCGCTCCACGAACCCCGACATCCTGCTCGTCAGCAAGGCGAACGCCGGGATGCCCGAGTGGCACGGTGCCGACCTCCACTACAGCGGGTCACCCGATGTGATGGCCGCCCACGCGATTCGCCAGCGCGACGCAGGGATCCAGATGATCGGTGCGTGCTGCGGCAGCTCTCCCGAGCACCTCGCGATGATGCGCAAGGTCCTCGACGGACAGATCCCGGTGCCCGAGGTCGACTTCGAGGTCGCCGTTCAGCGCCAGGTCGCCAAACCGCGCGAACGACGCGGAGCCCGCCGGCGCGGCGGGCCCGCAGGCGCCTCGTACTGACGGATCGGTCACCCCACCACTCGTCAGGACTCCTCGTCGGCGTCGATGACCGCTTTCGACTCGCGCATCGCACCGGCGAAGATCCCCTTCGCCATCAGCGACGTCTCCTGGGCTCGGCGTTCCCGGTAGACC
>NZ_JBAVYV010000096.1:0-3675 GCF_049588435.1 Ilumatobacter sp.
CATCGTGCCTGCGCCGAGCACGGCGACGACGGGGTCGGTGCGACCGGCGAGCGTCGGTGCGGCGAGCAGCGCGGCGTGGATTCCTCCGGCGAACGGTTCGACGAGCACGGCCTGCTCGTCGGGCATCTCGTCGGGAACCTCGTGGAGTTGGGATTCGTGCGCCCAGAACCACGGTGCCCATCCACCGCCGGTCGCACAGCAGAAGCCGGTCTGGATCGCCGGGCCGATCCCGTCGGCGGACTCGACCGCGAGGTGGGCGTAGTCGTCGCCGTCGGCCGGACGCGCACCGTCGAAGGGCAGGTCGACGTTTCGTGCGGCGTGGCCGAGGACGGGTTCGAGCACCACGCGGGTTCCGGCCCGTTCGCCATCGTGGAGTTCGCCGACGACCTCGTGGCCGGGGACGAACGGGAAACTCACCCAATCGTCGAAGTAGGTGGACGCATGGCCACCGACGAGCGAGAGATCGGAGCCGCAGATGCCGGCGAGGCGTGTCCGGACTCGGTGCCATCCCTCGCCGGGTTGCTCGGGATCGTCGATCGTGCGGAACTCGAGCGGTCCGATCTTCGCGGCACCGGACGGGGAGATCGCTCCCACGATGCGTGCCGCGCCGAACTTTCCGACGTTGCGTCGAACCTGCAGGGCCTTCATGCTCCCGCCTTCCGGAAACGGCGACGCCGTTCGCGTTCCACCATCAGCTCACCGATCGGAAGGAGTGATTTCGGCCCGCCCGGAGCCTTCGACCAGTTCTCGACGAGCCAACCGCGTTTGCGAGCGATCGCGGCGAGGCGCGTTTCGGGGTTGACCGCCACCGGGAATCCGACCGCTTCGAACAGTGGGAGGTCGGAGGACGAGTCGGCGTATGCGACCGCTTCGTTGATATCGAGACCTTCGGCCTCGCAGTAGTCACCGAGGATCTGCGCGCGGGCCTCACCGGTCGGTGGGACCGAGTGCATCTCGCCGGAGTAGGTGCCGTCGGGTCGGATCATCATCTCCGCGGCGACGATTTCGTCGAACAGCGGCTTGAGTCCGGCGACGGCGAAGTCGAGCGCACCGGTGATGAGGATCGTGCGATGGCCGAGCGCGCGGTGCTCGCGTACCCGCCGCAACCCCGCCGGGAACGACTTCGTCATGATCAGCTGCGTCAGCATCTCGCGGGCGTCGATCTCGATCTGTTCGACGGGAGCGTTCTCGTAGCGGCGGTAGAAGTGCCGGAGGAAGTCGGTGCGATCCTGGCGGTCGAGTCGGAGCAGGCCGGGTGCCTCGACGATCGTGCGCGCCACGTAGCGGGCGCGCTCGGCGGTGTCCAGTCGGCGGGTCGCGAGCCACGAGAAGCTCTCGACGACGTTCGATGCGATCAGGGTGTTCTCGAGGTCGAACGCGGCGATCTGTCGCTTGGGATCGAGCACCTGCTTGCGCATCCGGGTCATCCGGTCGACCGACTTGGACGCTCCCGGGGTGGTCTTGACCCGCGCGTGCTGAATGATCGACGGCAGGTGGATGTTGTTGACGTAGTGGTCCCAGTCGACCGAGCGCGGGTCGAAGTTGAAGTCGGCTCGATCCTGCTCGCCGAGACCGTTCCAGATGCTCATCAGGTTGTCGACCTGATAGATCGCCTCGCACTCGGTGTAGAGCCCGTACAGCTCGACGTACTCGAGCGCGGTCTCGACCTCGAGGCGCTTCTCCTCGAGTTGGGCCGACAGTTCGGCCTGCTTGCCGCGCAGCGGGAGTGTCTGCAGCACCTTGTCGGCGGTGCTCAGGACGGTCTTGGCCTGCGTCAGCTGCTTCTGGACCCGGCCGCGTCCCGGGAAACGCCACTCGGGGACCACGATCGGCTGGCCCTTGGGGTCGTAGAGCGGGTTGCGGGTGAACCAGCCGGTCACGTTGTCGACCATCTGGCGGTACTTCAGCGGGTTGATCCCGCCTGATGCGACCTGCGTGATCGCCGGCGCGTCGTTCGGTCCGGCTGCGGCCACGGCGATGATCGCGGCGACGACGATGTCGACGGGGATGACGTCGACGGTCCCCTCCGGCACGCCGGGGAACTCCTTGAGCAGGCCGCGGGCGAAGGAGATGATCACCGGTTCGGCCATGCGGAAGCCACGGATCCAGCCGGGCTTCGGCTCGGCGAGGGCCGACTCGATGATCGACGGCCGGACGATCGATACCGGGACGTCGCCCTTCATGTCGGTGAGCGCCTGCTCGCCGAGAGCCTTCGTGAACGCATAGGCGTCGGGCCAACCGACGCTCGCGGCACGCGCACGCCCGGCCTTGACGAGTTCGGACTTGACCCACTTCTGGCGGAGGTCCTCGGTCTTGGAGGCGAGGGCGGGCGCTCCGGCGGCGCCGATTTCGGCCCGTGCACTCTTGCGGAAGACCTTCAGCTGGTCGGGTGTCCGGCTCAGGGCGTCGGTGTCGGAGCGCAGACGCTTCGTCGCGGCGACCTCGGAGCGCCAGTCGATCCCGACGTCGAACGGACCCTCCGACACGAGGATCTCGGGGGCGTTGCCCCGTCGGTTTCCGGCGACGTAGCACGTCGAAACGGCGACGAGGTGCGGGGCGACGCCCATCTCGTTGGCGAGGTTGGCGATGCGGGTCGGGCCGAGCAGGTTGATCTCGACCGCCGAGTCCATCGGCGAGTCGAACGACACCGCTGCAGCCGAGTGGATGATGGTGTCGGCTGTTCCCCACAGTTCACGGTCGGTCGGGCTCAGCCCGAGCCCGTCCTGCGTGACGTCGCCCGCAACGGTCTGGATGCGCGCGGCGACCGCCGTGTCGAAGTCGTCGCCGTGGGTCTCGCGCAGGCGGTCGAACGCATCGTTCTTCAGGATCTCGCGCTGGGTTCGTCGGGCCGCCGGCGTGCGGCGACCGTCGCGAACGAGCAGCACGAGGTTGCAGTCGGGGACACAGCGCAGCAGCCGCTCGACGAGTGCCGTCCCGACGAAACCCGTCGAGCCGGTGATCGCGATGCGTTTGCCCGCGAGCGACTCGGGGATCGTGTCGGCCATCACGGTTGACATGTCTACCATTTCCCAGCATCATCCTCTACCAATTGGTAGAGAGATGAGATGTTCCCCCGCCCGCCCCGCCCCGCCCATCTCGTGAACTGTTCGCGCACGGAGCGCCGGACAAGTTCACGAGAGCGCTGGTTGGGGGTGCGGGGGTGGTGATGGTCGACCGATGAGCGCGGTGGCGTCGACGCGGGAGCGGATCATCGATGCGTCGGTCGACCTGTTCGGCAGCCGTGGGGTCGACGCGGTGTCGCTCGACGAGATCGCCCGCGAGGTCGGGGTCCGCAAGCAGACGGTCCTCTACTGGTTCGCGTCGAAGGACACGCTCGTCGACGGCGTCCTCGATGCGGTGTCGGACGAGTTGTTCGTCGTGATCGACGCGGCGGTGCGCGCTGCCGACGACGATCCGCTCGAACGAATCGACGCGATCGTGCGCGCGGTGTTCCGTCCGGCGGTGCGTCGTCCGGCTCTGCTCGGACTGTTCCGCGAGGTCAGCCGTCTGGATTCGGACCACGCCGACCGGCTTCGGCGCCGGATCGAACCACTGGTCGATCGGGCGGTCACCTACCTGGCCGACGAGATGGATGCCGGACGACTCCGGCGCGGCGACCCCGGGCTGATCGCGGCGCTCGGATACGCGACGCTCACCGGAATCGCGACCGAACCC
>NZ_JBAVYV010000097.1:0-1718 GCF_049588435.1 Ilumatobacter sp.
CCCGGCAAGATCGTCGTCGTACAGGGCGTGCTCGGACAGGGTTTCAGCGAGCAACTCGACCAAGGCCTCGACGAGGCACTCGAGGGGTCCGGCTTCGAGGTCGTGGTCCGCGAACAGGGCTTCTTCGACAGGACGACCGCGATTGACGTCGTGTCCACCGCCTACCAGGCGCACCCCGATCTGTCCGGAATCGTCTCGTACTCGGCGTCGATGTCGAACGGCATCGCCCAATGGCTGCAGGACAACGACAAAGAGGGCGTCGTACACGTCGGGTCCGACTGCGACGACGAACTCGTCGAGTGGCTGAAGACCCCGTACCTGGAGGCCTCCCGTTATTACTCCTCGGCCCAGACCGGACTGATCGGTGGAACCGCCGTACTCGCTGCACTGCAGGGCAGTGACGTTCCCTTCGAGACCCCGGTGGAGCAGGTGATCGCCACGGCCGACAACATCGACGACATCATCGCGGAGAACCCCTACACGTTCGAGTCGTTCCGCGATCAGGTGCAGGACATCTGACCAATGGGGACAACCGATGCCACCATCCCCGTCATCGACATCGGACCGTTTCTCGACGGTTCGCCGAGCGGGATGGCCGACGTCGCCCGACGGCTCGATGAGGCGTGCACGTACAGTGGCTTCTTCCAGATCGTCAACACCGGGCTGGACATGGCGTTCGTACAGGACGTGTACAACGCCGCGGAAAAGTTCTTCGACCTGCCCGAAGACACCAAGTCGACAGCTGCTCAACCAGCCCCCGATCAGGTTCGCGGCTGGACCGGCGTCGGCAAGGAGGGTTTGTCCTACTCGCTCGACGCCCAGGCGCCGGGAGACCTGAAGGAGAAATTCGACATCGGACCAGCGGACGTGCCGTCCGACGACTACTTCACCTGCGACGCCGCTGGGCCGCACTTCGCTCCGAACGTCTGGCCGACTGCCATGCCCGAGATGCGTCCGTTGCTCGAGCGGTACTTCACCGAAATGGGTGAGCTCAGCCGACAGCTGATGCGCATGTTCGCACTCGGACTCGGCCTCGACGTCGACTTCTTCGAGGACAAGGTCGATCGCCACATCAGCATGCTGCGGATCATGAACTACCCCGACCAGGCCGACGAGCCGCTCCCAGGTCAGCTCCGCGCCGGCGCACACAGTGACTACGGAAGCCTCACGATCGTCCGTCAGGAGGACCGCCCCGGCGGCCTCCAAGTTCTCGCCAAAGACGGCAGCTGGCTCGACGTGCCCGTCGTGCAGGACGGTTTCGTGGTGAACATCGGCGACCTCATGGCCGAGTGGACGAACGACACCTGGGTGTCAACCATGCACCGAGTCGTCAACCCGTCACGCGACCTGGCCGCCGACTCCCGCAGAATCTCGCTGATCTTCTTCCACCAGCCCAACTACGACGCGCTGATCGAGTGCCTCCCCACGTGTCTTCTCGAGGGCGAAGAACCTCGACACGACCCGATCACGTCGGGAGATCACCTCTACTCAAAGTTCGTGAAGCAAACCACCTTCGGCGGCACGATCGGCAGCTGAGACGGCGTTGCCGATCGCATCGGATCGGAGCATATTGTGATCGTCGACGGGCTCCAGCCGTAGCGATCGGTCAGTCCGGTCCAGGGGAATAGCTCGCTCATATCAATCGCCATGTGCGATCCTCAGACCGTCCGAAAACGGCACGTCGGATCGATGGACGCCGATCAGATTGCGCGCAGCTC
>NZ_JBAVYV010000098.1:0-4107 GCF_049588435.1 Ilumatobacter sp.
GCGATCTTCTCCGGCTCGGCCACGACCGCGAACGTGTTGAGGACGTCGTCGTCGATGAGCGTGCCCATCTTTTCCCATTCGCCCTGCTTGGAGAGTGTGTTCAGTTCGTCCTGCAGGCCGCCCCAACCGTGGGCTTCGAGCACCGGCCGGTAGGCGGGGGTGGACCCGTAGAACGCGATCTGCTGACGGGTGCCGACGGCGGCCTTCTCGATCTCCTCATCGGTGTTGCCCGTGACGACGAACGAGGGTCCGACGATCTCGAAGCCCTCCATCGTCTTGCCGGCTTTGGCCCGTCCGCGTTCCAGAGCGGGGATGGTCACCTCGCGGAGGAACTTCTCGGTCGTGAACCCATGACAGAGGAAGCCGTCGCAGACCTCGCCGGCGACCTCGGTCATCAGCGGCCCGACACCAGCGAGGAAGACCTTCGGCGTCCCGAAGTCGCCCAGGTCGTCGGGGTTCGGCGTGAAGAACGGCGTCATCAGGGTGTGCCGGTAGAACTCGCCGCGGAAGTCGAGCTTCTCGCCGGTCTGCCACGTGTTCCAGATCGCGCGCATCGCGAGGACGAACTCGCGCATCCGGGCTGCGGGCTTCGACCACTCCATCGAGAACCGCTTCTCGATGTGCGGTTTGATCTGGCTTCCCAGACCGAGCACGAAGCGACCCTTCGAGTACGCCTGCAGATCCCACGCGGTGTTCGCGAGGGTCATCGGCGAACGAGCGAACGCCACTGCGATCGACGTGCCGATCTCCATCTCGCTGGTGTGCTCAGCGGCGAGCAGCAGCGGGAGGAAGGGGTCGTGTGCGGTCTCGGCCGTCCACGCGCCGGAGTACCCGGCGGCTTCGACCTCCTTGGCCTTCTCGGCCACGGTGGCCAGATCGGTTCCGATGTTGCCGTCGACTTTCATGACCAGACCGTACTGTCAGGGCTGATCTTTGAAGAACTCCTGGATCTCGGCGGCGATCTCGTCACCCGAGCGCAATTCGAGCTCCTCGACCTCGTCCTCGTCGTCCTCCGATGGTGCGAGATCGTGGAGTTCTTCGAGCTGGCGCAACATCGCTTCGTTCTCGGGCTTGTCGGCGATCATCCGGTCGAGCCGGGTGCGTTGCGTGTCGACCTCGGCGCGCAATCCGAGCGCATCGATCGAGATCCCGGTGACCTCCTCGACACCTTCGAGCAGGGCGACCGAGGCAGCTGGATACTCCATCGCCGACACGTAGTGGGGCACCTGTGCCCAGATACCGATGGTCGGGATCTTCTTGGCGTGGAGTGCGTGTTCGAGTACTCCGGCCATCCCGGCGGGGACGTCGACCGAGCTGCGGGCGAACGACACCGACGAGAGCATCTCGGACGACGGTGACGAGACCGACAGCCGAGCGGGACGGGTGTGTGGGGCCGCGAACGGATACGCACCCAGCGCGACCATCTGACGAACGCCGAACTCGACGGCGAGTGTCGCCACGGCGCGACCGAATCTCCGCCACGCCATGTCGGGTTCCGGGCCGACGAGGAACAGCACGTCTCGCCCGTCGGGTGAGCGTCCCGAGCGCATTTCGATCGTTGCCCAGTCGAGGTTGGTGTTGAGCCCGTCGCGCAGCTCCATCGTCGGTCGACGCGCCCGGTAATCGACGTACGTGTCGTCATCGAACGACAGGATCGGCGATGACTGACAGGCACGCGACAGCTGATCGGTGGCAGCGGCGGCCGCGCCCGCGGCGTCGATCCATCCGGTGAGCATCACGATCATCACCGGCTCGTGCAGCGGTGGGTCATCGACCTGGCGTTCGATGCCGTACTCGAGGTCGAGTGCAGCGCGATCGATCGGCAGGTTCGGGTCGGACGGGCTGTCGTCGCTCATCCGAGCTGCTCCAGTCGCCGTTCGGCGCTGGCGGCGGCGTTGTCGACCTGCACCTTGAACGCGTCGAGCGAGGCTGGATCCTGCTCGCCGAGCGCTCCGCCCAGGTAGCGCGAGTACACCCCTTCGAGGATGCAGGCGAGCTTCCAATAGGCGAATGCGACGTAGAAATCGAGCTGGGAGAGGTCGCGCCCGGTGACCTCGGCGTAGCGATCGGCCAGCTGGGCTCGATCCCAGAATCCGATCGGGTTGGTCGCACTGCCGGTCCAGGCGGAGTGGTCGTCGTTCGGGCCGGTCCAGTACACCTGGAGCAGGCCGAGGTCGGCGAGCGGATCGCCGAGCGTGCAGATCTCCCAGTCGAGCACGGCCACGACGTCACCGCGGTCGTCGACCATGCAGTTGTCGAGTCGGTAGTCGCCGTGGACGATCGTCGCCGGACCCTGTTCGGGGATCCGTTCGATGAGGCGGTCGTGGACCCGGTCGACCGCAGCGAGGTCGCGCGTCTTGCCCTGGTTCCACTGGCTGTACCAGCGCTTGAGTTGGCGGGCGATGTAGCCCTCGTGGCGACCGAGTTGGTCGAGCCCGGCCGATTCCAGGTCGACCGAGTGGATCTTCGCCATCGTGTCGACGAGTGAACGGCTCGCATTGGCACGCGAGGCCTCGTCGAGTGCAGCAGCAGACGCTTCGGCATCGCGCAGGACGTGGCCGTCGACGAACTCCATGACATAGAAGGGGGTGCCGTTGACCGCTTCGTCGAGGCACAGCCCGCCGATCGGGGGTACCGGGACGTCGGAGTCGCGCAGACCCGACACGATGCGATGCTCGCGCTCCATGTCGTGCGCGCTCGCGAGGACGTGGCCGAGCGGCGGCCGTCGGAGCACGAATCGGCGACCGTCGTTCCCGGTCACGGTCATCGTGAGATTCGAGTGCCCACCGGTGATCGGCTGGAACGAGAATGGAGCGATCGCACCATCGACGTTGTCCGCCAACCAGGACGAGACCCGGTCGACGTCGACGCCGGAGATGGGGGATCGGGTGGGGTCGGTGGGCTCTGCCGTGTCGGTCATGACCCTTCCGAGAGTAGCGAGGCACGGCCGGTAGCGTTCATCCGATGGTCGCAATCGATGTCACCGACGCAACGTTCGAAGCCGAAGTCCTGGCGAAGTCCGAGGAGGTCGCGGTCGTCGTCGACCTGTGGGCCGAGTGGTGTGGACCCTGCAAGACGCTCGGGCCGATCCTCGAGCAGGTGATCGACGCGACGGGCGGCACGGTCGTGCTCGCCAAGATCGACGTCGACGCCAACCCTGGTGTCAGCCAGGCGTTCAAGGTGCAGTCGATCCCGGCTGTCTACGCGTTCAAGGGTGGCACCGTGGTCGACGGGTTCATGGGCGCCCAACCGGAGTCGGCGGTGCAGGCGTTCATCGACAAGCTGCTGCCGACCGAGGAGGAGAACGAGGTCGTGGGTCTCATCGCCGCCGGAGACGAGGTCAGCTTGCGCGCTGCACTCGATCTGGAGCCGACGAACGAGGATGCCATCGTGGCGCTGGGCGAACTGTTCGTCCACGACGGTCGCGGTGACGAGGCGCTCGCACTGGTCGCTCGGATCGCCGAGACGGACCGCACTCGCAAGGTGGCTGCTGCTGCTCGTGTGGGCGAGACGCCGACCGATGATCACGATGCGACACTGACGGGGCTGCTCGACCGGGTGAAGGACGATGACGATGCGCGTCAGCAGTTCGTCGACATCCTCGAACTGATGGGACCCGAGGATCCGCGGACGGCCGACTACCGCCGTCGCCTCACGCAGCGCCTGTACTGACCGCACCGGCCGGTCCGCGTCCGCGATCCGGTCTTGTCGCCACCTGCCTCGACGGGTATGTTCGCAGTACCGACTCCCTCCTGATGCAGTGCGAGCTGACGCTCGCCGATCGGTTGAAGGAGGTCGACGTGCGCCAGCGCCTCGACGAGCGGTCCGACGAATTCTCGGCGGACGACCCGCCGCGTCCCGACTCCCCGCCGGGGGCGATCGACCGAGTCCGCGAATGGATCGAGTGGTTCGGGCTGGTTCGGCTCGTGACATCGGCGATCGCAGTCGTCGTGGTGTGTGCGGGGGCCTGGTTCCTCGTGCGGTCGCCCCCTCCGCCCAGCGAGGCATCGTTGCCGATGGCCACGTCTGCCGGCGGGGGTTCGAGCACGGTGGCGCCATCGAGTGTTCCCGCGGCGATCACCACCACGACCGACGCCGGCCCCGTCG
>NZ_JBAVYV010000099.1:0-31649 GCF_049588435.1 Ilumatobacter sp.
CGATCGCAGATCCAAGTTGGATCAGCGGGAAGCGGGCTGCGCATCCTTCCATGCGGTGTAGCCACCGACGATGTCGCTGACGTCGCCGAAACCGGCCTGGCGGAGCACGCTCGCCGCGACCGACGAGCGATAGCCACCCGCGCAGTAGACGACGGTCGGCGCAGCCGGATCGAGTTCGTCGAGACGTCGCGGGATCTGTCCGACCGGGATCGCAACGGCGCCCGGGATCGTGCCCTGTTCGACCTCGCCCGGGTTGCGCACGTCGACGAGCTGGAGTCCGTCGATACTCCCGACCCGATCACCGAAGTCGGACGCGGTCATCCGGGATGCCTGGCGAACCCGGTCAGGGTGCGTCATCATCACCGCGAGCGGTTGATCGAGTTGTCCGACGACCCGGTCGAAACCGATTCGGCCGAGTCGGTTCTTGGCCTCCAACTCGAATCCGTCGTCGGTGACGAGCACGATGTCGACATCGTTCGGGACCACCGACCCGGCGAACTCGGCGTATCGACCGGCGAGGCCGACGTTGACCGACCCGACGAGGTGCCCGCGTGCGAAATCCTCGGGTGAACGTCCGTCGATGACCATCGCTCCTCCCGCCACGAGTTCGTCGACCTCGGACAACTCGAGTGATGCCGGCGGCTCCTGCTCGTGGAGCAACTCGTGCTCCTGACGGTTGAGCGCTGCGTCATACCCGAAATAGCCCGGTGCCGGAGCCTGCCCCTCGGTCACGAGCTCGAAGAACGTCTGCTTGTCCTTGGCCAGGAGCGCATAGTTCGTGGCCCGCTGCTCCCCGATCGTCGACGAGGTCTCGGTCGACAGGTTCTTGCCGCAGGCCGACCCGGCGCCGTGAGCGGGGAACACGCGCGTCGGATCCGGCAGCGTCAACAGCTTGTCGTGGAGACTGTCGTACAGCATGTCCGCCAGTTCCTCCCTGGTCACACCCATCGACGAGAGCAGATCGGGACGGCCGACGTCACCGATGAAGAGGGCGTCACCGGTCAGCACCCCGTACGGCACGGCGTCATCGGCGCGCTCACGCACGACGATGCTCATCGACTCCGGTGTGTGCCCGGGAGTGTGGCGGATCTCGAGTTCGACCTCCCCCAGCGAGATCCGTTCACCATCGGCGAGTTTGCGCGACTCGAACTCGGTCTCGGCGACCGACGAATAGCCGATCTCGGCACCGGTCGCCGCGGCCAACTCGAGGTGGCCCGACAGGAAATCGGCGTGGAAGTGCGTCTCGAGGACGAGCTCGATGGTGAGTCCCGCCGCCTCGGCATCGGCGACGTACTCGGCGATGTCGCGCTGCGGGTCGACCACGACCGCGCGACCCGAGGTCTCGTCACCGATCAGATACGACGCGTGCGACAGGCACTCGAGGTAGTACTGCGTGAACTTCATCGTGGAACTCCTTGTGCGTACGCAAGCATGCCACCTGCGAGGTTGACGACGTCACCGAATCCGGCACCGACGAGGAGTCGCGCTGCGGTCGAGCTGCGCGCGCCGCTTCGACAGACCACGACGGTCCGCCGGTCGGGATCGAGTTCGTCGAGCCGGTCGGCGAGTTGGCCGAGCGGGATGTTGACGGCACCGTCGAGCATGCCGTCGACGACTTCGTCGGGCTGACGGACGTCGATGAGCTGCGCGTCCGGGACCACAACGGTTGCGAGGTCCTCGATCGGATGGTCGCGGTGTCCGGTCACGATGCCGCCCGAAGTTCGGCGAGAACCGATTCGACATCGCAGCCGCGCCCCCGGTTGTGGGGCAGCCGGGCGAGGACGTTGCCCATCGCGCACGTGTTGGACAGCGCGGAGAACGTCAGTCCGGTGGCGACGCCGCCGGCGAGCCACTTCGCCTTGGGCACCTTCGTCGACAGCAACAACCCGGCCAGCGAGATCGCCCCGGCGACGAAGCGCACCTGGCGATCCATCGCCCACGTTGCGTTCGACCCGCGCACCACGTCACCACCCGATCCGATCCACGCGTCGAGGCCACCCTCGAGGAGGTGGAGCTGCTGCTTGCCGGCCTCGGTCAACTTCGCATGGGCTCGATCGGCGCGGGCGCCCGATGCGCACACGAGCACGACGGGATGTTCGACCGAGGCGAGGTCGCCGACGTGTTCGCCGAGAGTGTCGAGGGGAACGTTGTACGAGCCGGCGATGTGGACGCCGTCGAACTCACCTCCCGACCGCACGTCGAGGATGCGCGTGGACGGGTCGGTGGCGATCATCGCGGCGAGTCGGGCGGCGTCGATGACGTCGGTGTCGGGAAGTTCGAGGGTCTGGGTCATGGTCACTCCTGTGGTGATGGACGGCTGTGCGCCGGAGATGGATGTGGTGGTCGATGCTGGTGTGTGGACATGGACATTCGGGTCAGGCACCGAGGACGGTGGACATGGCGGTGTAGGTGGCGACGGCGGCGAGCATCAACGCGAAACCGCGCGTCAGCCGATCGGCGTCGATCCCGCGAGCGACACGGGTGCCGACCAGCACGCCGACCGTCACGGTCGTGAGGAACGGCACGACGACACCCCAGTCGAGGTCGAGGTCGCCGGAGCGCATCCCGAGCGCGATCGCGGCGTTGACGGCGATGACCACCAACGACGTGCCGATCGCGACTCGCGTCGGGAACTTCAACAGCAGCGTGAGCGCCGGGACGACAGCGAAGCCGCCGCCGACGCCGAACAATCCGGTCAGCATTCCCACCGCGGTCGCCGCACCGGCGAGTTCGAGCACCGCTCGCGCCGACCACACCATCGTGGGCCGAGCCACGCGCTCCATCGTGTCGACCCCGGCGGTTCCGCCGGCCGAGCCGGACCCGACGGGGGTGGCGACGACGCTCGGTTGCGACGGACCCCGACCGGCGCTGCGATACATCCGTACGGCGACGAACATGATCAGCACGGCGAACGCGAGGAGCAGAATCTGGTCGGCGATCGCGCGGTTGACGAGCGTGCCGATGCGCGAGCCGACGATGCCGGCGAGACCGAACGCGACACCGACACCGAGACGGACGTTTCCGTTGCGACGGTGTTGGACCGCTCCGATCGCCGCGGCCACACCGACGACGAGCAACGACGCCGTGGTCGCGGCCTGTGCGTCGAGTCCGGCGACGAACACCAGGATCGGGACGGCGAGCGTCGAGCCGCCTCCACCCAGCGCTCCGAGCGACAACCCGACGAGCAGACCGAGCACCACGGCGATGACGTCGCCATTCACGACGGTGCCTGGATCGAGGTGCGGTCACCGGCCATGATGGCTGCCGACGAAGGGTGGATGACGAGGATGAACATGCGAGATCACAAAAGACCGTACAATTTGTACGTACATTTCACAACCTCACGGTCTTCCGCGTACGCCGTCGCCCGGAGGCGCACGCCGTGAGCCCCGAATCCGTGAGCAATGTGTTCGGCGTTGTGCTGCTCCTCGCTGCGGCCGCACTGGTCATCGCCGTGCTGGTTCCGTCGCTGCGCGCCGAGCTCTCGAGATGGGCCCCGGTGGTCGTCGCCGTCGCCGCCGTCGGCGCAACCGCAGGAAGCCTCTACTACTCCGAAGTTGCCGACTACGTGCCGTGCAGGTTCTGCTGGTACCAGCGCATCGCGATGTACCCGATGGCACTGATCGTTCCGCTCGCGCTGGTCGTTCGGGATCGGAAGATCCTGCGCTCCTCGCTGGCCCTCTCCGGGGCGGGGCTCGCGACGTCGCTCTACCACATCCAACTGCAACTGTTCCCCGACCAGGCGTCCAACTCCTGCGATCTCACCAGCCCATGCACGGCCAAATGGGTCGAAGCGCTCGGCTTCATGACCATCCCCCAGATGGCCGGGATCACGTTCGCGATCATCCTCACCGCGAGCATCGTCGGGCTGCGCACGACGCGGGCTCGGTAGAGTCCGAACGTCCGGATCTTCCCGCCATCGGATCCGACGAAGGGACCCCGTGACACTCGACCGTGACAGTGCGCTGCCGCTCTGGGCGCAGTTGGAAGCCGATCTGAAGCGTCGGTTGGACGCCCGCGAGTTCGACGACCGATTTCCGACCGACAGCGAACTCGTCGATGAGTACGGCGTCAGCCGACACACCGTGCGTGAGGCGATTCGGCAGCTGAACGTCTCGGGGATCCTTCGGCGTGAACGCGGTCGTGGGACCGTGGTCAATCGCGCCGAGTTCGAACAGCCCCTCGGTGCGCTGTACAGCCTCTTCCGGTCGATCGAGGCCTCCGGTGCGATCCAACGCAGCGAAGTGGTCCAGCTCCGCCAGGAGCGTCACGCCGCCGTCGCCGCACACCTCGACGTCGACCCCGACACCCCACTCCTGTACCTCGAGCGGATCCGGTTCGCCGACGACGACCCGCTGGCGATCGACCGGGCCTGGCTCCCGATGGCGATCGCCGCTCCCCTGCTGTCGAGTGACTTCGAACGGACCGCCTTGTACGACGAACTCGAATCGAAGTGCGGCGTTCGCCCCGATGCCGGTTGGGAACGCATCGCTCCCCTGCTCCCCACCCCGGAGGAGCGCTCACTGCTGTCGATGCGCCCCGGGGAAGCCGCGTTCTTCCTGGAGCGGCTCGGTACCGCCGACGACACCCCGATCGAATGGCGCACGACCACGATCCGCGGCGACCGGTACCGCTACGTGTCGCACTTCGAGGCCGGACGAGCACCCGGCCTGGTGGCCGCCCGCACCGACTGACATGACCGACCCGCGCCGGCCGCCCAGCTCATCGACCGAGGTCCGCGGTCATGAGGTGTGTGACCGTGCCGTCTCTCGTGCCCAGCGATAGTCGGCCTTGCCGTTCGGCGCTCGATACACCTCGTCGACGAACACGATCTGGCGCGGAGCCTTGTAGTCCGCGATCGTCTTCTTGACCGTCTCGATCACGGCCTCGGCCGTCGTCGGCTCCGACACCGAGCACACCAGGACGACGGTCTCACCGAACCGCTCGTGAGGAACGCCGACGGCGTTGGCATCGATCACCGTCGGATGCAGTCGCGCGGCGACCTCGACCTCCTCGGGATAGATCTTCTCGCCCCCCGAGTTGATGCACACCGAACCGCGCCCGAGCAACGTCACCGTCGCGTCCTCGGCGATCGTCGCGAAGTCACCGGGCACCGTGTAGCGCACGCCGTCGACGACCCGGAACGTCTCGGTCGTCTTCTCCTCGTCCTGCCAGTACCCGCGAGGCATCGGCCCGGCGGCGCCGAGCATCCCCGGGGTCTCGCTGCCGCGGGGGATCACCGTGTTGGTGACCGGATCGATCGTGACCACGTTCGGCGGAGCGGTGAAGATCGCCGTTTCCGGCGGTTCGGTCCCCGGCGCGGTCATCGAGAGAGCAAACGGTCCGCCCTCGGACGCGCCGATCATGTCGATGATCATCGCGTTCGGCAGCCGCGGCTGAAACGCCCGCTTCTGATCCGCGGACAACGTCGCTCCGGTCGACACGATGCGCTGGACGCTGTCGAGGTTGCGCGAGCGACCGGCCGCTTCCGATGCATCGAGTGCCTCGTTGAGCGGACGGGCGAACGCGTCACCGACGAGGGAGATCTGGGTGACGTCGTGTTTCTCGACCAGGTCCCACAGTTCGTCGGGATCGAACGAACGGCCCCCGAGGAGCACCACGGTTCCACCCATCACGAACGCACCGATCGCGAGGAACAGCGCGGTGCCGTGCATCAGCGGTGGAGCGCACAGCATCACCGGGCTGCGACCGTCGGCCTGCAGTTGCGCCGCGATCGTCCCGACCTCGTCGGGCGTGGTCGGGATCTCGACACCCGCCGTCGTGTACGCGGTGTAGCCGAGCGCGCCGAACAGGTCGACGTGGCGCCACACGACGCCCTTGGGATTGCCGGTCGTGCCGCCGGTGTAGAGCATGACGGCGTCCTCACCCGAGCGCTCGATCCGCTCGGCCGGCTCGGACGCGGCCACCACCTCGTGATACCACTCGGCGCCCTCGATGAGCGGACTTCCATCGTCGACCTGCAGCAACGTCCTGACCGACGGGAGCATCTCGCGCGCCTCGACGACGCGATCGCCGAGGCTGCCGTGGAAAACGATCACCTCGGCGCCCGCGTTCTCGCAGATGTACGCGATCTCGGGTGCCTTGTAGCGGTAGTTGACGTTCACCGGCGTGGCCCGCAGCTTGAACGCGGCATACGCCGACTCCAGGTACTCCGGGCAGTTGTACATGAGCTGGGCGACGCGGGTTCCGATGCCGACACCCCGATCGCCGAGCGCGGTGGCCATCCGGGCGGCCCGATCGTCGAGTTCGCGCCAGGTCTGGAGGTGTTCGCCGACCACCACCGCGGTGTTGTCGGGCTGCGCGTCAGCGAGCGCCTCCCACAGTGTCGCCCAACTCTCGCTCAGTCCAGGTGCTTCTTCGGTCATCGCCTGCTCGTTTCCGTCTCGATCTCGGGCCAGATCATGACCGATTCGAACGACCTCTGTCGAAGCGCGTTCGCCGAGGAGGACCGTCTACGGTGAGGCGATGCGTATCGAAGCGATCGCCATCGGGAACGAACCGCCCGAGGACATCAACGTGATCATCGAAGTGCCGGTCGGCGGCGAGCCGATCAAGTACGAGCTCGACAAGGCGTCCGGCACTCTGTTCGTCGACCGGTTCCTCTACACGCCGATGCGATACCCCGGCAACTACGGGTTCGTTCCGCACACGCTCTCCGAGGACGGCGACCCGATCGACGTGCTGGTGTGCAACACGCGAGTGCTCGTGCCCAGCGCCGTCATCAACTGCCGCCCGATCGGTGTTCTGGTGATGGAGGACGAGGCCGGCAACGACGAGAAGATCATCGCGGTTCCGAGTTCCCATGTGAGCCGTCGCTACGACTCGGTCATGGAATACGAGCAGCTGCCCGAGATCACCCGTGATCAGATCGAGCACTTCTTCCAGCACTACAAGGATCTCGAGCCCGACAAGTGGGCGCGCATCGACCATTGGGGCGGCGCCGAGGAGGCGCGCCGGATGATCGTCGACGCGATCGCCCGCGAAGCGGGCTGAACTACTCGCTGTACTCGTGCTCCTCGCCCGGGTACACGCCGCTGTCGACCTCTTCGCGGAATGTCTTGGCGGCCTCGAGCAGCGTCTCGCCGATCTGCGCGTACTGCTTGACGAAGCGCGGGATCCGACCGCGCGACATCCCGGCCCAGTCCGACCACACGAGGAGCTGACCGTCACAGTGCGGACCTGCCCCGACCGAGATCGTCGGAATCGACAGTTCCTCGGTCACGCGTGCGGCAATCTGTGACGGCACCATCTCGAGCACGACCGCGAACGCACCCGCGTCCTCGACCGCGTGGGCATCTTCGAGCAGTTGTTCGGCGCCCTCGCCTCGACCCTGGATGATGTGACCGCCCAACCCGTGCTCGCTCTGAGGTGTGAAGCCGATGTGCGCCATCACCGGGATGCCGGCACGGACGACGCGCTTGATCTGCTTCGCACTGCGAACGCCACCCTCGAGCTTGACGGCGTGCGACCGCGTCTCCTTCATGAACCGGATCGCCGTGTGCAGCGCCTCGTCGGGCCCGTTCTCGTACGAACCGAACGGCATGTCGGCGACGACCAGCGCGCGACTCACGCCACGCACGACCGCCGCCGTGAGCGGGATCAGTTCGTCGACGGTGACCGGAATGGTCGTGTCGTATCCGAACACCGTGTTCCCGGCCGAGTCACCCACCAGCAGGAAATCGATCCCCGCCTCGTCGAAGATCGACGCCGACAGGAAGTCGTAGCTGGTGAGGCCGGTGATCTTGATCCCCTGCTCCTTCGCACGCTGGAAATGTCTCGTGCGGACGCGCTTGAGTGCAGGATCACTCGTGCCCCCACCGTATGGACGGGCCTCGTCGGTCATGGGGCCACCGTAGCCACACGATCGGCCGGGATCACCAATCGCGAAACTCCGTGCGGCCTGACGATTCACCGGCCGCCTCGCTGGGTACGTTGTCTGGCGTGCACCCCCGTCGCTCACGTCGTTCCCTCGCGCTCGCCGTCGGTGCCGTCCTCGCGCTGAGCGCGTGCAATGACGGCTCATCCGACCGGGATGCGATCGTTCCGATCCCCGGGGAGGTGGCAGGCCAGTCCGAGCGGACTCCGTCGGACGAGTCGAGCGTGCCGAGCTCCACATCCGCCCCGGCGACGACTGCGGACGTCACGACACCGGCGACCGATTCCTCGACCACCGCGGAACCGACGACCACCAGCACCACCACCACACCGCCGACCAGCTCGACGTCGAGCACGACGACATCCACGAGCACGACGACGACCACGGTGCCCGAACTCGACGTGTACGCCCCGGACTGCGTGGTCGAGGTCCGATCCGGCGACTCGCTCGGTGCGATCGCCGACAGCTACGACGACGAGACGATCACCGTGGCGAACGTCCGCGCCGAGAACGGCATCGAGGGCGAGACGATCTACCCGGGGCAGTTGCTCGACATCTGCGTCGACAACGGCCTCGACGACGTCACCGGATCCGAGCGGGAACGCAATGCGGCCGTCGTCGAATCCGAGGAACGCGCCGGAGTCCAGGCTCAGCAGGAGAAGCTCAACGAGCTCTTCGCCGGCCTCGGGATCCGGGACCTCCTCGTCGACGGGATCTCGGGACCCGTCACCGAGCAGCGCCTCTGTGCAGCGCGCCTCAGTCTCGGTCTTCCGGTCACACTCGGCGACATGGAACCGGGCAGCGCCGACGAGAAGGCCCTGATGGCGGCCGAAACGTTGAACCCGCCGTTCACGACCGCGCTGAACTCGGACCGCTGGATCCTGATCGACCGGACGTGTCAGATGATGTTCGTCGGCAGCGGTGCCGACCAATTGAACTTCGTGTTCCCGACGTCGACCGGAGAAGCCGGTTTCGAAACCCGCGACCAGGACCGGTCACGAGCCTTCCGCTACGACCCGGCGCTCGACAACGACGGCTGGCACGACAGCACCGACTACCCCGTCCCGATCGACAACCCGCTCAGCGGCAACATGTACCGCCCGCTCTACTTCGACGGCGGACAGGCGATCCACGGAGCGAACAACGTCCCGACCACACCGCAGAGCAAGGGCTGCGCCCGGCTGCGACCGGGTGACCAGGACGCGCTGATCGCATGGCTCGGCCTTGCCGATGCCGACGGACCGACCAACAGCTCCGACCGGATCAACGTGACGGTCAACGTCCAGGGCGAGTACCCCGACGGCGAGTGAATGCGCGTCGGTGCCAGGCACCAGCGCGCATTTTCAGGAACTGAGGCGTTCGAGCATCGCCTTCATCTGGGCGTGGACGAGGTTGATCGCCTGGAGCGGTCGGATCATCACCCGGAACTCGACGATCATCCCGTCGTCGTCGCACGTGATGATGTCGACCCCGTTGACGTACTTGCCCTCGACCTGGGTCTCGAACTCGAGCATTGCCGAGTTGCCCTGGCAGATCTGCTTCGTGTATCCGAACCCACCGCCCGAGCCCGAGTCGCCGCCGGCGGTCTCGTCGGATTCGCCGCCGAGGGTGCCGCCCGCCGCCGTCAGGTAGAGCTTGGTGATCTCACGACCTTCCTGGGGCGTGAAGACGATCGGAGACAGGAACACGACGTCGGGGTGCAGGATCGCGTCGAGTCCTCCCTCGAGGCGCCCGCGCATGTGATCGTGCCAACGTTCGATGCAGGCATGGATCGGATCGGTCGTCGGTGCGCTCTCGCTCATCAGCCGAGTCTGGCAAACCGTGGCTGGCGCGACCTCAACGAGGGCTCTGGCCGTCGTCGACCTTGATCGTCGTTCCGGTCACTGCGTCCGAGGCCGGAGAACACAGGTAGAGCAGGGTCGAGTCGAGCTGCGCCGGATCGCCCAGACGCTTGCGAGGCATCGCGGAACTGAAGTCACCCATCCGCTCGATCATGCCGTCCATCATCTCGCTGCGGAACGCTCCGGGCGCGATGCAGTTGACGTTGATGTGGTTGCGGGCCCATTCGACGGCCAACACCTCGCTCATCCGGGCGATCCCGGCCTTCGTGATCGAGTACAGGGCAGCACCGTGGCCGTCGTAGTTCGTCGCGGAGACGCTGGAGATGTTGATCTGACGACCCGGCCGCTTCTCGTCGATCAGGCGCCGCGCGATCTCACACGACAGGACGTAGGGCCCGCGCAGATTCGTGTCGAACACCCGGTCGATCAGGTCGATCGACATCTTGTGCGCTCGCTGGGCATCCGGGATGCCGGCGTTGTTGACGAGGATCGTGATCGTGCCGACGGCTGCAGCTCCGGCGTCCACCCCGGCGAGGATGCTCGCCGTGTCGGTCATGTCCATCTCCACACCGACGGCCGTCCCGCCGGACGATTCGATCTCCGCCACGACCTCGTCGAGGCGCTCACGACGACGCCCCGCGGCGATCACGTTGGCGCCCGAGGCGGCGAGCACCCGGGCAAAGCGACGCCCGAGTCCTGACGTCGCGCCCGTGACCAGCGCGACCTGGCCGGTCAGATCGTTGGAGATGTTCGGCAGGGGGTACTCGTCCGCGTTCATGCGACGCGACCGTATGTGAGACAGAACCCCGGTCGACGAAACGGCCGCATAGTGTTGGTCCATGCCATCGCATCCCGTTCATCCGCCCGAGTGGATCGACAGCGCCCCGATCGTCGTCGACGAGTCGATCGTGATCCACGCGCCGCCGAGTGCGGTGTGGGCCGAGATCGCCGATCACGAATCGTGGCCCGAATGGTTCACGGCGCTCGATCGTGTCGAGTCCGGGCCGACGGCGACCGGTGTCGGCGGGACCCGACGGGTGACCGCACAACGACTCCCGATCGACGAGGAGTTCACCGTGTGGGATGAGAACGAGCACTTCGCATTCGGGGTCACCGGGAGCAAGCTGCCGATCCTCGGGGCACTCGCCGAGTCGGTTCGTCTCGAATCGCTCGACGACGGAGCATCGTGCCGCGTCACCTATCGCCAGGGCGTCCAGGGGCGGACCGGTTTCGGCTGGGCGATGAAGCTGGTGTGGTCCCGTGCGGCGGCCGGCCTCCCACCGGCGCTCGAAGCGCTGAAGCTGCGCGTCGAGACCCACTCGTCCGAGTCCTGACCACCGCCGCTCCCCTCGTCACCACCACGCTTCGCGTGAGGAGTGTGCGGCGTGGCAGCGCAAGCTCCTCACGCGTTCGCCGGTGGGACGCCGAGGGAAGCGGGGCCTGATGCGAGTCGATGGCAGACGGACCCTGCTGCCATGATGCCTCCGATGGGATCCGTTGCTGTCCGTGACCTGTGGCGAGTGATCGAGCCCTGCCACCAAGCGGCGTACCGAACGTCGGAGACTCAGGCAGCGTTGTCCTCGATCGGGCTCGACGATCCCGAGTTGCAGTACTTCGGATCGCGGCTGTGTGCACTCGGCCCCATCGGTGCCGAGGTTGCGTGTGCGGTGTTGTTCGGGTTCGCTCCGAGCAAGGTCGGCGGTGCGATTCCACTCGTCTGGGAGCAAGCGACCCCGGCTGCGATCGCCGGAGCACGCCTGGATGGGGCCACTCGCACGCTGCGACGAGTCGCAGGATCGTCGATCACGCCTGAGGACATCGCGTCGGCTGCGGCCACGGTCCGAGCGGCCGCACTCGCCTGCGACGTCGGTGCGCGTCCGCTGTGCGCCGCCCACCTCGGGCTCGAATGGTCCGACGAGCCGATCGGGGTGTTGTGGCAGGCATGTACCGTGTTGCGCGAGCATCGGGGCGACTCCCATTGGGTGGTGACCGTGGCCGAGGGCCTCGACGCGGTGGAGTGCCACGTCCTGCACGCCACGGACGGCCACATGCCTCGCGACCTCCTCCAACGGGTCACCGGCTGGGATGACGCGGCGTGGGACGACGGGGTCGACCGCCTGAGCGCTCGTGGCCTGGTCGCCGATGGGCGGACCACGCCCGATGGCGCAGCGTTGAAGGCCGAGATCGAGCACCGCACCGATGAGCTCGCCTCATCGCCGTGGCAACACCTCGACGGCAACGCCATCCAGGGCATGCACCAGGTGCTCGCCAACCTCAGCGCGGCGATGGTCGCCGCCGGGGAGCTCCCGACCTGGGAGCTGCGCGAGCGTCTGTGGCGCGACCTGCCGCCTCGACCGGCGCCGAACCGGCGAGATCAGTAGAGCTGGTCGCCGGTGCCGTCTGGCGCCGTGGTACGACCTGCGGCGAGCGCCGCAACCAATCCGGTGCCGAGCGCCTGCAGATCGGATGTGACGGTCACCATCCGGAATCCCTGCGCGAGGCGCGTGGCTGCGAGCTGTGGATTGGCGTGGATCCCGGCCACGACACCGTGACGATCGCATGCGTCCAGGATCTGCCTCAACGCGTCGTTGAACGACTCGTCGTCGTGGTCACCCTTCGGTTCGAGGCCCAGCGTCAGGCTGAGATCGGCCGGGCCGACGTAGACGGCGTCGATGCCCGGAACGGCGAGGATGTCGTCGAGGTTGTTCAACGCCTCGACGGTCTCGATCATCGGAATGCACGCAACCCGCTCGTTGGCGCTGCTGTGATAGTCGGGCCCATTGACCCGTGCGGCACGGACCGGACCGTAACTCCGCGCTCCGTCCGGGGCGTACCGACAGGCTGCCACCGCGCGCTCGGCCTGCTCGACCGTGTTGACCATCGGGATGATCACACCCATCGCCCCGGCGTCGAGAACGCGCCCGATGATCCCCTGCTCGTTCCACGGAACCCGGCACGTCACCGTCGCCGATGACGACTCGAGCGCACACATCATGTCGACCACGTCGGAATAGTCCGCGAGGCCGTGCTGCATGTCGATGTTCACGTAGTCGAATCCGGCATCGCCGACGAGCTCGGCCACCGCGCTCGAGTCGCTCGTCATCCACGCGCCGAGCGTCGCGTCACCGCTGGTCCAGCGCTGCCTGAGCTCGGTCACGCGAGCACGTCCTTGCTGATGATCGTCTTCATGATCTCCGAGGTTCCGCCGTAGATCGTCGAGATGCGCGCATCGACGTACGCCGACCCGATCGGGTATTCGGTCATGTATCCGTAGCCACCGAACAGCTGGAGGCAGCGATCGGTCGTCCGCTTCTGGAGCTCGCTGCCCCACAGCTTCGACTTCGCAGCGTCGGCCGGCGACAGCTCGCGAGCGTTGAGCTTCATCACGCACTGGTCGATGAACGGTTGCGTGACATCGAGCTCGGTGGCGATCTCGGCGAGAACGAACTTCGTGTTCTGGAACGACGAGATCGGCTTGCCGAAGGCGGTGCGCTCCTTCACGTACTCGATCGTCCATTCGAGCGCGGCGCGCGACGCTGCGACGCCGTACAGGCCGATCGAGAGACGCTCCTGCGCGAGGTTGAAGCTGAGGTAGTCGAAGCCTCGGCCGATTTCGCCGAGCACGTTCGCCGCCGGCACGCGCACGTCGGAGAAGAACAGCTCCGAGGTGTCGGCGGAGTGCTGCCCGATCTTGTCGAGGTTGCGCCCACGCTCGAAGCCGAGCATCCCACGCTCGACCACGAGGAGCGACATCGAGCCGTTCCCGGAATCCGCTGCGTTCTCGCTGGTCTTGCAGGCGACGATCACGAGGTCGGAGTTGATGCCGTTCGTGATGAACGTCTTCGCGCCGTTCACGACCCATTCGTCTCCGTCGCGGACCGCTGTCGTGGCGATCGACTGGAGGTCCGACCCGGTTCCGGGCTCGGTCATCGCGATCGCGGTGATCAGCTCGCCTGACGCGATCCCGGGGAGCCAGCGCCGACGCTGCTCCTCGTTGCAGTACTCGATGAAGTACGGGGTCGTGATGTCGTTGTGGAGCATCATTCCGAGTCCGCCACCGCCGAGATTGGCCCGGGCGACCTCCTCGTTCAGCACGGCGTTGAAGCGGAAATCGCGCACGCCGCCGCCACCGAACTCCTCCGGCACCGCCATCCCGATGAACCCGTGCTTGCCCGCTTCGAGATACACGGACCGGTCCATGATCCCGTCACGCTCCCACTGCTCGACGTGAGGGCCCATCTCCTGTGCAGCAAAGGCTCGGAAGCTGTCTCGGAACAGTTCGTGATCCGACTCGTAGATCGTCATGGGGCCATCTTCGCATCCAAAATGTTCGTTGGTGCCAGGCACCGATGAACATTCGGTACGTTCGCAACCGTGATCATCTACGGTGTCGTCAACGCCAGCCCCGACTCGCTCGCGCTCGACTCGATCGCCACCACGCCCGACGAGGCCGTCGAACGTGCGCAGCACCTGCTCGCCAGCGGCGCGGATGCCATCGATCTCGGTGGACAGGGATCGACCGACTTCGCCGACGTCGTCGATCGGAGCGAGGAGTGGGCGCGAGTCGAACACCTGATTCCGGCGCTCGCCGCCCTCGGCGTCGACGTCTCGATCGACTCGTGGCGGCCCGAGGTCGTGCGCCGCTCACTCGAGGCGGGTGCGACGGTGATCAACGCTGCGGACGGCATGCAGAGCGACGAGATGTGGCAGGTCGCGTCCGACTACGACGTCCCGATCGTCGTGCCGTTCCTGTCCGGGCCGAACCCGCGAGCGATGAGCATGGTCGACGCCGATCCGGTGCAGGTGATGATCGACTTCTTCGAGGCACGTCTCGCCGATGCCGATCGGTTCGGCCTCCGCTCGCGCTGCATCGTCGACCCCGGGACGGGCTTCGCTCCGCCGAACTGGCTGTGGGAGCAGCGCTTCGAGTACCAGAAGATCGTCTACTCGAATCTGGACGAACTTCGTCGATTCGGTCTCCCGCTCTACATCGCCCTGCCGTGGAAGGAGACGGCGCAGCACGACGAACTGCTCGACATCGTCGTCCGCCAACGGCCCGAGTACGGGCGGGCGCACTACCCGGAGAAGATTCGTCGCTTCCAGGCGGCCGCCGGCATCTGACCGGACAACTGGTGCCTGACACCGGTTGTCCGGCCGGTCAGGCGTAGTTGGGATCGGGGGGCGGGATGGTGGGCGCCCCGTCGAGGACCAGTGCGACGCGTGATCCGACGGGGGCAACCGACTCACCGGTCACCGCGAACCAGCGGCCGGTGAGATTGTCGAGACGTTGCCATCCGTCGTCACCGGCATGGGCCTTCTCGAGGGCGTGGATGATCCCGCCGTGCGAAACGACGAGCAACGTCGCCTCGGGATGTCGGTCGCTCAGCCGGCGCAGCGCGTCGGTCGACCTCCCGACGATCGACTCGTCGGACTCATATCCGGGCGGCCGGCGACCGTCGGACAGGAAGCCGGGGTAGCGCTCCTCGATCTCGACGCGCGTCAGCCCTTCCCACTCTCCAGCCGAACGCTCCGCGAGATCGACGTCGGCATCGAGGAGGTCGATCCCGAGTTCGGTGGCGATGATCGCCCCCGTCGAGCGCGCCCGCTGCAGATCCGATGACACCACCGCATCGAACGGACCGTGACCGAGCGCCGCGCGCGCCGCACGGTGCGCCTGCGCCTCGCCTCGGCCGGTGAGCGGTGGATCCGCCTGGCCCTGCCATCGCCGGACGGCGTTCCACGTCGACTCGCCGTGACGAACGACGAGCATCCTCGCGCCGCTCACGACGGACGTCCGCCGGAATCGAACGAGGCGACGGGTTGACGCGACGAGAGGTTGAGCGGGACGACCGAGCCGTCGGCGCGTTCGAGAACCTGCTCGGCCTCGGACGACGCGAGAGCTGCGGGGACCCCGGCTCGATCGAGCATGGTCGCCATCACCTCGGCCGCCTGCACCGACAGCGAGTGCAGTGAACGATGACGATGGAGACGGCTGCCCAAGTCGACCTGCCCGATCGAATCGGCGCCCCATGTCCGTTCGATGTCGATCAGCAGACCCATCTCGACGCCCCAACCCTGCACGAAAGCAAGCTGCTCGAGCACCGTCCGTCGGCCTGCGTACTCGCCGGACAGCGGCTGAGCAAGACCGGTGAGGTTCGGGAAGTAGCGCGACATCAACGGACGTGCCACGAGCTCGGTCGTGCGCCCGCCGCCGCCGTAGTTCGTCGGCCGGTGGTACAGCGCCTTCATCAGCGCCACCGTCGGGTCATCGAGCAACGGGCTGACGAGCTTGGCCACCCAGTCGGGCTCGAAACTGGTGACGTCGCCATCGCACCACACGACGAAATCGCCCCGGCTGACGACGAGCGTTGCCCAGAGTGCGTTGCCCTTGCCGTGCCCGCCGCCGTGCTCCCGGTGCACGTCGTCGATCGACACGACCCGCGCCCCTGCACTCGTTGCGACGCGCGCCGTGTCATCGGTGCTGCGGTCGTCGAGAACGATCAGCTCGTCGACGACCGGCTGTTCCTCCATCAGGTTGCGACGGATGATCGACACGAGCGGGCCGATCGTGGCCGCCTCGTCCCGGCACGGGATGCACACCGAGATCGTTCGACCGGCTTTCGCTTCGATCACCGCTGCGACCGCCGCGGCGTCGAGTCGGTCGACGGTCGCGAAAGTTCGGACTCCGCGCTCTCGATCCGCCATCGTCACCCGATCGACAGGGGCCCGACCCGACGGATCCCGTCCCGACCGATCGAGGTCTCCCATCCGGGGGGACACCGGTCGGGTGCGACATCCGACAGCGGCGCGAGAACGAACGCCCGCTCGGCGAATCTCGGATGCGGGATCGTGAGGTCACCGCTGGACATCGTGACCCCGTCGAACAGCACGATGTCGACGTCGAGCGTGCGCGGGCCCCAGTGCACGATCCGTTGCCGCATCGCCTCGGCCTCGATTCGCTGGCATCGTCGCAGCAGTGCTGACGGGTCGAGCGAGGTCTCGATCTCGACCACCATGTTCAGGAACGGTCCCTGGTCATCCGGGCCACCGACCGGTTCGGTCTCGTAGACGTCCGACATCGCGGTCACCGTTCCGAGTCCCCCAACGCCCAGCCGCAGGTACCCCTCGCGGTCGCCGAGATTCGAACCGAGTGCGACGTACGCCGTGTGCGCGGTGTGTGCCGGCATCTCTGCCTCGGCACGTGTCCGACGGATGCGGACAGAGGTCGAGGTGGCGTCGACGGCGATCGGCGGGCGGAGCTTGGTCAGGCGGACGTCGACGGCTTCGACCCGGTCGAACGCGAGCACCTCATCGGCGATCCGGGCCACGAGTCGCTCCAGGAGTTGGTCCTTCGATTCCTCGACCACCGCGATCACCCGATCGGCGACGAGGCCGTAGTGAACGGTGTCGCCGAGTTCGTCGGTCCGGCCCGCATCGTGCAGATCGACGTCGAAGGAGAGATCGATCTGGAGCGGTTGGGGGATCTCTCGTTCGTGAGGGAGTGCTCCGACGATGGTGACTGCTCGGAGCCCGCTGATCTCGATCTGGTCGGTCACGTCACCAGTGTGGTCGCTCAGGCCGTCGATCCCACAGCGGCAGCCGGTTTCGCCCTGCCGTCGACTCTCGCGTGGCCCACCCAACCGGGCAGACTCGGGACCGTGACGAACACATCCGACGACTCGACCACCCCATCCAGCGCCAATGCAACGAGCGGCCGGATCGACCTCTCGGGGCGCTCGTTCGTGGTCACCGGAGGGAACGGTGGGATCGGTCTCGGGATGGCCGAGGGGATCGCCCAGGCCGGCGGTTCGGTGTCGGTGTGGGGCCGCAACGCCGACAAGAACGGCGCTGCGGTCGACGTCCTCTCGCGGATCGCAGCGGACAGCGGGGCCGGAGCGACGATCACGGCGCACGTGTGCGATGTGAGCGATGAAGTACAGGTGCGCGAATCGATGGCCCGTACGGCGAGCGAACACGGCAGCGTCGACGGGCTGTTCGCGAATGCGGGACGTGGCGGAACCGGCACCCGGTTCCTCGATCTGTCGCTCGAGGAATGGCGGTCGGTGATGGCGGTCAACCTCGACGGGGTGTTCCTTACGTTGCGCGAAGCGGCCCGCACGATGGTCGAGCAGGGAACGGGCGGAAGCCTCGTCGCGGTGTCGTCGACGTCAGCGGTCCACGGCGCGGCCGGCAACGAGGCCTATGGCACCGCCAAGACAGCCGTCAACGGCCTGGTCCGAGCGTTGGCCGTCGGCCTGGCTCGTCACGGCATCCGCGTCAACTCGCTGCTCCCCGGGTGGACGATCACCGAGCTGGCATCAGGCGGCTACGAGAACGATGTGTTCCGGACCGCCACGGTCAAGCGGACGCCGGTTCGACGCTGGGCGGATCCGGCCGAGTTCCGTGCCGTCGGAGCTTTTCTCGCCGACCCGACCCAGACGTATCACACCGGCCAGGAGATCTGCGTCGACGGCGGCTACACGATCTTCTAGGACTGCGCCATCGTCGTTTGCGTGAGGTCTGTGCGCCCACCGACCGCACACTCCTCACGCGAACGGCGGGGGTTGATGCTGGGGCGGTGGCGCGGGTCAGCGCACGCCGAGCAGGTCGACGACGAAGACGAGCGTCTCGTTCGGCGCGATCACGCCACCCGCACCCGCTGCGCCGTAACCGAGGTCGGCCGGGATGGTCAGACGACGACGACCGCCGACCTTCATCCCCTCGACGCCGTCGTCCCAGCCGCGGATGACCTGGCCCTGACCGAGGCCGAAGCTGAACGGCTCCATGCGATCCCACGAGGCGTCGAACTGTTCGCCGGTCGACCACGACACTCCCACGTAGTGCACGTTGACGTGTTGCCCGGCCGTGGCCTCGTGGCCGTCGCCGACGATGAGGTCGTCGATGACCAGCTCGCTCGGGGGGTTCTCGTCGGGAATGATCACGTCGGGCTTGCGCATCCACTCGAAACTACCCCGGCGATCACCGATCGACGATGGGCTGTCGACCGACGCGCTGGGCGAAAGCGGTCCTCCTCGCCTGCGCCTCAGGGGTTGGCGAGCAGGTCGATCAGCGACGACGTGTCCCATCGCTCGCCCCCGCGTTGCTGGACCTGGGCGTAGAGCTGGTCGACCAGTGCGGTGATCGGAAGCCGAGCACCGTTGCGGTTCGCCTCGTCGAGCACGATCCCGAGATCCTTGCGCATCCAGTCGACGGCGAACCCGAAGTCGAACTGCTGGTCCGCCATCGTCCGCGCCCGGTTGTCCATCTGCCAGCTCTGTGCCGCTCCCTTGCCGATCACGTTCACGACCTGATCGACATCGAGACCCGCGCGTTGCGCGAAGTTGACACCCTCGGCAAGCCCCTGGACCATTCCGGCGATGCAGATCTGGTTGACCATCTTCGTCAGTTGGCCCGCGCCCGCGTCCCCGAGGCGCACGACCGATTTCGCGTACGCCGAGATCAGCGGGACGACGCGCGAGAAGACCTCGACCTCGTCGCTGCCGCACATCACCGTCAGTTGGCCGTTCTCGGCTCCCGCCTGTCCGCCCGAGACCGGGGCATCGACGAATCCGATCCCCCGCGCCGCACACGCGGCTGCGAGCTCACGCGCCACGCCGGCCGAGGCAGTTGTGTGATCGACCAACACCGTGCCCGCGCGCATCGTCGTGAGCACCCCGTGATCGCCGAGCACGACCTCGCGGACGTCGTCATCGTTGCCCACGCACATCATCACGACGTCGGCGTCCTCGGCGGCCTCTGCCGGGGTGGGTGAGGCCCCATGTCCGTTCAGTGCCACCCACGCAAGCGCCTTGGCAGCGGTGCGGTTGTACACGGTCACCGAATGGCCGGCACGAGCGAGATGTCGCGCCATCGGGGCTCCCATCACGCCCATGCCGAGGAAGGCGACCCGCTGGGACCCGATGGCATCGACCGATCCATCGGAGCTCTCATCGACCGTGCCGGTGGTCTCGTCATCATCCATGTGGGGAGTCTGACACGCTTCGCGGTCGGATCATCGAACACGGCGTGTCCAGCCGAGGTTTGATGCCATGATGAGCCGGTGGAGACCGGTGGCGGCGAATGGACGGTGCTGACCTGGAACATCCAGGGCGCGAAACCGACGGATCTGGGTCGGATCGCCGAGGTCATCCGCGGTTCATCTCCCGATGTGGTCGTACTGCAAGAGGCCCGTCGCTCACATTCCGATGGCCTCGCGTCGGCACTCACCATGAGCTCCAAGTGGCACGAGAAGCACCATCCGTGGCGTCCGTTCCTGACAGATCGCGCCGAGGGCGCGACCATCCTCTCGCCGCACACGTTGATCGACCCGGATCACGACCGGGTCAGCGACGCCGAGTCGATGCGGACCTTCCGCCGCCGCATCGTCCAATGGGGGGTCGTCGAGCGGCCCGACGGCTCACGGTGTCGCGTGTTCAACGTGCACCTCTCGCCACACGATCTCGCCGAGCAGCGCCGCACCGAGGCCGAACGCATCACCGCCATCGCCGGCCGATTCGGCGATGGCACCCCGACCGTCGTCGCCGGTGACTTCAACGATCACGGAACCTCGGAGATCGTCGATCTGCTCCCCGGGATCGAGGCGCTCCCGCCACCCCCGACCAACCCATCCGAGCGGCCAACGGATCACCTCGACCACGTGCTCGTGCCTGCGACGGCGACCGACGTCTCCGTGTCGGCCCCCGCCGGTGGCGACGAGTGGGCCGAACTCTCGGACCACCTCCCGCTCACCGTCCGGTTCTCACTCGGATAGCGACGAGGTCGCGTCCCCGAGGTCGAGTTCCTACTTCTTCTTCTTGGTCTTCTTCGGCTCGTCCTCTTCGCCGTCCTTGAGCACGCCCTTGGCCAGGGCCTCGTCGAGGTAGATCTCGGCGTCCTCGGCCGACACCTTCAGCGCCGGGGAGATCTCGGAGATCAGGTTGACGCGGGCACGCTCGTACATCGTGCGCTCGGCCGCCGACAGCGACGCGTCACGGTTGCGTGCAGCGAGGTTTCGGACCACTTCGGCCACCTGGTACACGTCACCGGACTTGAGCTTCTCCTGGTGGTTCTTGAACCGCCGACTCCAGTTGGACGGCACGCGCGGATCAGGCTTTGCGAGCACCGACACGAGGTCCTCGAGTTCGTCGGCCGAGACCGGCGGACGCACGCCGACGTCATCGGTCTTCTCGACGGGCACCTTGAGGGTCATCTCGTTGATGACGGTCTTGAGAATCAGGTACTCCTGCTTCTCGCCGAAGAACTCCATCTTCTTCGTTCCCTGCACGACGCATGCGCCGTGCTGGGGGTAGATGACGGTTTCGCCCTTCTTGAAATTCACGCAGTACCTCGCCTCTCGGGTGGCCTCTCGGGGCCGGTGGGGGGATGTCGCCGAACGCGCGGCGGCTCTCCAGGGTACCGGCGTGCTCAGAAAACGAAGAAACCCCAGCCCGGTCCTCGCGCGTACGAGGTCCGACCTGGGGTTTTCCCGGTGGGCACAGAGGGATTCGAACCCCCGACCCCCTGCGTGTCATGCAGGTACTCTAACCAACTGAGCTATGCGCCCTCAGCGGGCACCGAGACTACCAGTGCCGCGGCCGGAGCACACCCGATCGCGTCGACGGTTCTCGGTCAGGCGAAGCGGAGGCTGATCTCGTTGGCCATCAGCCGTCCGCGATGCGTCAGCACCACCCGCGTCGAGTCGTCCGGATGGGGGATGACGAGGCCCTCCAACAGAACCAGCGTGTCGTGGCTGAACGAGTCGGCGGGGATGCCGTCGCGGGTCCTCAGCAGCAGCTGCAGCCGCTCGAACCGACGGGTCTCGTCGTCGAGCACCTCGGCCGAGGCTTCGACGTCGCCCGCAGCGTCGACGAGGTCGATGTAGCGCTCCGGAGTGCGCACGTTCCACCAACGCCGCCCGGAGCGGTGCGAGTGCGCCGCGCAGCCGAACCCGCGGTAGTCGTGCTGGCGCCAGTACAGGAAGTTGTGCCGTGACTCGTGCCCGGGCCGCGCCCAGTTCGAGACCTCGTAGTTCTCGAGGCCGGCTGCCTGCAGCAGTTCGTCGGCGATGTCGTACTTGTCCGCCTGATCGTCGTCGTCGGGATGCCGGTCGGGTTGCGTCGCGAGCGGAGTTCCCGCCTCCACCGTGAGGCCGTAGGCGGACACGTGCGGCGGGTCGAAGGCCACCACCTCGCGGATCGTCGAGCGCCAGTCGTCGACGCTCTCACCGGCGGCGCCGTAGATCACGTCGAGGTTGAACGACGGCATCCCCACCGAACGAATCGCCTCCACCGTCCGGGACACGTTGTCCCGATCGTGGGTGCGCCCGAGTGCTGCCAGCACGTGCGCGGACATCGACTGCACGCCGATGCTGACCCGGTTGACGCCTCCCGAGCGGTAGCTGCGAAGCATCTCGACGGTGACGTCGTCGGGGTTGCACTCGACGGTGATCTCCGCGTCGGCTTCGACCGGGATCGACGCGACGATCGAAGCGAGCCGCTCCGGCGACACCAGTGTCGGCGTCCCGCCGCCGACGAACACGGTCGACGCCACCGGCATGCCCGCGTCGATCGCACGTACGATCTCCGTCTGCAGCGAGTCGAGATACCGATCGATCAGGTGTCCACGATCGGTCCACGTGGCGAACGCGCAGTAGTCACATTTCGACGCGCAGAACGGGATGTGGATGTACACCCCGAAAGGACTCGAGGGACTCGATGCGCTCACCGGGGCAACCTACCGACCTCACGGTCGGGCGAGCGGGAGCTCAGTCGGCCGGCCGGTTGTACAGCAGGCCGAGCGAGTCGAGTCGCGACCCGACCTGGTCGACCGGAACGTCGAGCATCGCCGCGATCGCGCGGGTGTCATCGCCGCGCACGGTGATCACGCGACCGTTGAAGTCCTGGCGCTGCACCTGGATCAGGCGGAGGTACCGCCCGAGCATCTCGAACGGTGAGCCGTTCATCTCGATGAGCTTCGCCACGTTGATCGCCAACTTCTTGTTGACCGGCGATTCGAGCGCGGCCGTTTCCGACCCGGTGATCTCACGCGGCAACAACTGCTCGATCGGCACGTTGTAGAACTGGGCGAGCCGGTCGAGGCGCGGGAGTGACAACGCCCGCTCACCTCGCTCGTAGGCCCCGAGCACGGAGGCCTTGAACTCCTGCTCGGATTGTGCCTCGACCTCTTGGAGCGAGAGTCGCTTCTGCTTGCGGATCGCGCGCAGTCGATCGCCGACCTGGCGGCTGTACGTGGAATCTGCAGTGTCTTCGTCGAAGGAAGTCATCGGTTGCTGGGCCGTCCCATCGGTTTCGGGTGGAGAGCGAGAACATCTCGGCCGCATCGCGCCGCGCCGACGTGCCAGACTACTCACACGCTCGGTCGTCGACCACCACGGATCGTCATAAAAGCACGCGGAGTGTTGCCACCGCCACAGCTGCGGTCTCGACCCGCAGAATGTTCGATCCCAGCCCGACCCGCCGCGGTGACAGAGCCAACTCCGACTCGGTCCATCCCCCTTCTGGGCCGATCGCCACGAGTGGCTCGTCACCCCGCACGGGCGCTCCCCCCGGCTCGGCGATCACGGCGTCGCCGAGCAACTCCGCGGCCGGAACCGGCCCGTCGATCTCGGTCCGCCAGACACGCCGACTCTGCCGCGTGCTCTCGTCGGCGATCCGACGCAAACGGGTGAGCTGCTTGACCGCTCGATCCGGTTTCCAACGGACTGCAGAGCGCTCCGCATCGACGAAGACGATCCGATCGACACCGATCTCCACCGTCTTCTGCACGAGCCAGTCGACCCGATCACCCTTCGGGATCGCCGTCGCGAGCGTGAACCGATCGGACCGCTCCTCGACGACGATCTCACCGACCGCCTCGAGGGACAGCGTCGATCCGGACAGCCGCACCCGCGACATCCGCCAACTCCCCGCGCCGTCGGTGACCGAGACGTCGTCGCCGTCACGCAACCGGAGCACCCGACGCAGGTGGTGTTCCACATCGTCATCGAGAGCGATCATCTGCCCACCGATGTCGCCGAGCAGGACGTGGGACGATGCTCGACGTCGATCGTCAGCCATCACGGTCACCTCAGTTGAACGCCGACTTGATCCGCGAGAACAACCCTTCCTTGCCGTTCCCGACCGATTCGCCGCGGCCCGCCGCATACGCGCTCAACATGTCCACCTCGTCGTCCGACAGTTTCGTCGGGACGTCGACGCGGACGCGGGCGATCAGATCGCCCCGACCACGGCCCTGCAGGCGGTGCACGCCGCGTTGCTTCAACACGAACTCGCGGCCCGGTTGGGTCCCCGGAGGGATCACCAGGTCCTCGGTGCCGTCCAGCGTCTCGAGTTCCATCGACGTGCCGAGCGCCGCCTGAGCGATCGAGATCGGGACCTCGGTCACCAGATCGTCGCCGTCGCGGGTGTAGGTCTCGTCGGGGCGCACCCGAAGATGCACGTACAGATCACCCTTCGCTCCGCGACGCGGACCTGCGGCTCCGCGTCGGGTCAGGCGCAGCGTCGATCCGGTGTCGACGCCTGCGGGAATGTCGACCTTGTAGGTCACGTCCTCGGTGACCCGGCCCTCACCTCGACACGAGGCGCACGGAGACGCGATCACTTCGCCGAGCCCGCCGCAACGCTGGCAGGGGCTGGCGGTGACCATCTGGCCGAGGAGACTCTGTCGCACCCGTTGCACCTGGCCCGAACCGTCACACTCGCTGCAACGGACCGGTTGGGTGTTCTCGCCCGCACCCGAACCGTCACACGTGTCACAACGCACGGGAAGCTTCAACTCGACGTCGATCTGGTCGCCGAACACCGCTTGCACGAAGTCGACATCGACGATGACCTCGACGTCCTGTCCACGCGGCGGGCCCGACGGCCCCCGCTGGCGTCCGCCGCCGAACGGACTTCCACCACCGGAGCCACCGAAGAAGGTCTCGAAGATGTCGCCCAATCCGCCACCGAACATGTCCTCGGCCGAGGGTCCACCGCCGCCGGTACCGCCACCGACACCGGCTTCGCCGAACTGGTCGTAGCGGGAGCGTTGGCTGTCGTCCGAGAGCACCTGATAGGCGCGAGCAAGGTCCTTGAACTGTGCTTCGGCGGTGGGATCGTCCGGGTTGGCGTCGGGGTGCAGCTCACGGGCGCGCTTGCGGTACGCCTTCTTGATTTCGTCGGCCGATGCCGAGCGGGACACACCGAGGAGGTCGTAGAAGTCAGCCATGACGGCTCACAGGATGCCGGAAATGGCGGGCGTTGCGACCCCTCAGCGGTCTTCGATGCGATGCCCGAGCTGTTCGCTGACCACGTCGACGGTCGCGAGCGCCTGGGGATAGTTCATCCGCGTCGGGCCGAGCACCCCGACCGAACCGACATGTTCGCCCTCCACGACCACGGGCGCGACCACGACCGAGCACGCCGACAGGGGTTCGACGCCGTGTTCGATCCCGATCGCCACGGACATTCCCCGATTGACGATGTCGGACACGAGCGAGACCACGACGAACTGCTGCTCCAGCGTGTGGAGCACGGACCGGACGATCTCGACCGCGTCGAATGCCTTGGCGACTTCCGACACACCGCCGGTGTAGACATGCTCGGCCGCCGCGATCGTGTGCATCCGCTCGAGCGCGGCGTTGCTCAGCCGATCAACCTCCGCGTCGCCCGACGCGGCCACGTCGTGGAGCCCGCCGAGGACCTGTCCATCGAGTTGCGACGACAGATGGGCGCTCGCCGCGGCGAGCCGGTCGTCGTCGTCTCCGTCGACGAGGTCGAGCGTGACGTGTTCGACCGAACCGTTCACGAACACGACGACCACGGTCGCGGCGAGATCGGACAGTCCGACGAGTTGGACCCTGCGCACCTCGACCGCTTCCGGGCGAGGGCCGACGACCACCGCCGCACTGTGGGTGAGATCCGCGAGCAGGTTCGACGTCTGGTGGAGCATCTCCTCGAGACGGCCGTGTGCGGCGGAGAAGAACTCACCGACCTGGCGTTGGCTCGTGCGGTCCAGACGACCCGGCGTGGCCAGGTTGTCGACGAAGTATCGATAGCCCTTGTCGGTGGGTATCCGACCGGCCGACGTGTGCGGCTGAACGAGGAATCCTTCCTGCTCCAACACGGCGAGTTCGCTGCGCACCGTCGCCGGTGACACCTGGATCGACGGAGTCCGAGCGACGCTGGCCGATCCGACGGGCTGCGCCGTGGCGATGTACTCCTGCACGACGGCGGCGAGAATCGCTGTCTTGCGGTCGTCCAACATCGTGTGACGAGTCTACCTATCGACCGGTCACGGCCTTCAGGCGTCGCAACGCCTCGGTCCGTTCGACCCGGTGGTCCAACATCGGTTCGCTCGGGTCCTCGACCCACCGCTCGACATAGGCACCGTCGGGGTCGTAGCGCTCCTGCTGGAGCGTCGGGTTGAACACACGGAAGTAGGGCGCTGCATCGGTTCCGGTCCCCGCCGCCCACTGCCAGCCGTGATTGTTGGAAGCGAGGTCGCCGTCGACGAGGTGGTCCATGAACCATCGCGCTCCCCACTGCCACGGCAGATGGAGGTCCTTCACGAGGAAGCTCGCCGTGATCATGCGGACCCGGTTGTGCATCCATCCGGTCGCGAGCAATTGGCGCATCCCCGCGTCGACGATCCCGAATCCGGTGTTGCCGGCGCACCAGCGAGCGAACTTCTCCTCACCCTGCTTGCCGGTGTCGACCTCGATCGTGTCGAGCTTCGGATTGAGGTTCTCCCATGCGGAGTGGGGCTGTCGGAACAGCACGTCAGCGTAGAAGTCGCGCCATGCCAGTTCGCTCGAGAACACCGTGTGCCCCTCCTCTCCGGACCCGGACGCGTCGAGGTCGGCCAGCAGCGTGCGGGGATGGACCGTTCCCCACTTGAGATCGGGTGACAGACGGCTCGTGCCCGTCAGATCGGGGCGATCACGCAGGTCGTCGTACGCCGCAACGGCCGAGCGTGACGATCCGTCGGACGCACCGGACGTGTCGATGAACCGCCGCCACCGATCGAGTGCAGCTCCCTCCCCCGCCTCCGGGAGTGTGCAGCCTGCGACGGGTCGCTCGCCCAGTGGGTCCGAGACCACCCCGGTCGATCCCGCACCGACCCACCGCACGTCGTCCCCCGGCGCCGGATGCGGGTGCTGCCAACCGGTCCGACGCCAGACCTTCGAGAACGGGGTGAACACCGAGTACGTGTCACCGTCGCCCTTGCGCACCTGGCCCGGGTCGACGGCATAGGGCGATCCGACGCCCCGCAACGTGCGGTCGTGATCGGCCAGCGAATCGGCCACGCCGGCGTCTCGGCGTCGCCCGTACGGCGCGTAGTCACGGCTGACGACCACGGAGGTGGCATCGAGTTCGTCCGCGATCGCGGGCACGACGTCACCCGGATCGCCGTGGCGGATCACGAGTCCGATGCCGCCCGTCTCCCGCAGCGACGTATCGAGCGCGACCAGGCAGTCGTGGAGAAGGGCCCGACGCGGCGTACCGGCCGTCGCGAACGTCGGATCGACCACGAACAGTGGAACGACCTCGGCCCCGTCGGCTGCCGCAGCGAGCAGCGCCGGGTTGTCGCCCAACCGGAGGTCCCGGCGGAACCACATCACATTGCGTTCCCCCACCCCCGGAGTGTCCCCCACCCCACGCCATCCAATCCACTCCATCCGGGTGTTTTCGGCGGGACTTTCAGCAACGCAAACCGCCCGGTCGGACGGAAACACCCGGTTGAGCGGGCGGGTCGGGGGGTGAGGGGGCGGGCTGGTCGGAGGGGTGCAGGGGCGGAGGGGGGTCAGTCGTCGAGTTTGAGGGCGCTGATGAAGACGTCGCCGGGAACTTCGACGCGGCCGATCGACTTCATCTTCTTCTTGCCCTCCTTCTGCTTCTCGAGCAGCTTGCGCTTGCGGGTGATGTCGCCCCCGTAGCACTTGGCGGTGACGTCCTTGCGCTTCGCCTTGACCGTCTCACGGGCGATGATCTTGCCGCCGATCGCCGCCTGGATCGGGACGTCGAACATCTGACGCGGGATGAGCTCCTTGAGCTTCTCGCACATCCGGTTGCCGTAGGCGTACGACTTGTCGCGGTGCACGATCGTCGAGAAGGCGTCGGCCGGGATCGCGTTCAGCAGCAGATCGACCTTGACGAGATTGCTCCGCCGGTACCCGGCCAGTTCATAGTCGAGGCTGGCGTACCCCTTCGTCCGCGACTTCATCTGGTCGAAGAAGTCGACGACGACCTCCGCGAGGGGAACTTCGTACACGAGCTCCACGCGCTCGGGTGAGAGGTACTCCATCTTCTTCATCTCACCGCGACGTGTCTGACACAGGTCCATCAGCGGACCCGTGTAGTCGGTCGGTGTGATGATCGAGAGTTTGAAGAACGGCTCCTCGACGTAGTCGATCTTCTGGGCCTCCGGGAGGTCGGCGGGGTTGTCGACCTTGATCGTCTCGCCCGCCGTGGTCGTGACCAGGTACTCCACGCTCGGCGCGGTCGCGATCAGCGCCAGATCGAACTCGCGCTCGAGACGCTCCTTCACGATCTCCATGTGCAACAGGCCGAGGAATCCGCAGCGGAACCCGAACCCGAGCGCACCCGACGACTCGGGCGTGTACGTGATCGATGCATCGTTCAGCTTGAGCTTGCCGAGCGCATCGCGGAGGTTCTCGAAGTCGTCACCGTCGATCGGGAACAGCCCGGAGAACACCATCGGCAGTGGCTCGCGATAACCCGGGAGCGCAACCGACGAGCCGTGGACCGCGGTCGTCACCGTCTCGCCCGACTTCGCGTCGCCGACGTCCTTGATCCCCGCGATCAGGTATCCGACCTCGCCAGGACCCAACTCGGGCTCGGGGGTCGGCTCGGGCCGGCGGGCACCGATCTCGATCGCCTCGTGAGTCGCAGCCGCGTTGATGAACTCGAGCTTCTCGCCCGAGCGCATCGTCCCGTTCATGATCCGGATGCTCGAGACCACACCCCGGTACTGATCGAACTGCGAGTCGAAGATCAACCCCTGCAGCGGCGCGTCAGGGTCACCAGCGGGCGCAGGGATCCGCTCGATCACGGCGTCGAGGAGATCGGGGACACCGACGCCGGTCTTCGCGGACATCGGGATGATCTCTTCACGTGGAATGCCGAGCACCGTCTCGATCTCTCCGGCATAGCGGTCGACGTCGGCGGCGGGCAGATCGATCTTGTTGAGCACGGCCACGATCTCGAGATCGTTCTCGAGGGCGAGATAGCAGTTGGCCAGCGTCTGGGCCTCGATCCCCTGTGCGGCATCGACGACGAGGACGACGCCCTCACACGCGGCGAGCGAGCGGCTCACCTCGTAGCCGAAGTCGACGTGTCCGGGCGTGTCGATCAGGTGGAACGTGTGGTCCTTCCACGACACCCGCACGTTCTGCGCCTTGATCGTGATCCCGCGTTCGCGCTCGAGATCCATCGAATCGAGGTACTGCGCCTTCATGTCCCGGCTCTGCACGGCCCCGGTGATCTCGAGGATCCGGTCGGACAGCGTCGACTTTCCGTGGTCGATGTGCGCGATGATCGAGAAGTTGCGGATCCGCTCGAGAGGGATGTTCGTGCTGGCCATGTCGATCGAACGCTATCGGTGGCCCGCGACGCTTGTTGGACCGCTCGCCGAGCGCCGATAGAGTCTCACGGCTGTTCGAAGCGGATCCCTGCATCGATCCGTTGTACGACACACGAACTCCGAAACCCTCGAAGACACTCCGCAACAAGGACTGAAAATGGCAAACATCAAGAGCCAGAAGAAGCGCATTCTCACCAACGCCAAGTCGTATGAGCGCAACAAGGCCGTCCGCGCCGAACTGCGCACCCGCGTCAAGAGCGCCGTGGCCGAAGGCGATGTCGACAGCGCCGCCACCCGCGAAGCGATCGCACGCATCGACCGTGCCGCCGCGAAGGGCGTCATCCACAAGAACACGGCCGCTCGTAAGAAGAGCCGCCTGATGAAGCAGCTGCAGACCACCTCCAGCTGATCATCTCCGATTCGGTACGACGGCGTCGCCTCCGGGCGGCGCCGTTCGTCGTTTTCGGACCGACCTCGGCCGGAACCGGATCGTCCCGATCAGCGCAGCTTCGAGAGCCGCGCGACGAGAACCTCCATCACGACCTCCGGATCGAGCACCTTCGCCCCGCGTAGATCCAGATCTGCCTGAGCGAGCAACTCGATCGCCCGCTTGGTCGAACGTGCTCCGAGCCGGTTGTAGTTCTGGAGCGCCTTCTTCGCCGGGAAGCCCTTGAGGCCCGTCGCGGCAGCGGCATCCTGCTCGGTGCGGGCGTTCGCCCCGTCGAGGCGCGCCAACGACGCGTAGTGGTTGTGCAGGGTCGACATGATCTGCAGCGGATGACGCTTGCCACCGTGCACCATGCGCCCCAACAAGGTCAGCGCCTTCGTGGTGTCACCGGCCGCGATCGCATCGGTGAAGTCCCAGGGCGGCACTCCCCCGGCCTCGCCGAGGAACGGCTCGATGTCGTCCTCGCCAAGCCGCGCACCTTCGCCGAACGCCCCGCGCAGGGTGCCGAGCACACCGTCGAGACGAGCGGGCTCCTCGCCCAGCCATGCGGTCAGCCGTTGGATCGCCCGGGGGTCGATCGACAGACCGGCGTGGTCGATCTGCTCGCGGACCCACCCGGCGCGATCACCGGCCTTCCTGGGCGGAGCGGTCGCGATGACCGTTCCCGACGCCGTGACGCCGTCGAGGATCTTCTTCGACATCCGACCGTCGCCACCTTGCGCGAGCACGAGATCCGACGTGTCGAGCGGATTGTCGAGATAGCCGAGCAGTGCCGGTAGGTCGTCGGCGTTGAAACGACTGACGTTGCGCGCGACGACAACCCGCTTGTCGGTCAGGAACGGCATGGTCTGCGCCGCGTCGACCACCGTGCGCAGTTCGTACTCGTCGTCGTCGAACTCGTCGACCATGATCGACCGGTCACCGTCGCCGACCAGATCGTGCACGAGGTCGGACACGGCGGTGCGCACGAGGGACTCGTCGTCACCGGTCAACAGGTAGATCGCCATGGGTCTCGGCAGTATTGCGTGAAATCGACAGCAGCACGACCACGACGACCGCGATGATCACCCAGCCGACCCACTGCACGGACGGAGCGGGTTCGAGCCGGGCTCCGAGCACGGCCACGGTGTCGACCCAGCGCGTCGCGATGCGCGCCGGGAACATCAGCACCGACGCCAGGGCAGGCACCCACCCGGCCACGAGACCGGCGGGCATGCCGTAGAGCATCACCATCCCGGCGACCGGCACGGCGAGCAGGTTCGCCGGAATGCTCACCAGCGGCAGGCGCCCGAAGACGAGCACGCTCGGAACGATCACCCCGAGTTGCGCCCCCAGCGTCACCCCGATCGGCAGCGCGAACAGCCGCAGCGCACGGATGCGCGCGAGGTGCTGTGCGATCCACGGACCAGGTCCGATCACGCCCAGGGTCGCTCCCACCGAGAGCCAGAAGCCGACCGACCACACCAACAGCGGATCGATCAGCACGAGCCCGGGCACCGCGACCGCGAGGATGCGCACCGGTGACCGCTCCCGACCGAGCACGAACGCAGTCGCCGACAGTGCGGCCATCGCGCCCGCCCGGACGATCGACGGTTCGTAGCGGGTGAGCGCCATGAACCAGGCGATCAGTCCGACCGTGACCGCCCACCTCATCCACGGTCGGAGGCGACACAGCAGCGGCCCAGCGGCCGCGAGCAGAAAACTCACGTTCTGACCCGACACCGCGGTCAGATGAGACAGCCCACTCGCGCGGAATCGATCGATCATCTCGGGCGGTTGATCCCGATCATCTCCGACGACCAAGCCCCGGAAGAGCGCACCGTCGGCCGCCGGGAGGCGTTCGGATGCTCGTTCGATC
>NZ_JBAVYV010000100.1:0-2072 GCF_049588435.1 Ilumatobacter sp.
AACACACCATCACAATCGTGGAGGACTGAACTCACATGGCTTCTATAGAAGGGGCTCGTCGAGCCCCCGGCGTCGTCTTCGGCGCCCTCATCGCGATCGCAGCATTGCTGCTCGCCATCATGCCGACGGGGGCCGATGCGGCCGTCCGCACCGGCGGGTTCGAGCGTGTCAGCACGTTCGAGGTACAGGACAACGCAGGCAGCGAGGTCGCTGAGATCGTCGCCGCATCCGACGACGGCAACACGCTCATCTACACCGACAGCGCGGCCGGCGCACTCGGGTTCGTGGACATCACCGACCCCGCGGCTCCCGTTGCGGCTGGCCTGCTCGAGCTCGGTCTGGACAGCGATCTCGTCGACATCGACGGCGACGAGCTCCAGATTCTCCGTGAGCCCACGTCGGTCGCCGTCGCCGGGGGCTTCGCCCTCGCTGGTGTCAACATCTTCCCGGACGGTGACGAGACGGTGACCGCGCTCGGCTACCTCTTCCCCCGCGGGGAGCTCGCCGTGGTGGACATCGCCACCCAGACAGTCGTTCGCTCCATCCCGCTGGGTGGTCAGCCCGATTCGGTGGCCGTCAGCCCCGACGGACGCTACGCCGCGGTTGCCATCGAGAACGAGCGGAACGAGGAACTCGGCGACGGTGAGCCGGAGCAGTATCCCGGTGGGTACGTCGTGGTCGTGGACCTGAGGACGCCATCCGATCCCACTACCTGGGTTACGACTCTCGTCGATCTCGACGGCGTCGCCGACCTCTACCCGACCGATGCCGAGCCGGAGTTCATCGACATCAACCGCGGCAACATCGCCGCCGTCTCGCTCCAGGAGAACAACCACATGGTGTTCATCGACCTGGCGACCGCGACCATCATCGAGGATTGGGCGGCGGGCTCGGTGGATCTCACCGATGTCGACACGATCGAGGACGGCATCATCGACCCGGCCGGTAGCCTCGAAGACGTCCCCCGTGAACCCGACTCCATTGCATGGGTCGGGAACCGTGTCGCCACGGCCAACGAAGGCGATCTGTTCGGCGGCTCACGCGGTTTCGCCATGTTCGACACCCGTGGGAATGTCACCTACGACGCCGGTTCGGCGTTCGAGCACGTGGCGACCAGCATCGGTCACTACCCGGAGAGCCGCTCCGAGAACAAGGGCTCCGAGCCCGAGGGCATCGAGTACGGCGAGTACCGAGGGGCGGTCAACGGCCAGTTCCTCTTCGTCGGCTCCGAGCGGGGCAGCTTCGTCGGGGTCTACGACGTGCGGAAGCCTGATCGTCCGCAGCTGATGCAGGTGCTGCCGACCGGGCTGGCCCCTGAAGGGATGTTGGCGATCCCGTCCCGCGACCTGTTCGTGGTTGCATCCGAGGCGACCGAGGGCTTCTACCGCTCGGCGATCTCGCTCTACGAACTGCTGCGCGAAGAGGTGCCGTCGTACCCGACCATCCACTCCGGCGTCGATGATGCCGGCCTCCCGATCGGGTGGGGGGCGCTCTCCGGGCTCACCGCCGATCCCGTGGACGCCGACACGTTGTACGCCGTCCAGGACAGCTACTACTCGGAAAGCGTGATCTTCTCCGTCGACGTGTCGGTGACGCCGGCACTCATCACCGAGAAGCTCGCCCTCGTCGATGACGCGGGTGAGCCGCTCGGCTACGACCCCGAAGGTGTCGCCGTCGCCGCCGACGGTGGTTGGTGGGTCGCCAGCGAAGGCGCGGCCGAGCCCGGAGCCGACGACTTCACGCCGAACCTGCTGCTCGATGTTGCCGCCGACGGCACGGTCGTCGAGATCGGGCTGCCCGATGACGTCGTCGCCGAGCAGAAGAGCAACGGTTTCGAAGGCGTTGCCTCCGTCGGTACCGGCGCTGACGAGCAGGTGTATGTCGCCTTCCAGCGGGAATGGAAGGATGATGCTTCCGGGCTCGTCAAGATCGGTCGGTACACGCCGGGCGATGGCACCTGGGCGTTCTTCCACTACCCGTTGGACGCACCCGAGTCCGCTGCGGGCGGCTGGGTCGGGTTGTCAGAGATCACCGCGATCGACGACACGACGTTCGCCATCGTCGAGCGGGAC
>NZ_JBAVYV010000101.1:0-3563 GCF_049588435.1 Ilumatobacter sp.
GCCCCGACCTCATACGAGGTCGGGGCCCTGGCCCGCGTGTTCAGTGAACGCTGTCGGTCTCGACTACCTGCCGACCGCGGCGTTCAGTGCTGCTGTGGCACCCACCGCCAGCGGCGGGATCACCCAGCTCGGTGCCGAGATGATCTCCTCCGCCGTTCCCAGGTCGTCGGTGAAGTTCACCCTCACCCGGATCTGGGTACCGGCATCGGCTTCCTGGACGATGTAGCCGATCGAACCCGGCGTCGAGGTGGTCGCCACCACAGTGAAGCTGGCGAACCCGTCAGCGGATGCCTCGTAGGTGTAGTTGATGCCGGCCTCCGCAGCGTCCTCGGTCCCGTCTCCGTCCGTGAACGGCCCGGGTACGAGCGACTGGCCGACCAGCGGCTCCGGATTGTTGAAGGTCACCGCAGACGGCACGTCGTTGACGTTGACGACTTCCGCCAACGCCTCCGAGGCGATGCTGCGCAGATTGCCGTCATCGTCGAGGAACGTCACCACGACTCGCAGGAGCGACAGCGCATCCGCATCACCGGGGGTGAACGTCTGCGTGTTGCCGATCGGTGCGGGGCTTGCGGTGGCGGATGGCTCCCACTCCTCACCGACCTCACCGTTCTGCCAGTTGAAGGTGATCTGCGTGGGGTTGGTCACCACGGCCGGGTCGAAGTTCACCGTCGCGGTGATCGACTGATCCTCGGTCGGCGGATCGATCTGACCCTCGAGGGTGATCGTGCCTGCGGGCACGCACGCTTCCATGGTTTCCAGGATCAGACATCCACCGCTGAACTGCAGCACCTCGATGCCGTGCAGGATGTCGACACCCTCCGACTCCTCCAGCTCCGCGACGCCCGTGTGGGCGACCCGGTAGTTTCCGTCGGCCATGGGGCCCTCGATGGTGTAGTTCGCCATGTCGTCGGCATAGACCGCCGTGTCGATGGTTCCTTCCGGGTCATCGGCGTAGGCGATCTCACGAACGATGTCGACGTCACCGGGGTTGATGGTGCCGTTGAAGATTCCTGCCTCGATCTGGGCGGCGCTGTCGTAGCGCACCCCGTTGTGCTCGAGCTGGACCCGCAGGTAGGCGTCGCCGGAGATGAAGTCGTCTCCGAACCGGCCTTCGATGAGGTCGCTGCCCGGACCACCCATCAACAGGTTGGAGTTCCCGTCGTTGTCGGTCTCGAGCGGATTGTTCAGGAATCGCAGTGCGTAGTCCTCCAACGCATTGTCCGGCCGCAACAGCTCCTCGAGACCCACGATCTGGGTGTCGATGCTGCCGTCGGCGTTCGCGCTGAGCTTGTTGAAGCCCACCGGAGCGTTGTCGAAGTCGTCCGGAGCGTTGCCCAGACCACGCAGGATGTCGTCACCTGCACCACCCGACAGCGCCTCGACGTCGAGGTACCGGTCACGGATGGCCGTGATGTCGGGCGGCTGGAGCAGGTTGAAGTTGAGGTCGGCGTCGACCCCGGTGTCGGTCCCGTAGTAGGTCGCAACGTCCCAGCCGTACATGGCATGGAACCGGTCGGTGCCTCCCGGGGTGCCGACGAGGATGTCGTCACCACCTTCGGCATCGAGGTCGTCATTGCCGGCTCCGCCGATCAGGACGTCGTCTCCGCCGTCCACATCGTTCTGGAACTGCTGGCCGTTGTCACCGATCAACAGGTCGGCGTGCTCACGACCCTCGATCCAGTCGTCCCCGTAGTTGCCGAACGGATTGTCCCGTCCGGTGCCACCGAGGATGATGTCGTCGCCCAGGCCTGCGAAGCCCATGGCGCCATCGGAGTTGTCCTGGGTCTTGGTGATGAAGTCATCGCCACGACCACCGAGCAACAGGTCGATGCCGGGTCCACCCTGGATGGCGTCGTTGCCGTCGCCACCCTTGATGTTGTCGTCACCGAACGAGTCGGTCAGGATGTCGTCACCCTGGCCGCCGAGGATCGAGTCGGCACCGCTTCGGCCTTCGATACGGTCGTTGCCGCCGTAGCCGAACAGTGCGTCGTCACCCTCGCCACCCGAGATGTTGTCGGGATTGACACGGTTGCCGTGGATCTCGACGTGCTCGTCGCCGTCCCAGGTCCACACACCGGCGACCTGAGCGAAGTTCGGCGGCAAGGGAGTCGGGAGTGCTTCCATGTCGAGCACCGGCTCCTGCAAGCGGAAGATCTCCGCCGGCAGCAGTGATGCCTCGGTGTTGCGCTGGATCAGGGACGAGAAGCTGTTGGCCTCGAGACCTTCGAAGAGGTCCTCACCCTGGTTGCGGAACAGGTAGTAGAACCGGTCACCGAACTGCAGGGCCTCGAGTTGATTCTCGAACACGAAGTTGAAGGTCGGTCCGAGCAGGGCGCCGAACGGGTCGACCCGCTCTGCCAGGCCACCGATCCAGAAGTCGACATCGTCCAATCCGGTGGTGGTCACGCCATCGACGTTGGCCCATGCTCCGGTGCTGTTCATGAAGTCGGCCCTGTCCTCCGGATCCTGCGGCGGCGGGAACAGTGCAGCGATGGCATCTTCGATGCCCTGGTTGACCGCATTGGGACCACCGACGATGTAGACGTTGTCGGGGTTGATGCGCTGGATTTCATCGGCGACCGATTGCGGCAGAGTTCCTCCGCCGGGCACCAACAGGATCGGGGAACCATTCTCGCCCGCTGCTGCGGCAGCGGCGGACACGCCTGCGACCGCCGAGGCGGACAGGGCGTCGGGGAAGTTGCTCCCCGTCGTGATGTACAGAGCACCGCCGTTGTTGTCAGGCCAGTAGGCCTGGCTCACTGCGACTGCGGTCTGGTAGCGGTTCTCGCCCGAGAGTCGAGTCACCGTACCGAAGGCCTCCAGGTCGGTTGCGACCGACTCGCTGACCGCACTGGGGCCACCGACCACGACGATGTTGGTCGGGTTCAAGCGGTCCAACTCGTCGGCGGTCACCGCCGGGATGTTGCCGGGCTGCACCATCAGAAGCGGGCCCTGCTGCTGAGCTGCAGCGGGACCTGCGCCGAGCGCGTCGGGGTAGTTGGTCCCGGCGGAGATGAAGACCGTGTCCGCACCATCGGGGTAGGTGTCCTGGCTGATCTCGGCCGCAGTGGCGTAGCGGTTCGGGCCGGCCAGGCGATCGACTGTGCCCGTGGTGTACGTCTGCAGTGAGTTGAACACCTGCGAAGTGATCACGTTGGTACCGCCGAGGACGACGATCCGTTGTGGGTTCAGCCGGAACAGTTCCAGCGCCGTTGCTCGCGGAATGGCGTTCTCGTCGACCAGCAACAGCGGCCCACCGGCGGGAGCCGCGGCGGGGCCACCGGCGAGCGCATCGGGGAAGTTGTTGCCGTGTGCGATGTACACCACCGGCGCCTCACCGGCGAAGTTGGATTGTGAGATCGCCGCAGCGGTGCTGTAGCGCGTGAGGCCAGCGAGCCGGTCCACCTTGTCGATGACGGCGTTGCCGTACACCAAGATCTCGGCTGCGATCCGCTTGTCGGTCAGCGTCTCGGCTTCGAGGATCGTCGGGTGGGTGCCGTAGGCGGCGATGAAGTTGACCAGCGACGCCGAGCCCTGCTCCGCGTCGGACCGGCCGAAGT
>NZ_JBAVYV010000102.1:0-3438 GCF_049588435.1 Ilumatobacter sp.
GATGACGGCCGCGTCGTCCTGGTGCAGATCTCGGAGCACGGGCGAGCCCGCCACGCGGCCGTCGACGAGCGACGAGCCCGCGCGATGGCGATGATCCTCGGCGAGTTCAACGCGCAGGAGCGGACCGAACTCGCCGACCTGCTCGACCGCTTCGTCCAGGCGCTCGACGACTCGGTCGAACGCCTGGCGCGGTGAGCACCGCGGCCGCTCACGGCTCCGCATGCCGACTCCGGCTGGTCGGCGCCCCCGACAATCGGTAGGTTCGTGGCGATGGCTGATCAGGCGGTGTTTGCAGACGAGGCAATGCAGTACGCGCCACAGCTGTTCGCCGCGGCGATGCGGATGACCCGCAATCGCGCCGATGCCGAGGATCTGGTCCAGGAGACATATCTCAAGGGCTTCCGAAGTTTCCACACGTTCACGGACGGCACGAACCTGCGCGCCTGGCTGTTCCGCATCCTCACGAACACCTACATCAACAAGTATCGGAAGAAGCAACGCAGCTTCGACGAGAGCGACCTCGGCGACATCGAGGACCTCTACCTCTACAAGCGCCTCGGCACCTTCGCCGATGCCTCGCTGGGTCGCTCGGCCGAGGACTCGCTGATGGAGATGCTGCCCGACGACGAGGTCAAGCAGGCGCTCGAAGCCCTCCCGGAGAACTTCCGGCTGCCGGTGATCCTCGCGGATGTCGAAGGATTCGCGTACAAGGAGATCGCCGAGATCCTCGACATTCCGATCGGAACCGTCATGTCACGGTTGCACCGGGGAAGAAAGGCGATGCAGAAGGCGTTGCACGACTATGCAGTCGCACGCGGGCTGCAACGCGACGAACCGACGACGAACCAGGATCGATGATGGATGCATGTGACGAACCCGATTGCGAGGCGACGCTGAGAGAACTCGACGTCTTCCTCGACGAAGAGTTGTCCGACGACGCGCGTCGTTCGATCACGGCGCATCTCGACGACTGCCCCGACTGTTTCGGCGCATTCGACTTCCATGCCGAACTGAAGCAGGTCATCCGCGAGAAGTGCCGGAACGAGGAGATGCCGGCCGACCTGCTCGCCCGGATCGAACGCTGCTTCTCCACCGACTTCGACGGCGACGGCGCGATCGGCTGACGCGCCGATCGCGATCGGACCGGTGTCGTCGCGGGCGCGACCGATAGTCTCATCGCATGCTCGGAGCACCTGTCTGGCACATCTGGATCGGCGTCGCCCTCGTCGCTGTCGCCTTGCTGGCGACGATCGGCCTGATCGGCTACTACATGTCGAGCGTGCAGGCGAAGAAGTACCCGGGCGGCAAACAGCGTCGCCACCAGGACCTCTGAGCTCCGAACCTGCTCGACTCACCCGCGAGCTCCTCGCTCGCTGCGTTTTCCCGTCGACGTCCCCGGTCACCTGCGCCCTGTCGGGCGGGCCGGATTCGACCGCGCTCGTTGCGCTGGCCGTCGCCGACGGCCTCGAGGTCACCGCCGCGCACGTCAACCACGGGCATCGCCCCGATGCCGACCGCGACGCCGCAGTGGCCGAACGGATCGCTCACCGTCTGGGTGTCGGGTTCAGGTGTGAGCACGCCGAGCTCGCCGACGGACCGAACTTCGAGGCCCGCGCCCGCGACGCCCGCCGGGCGCTGCTCGGACCCGATGTGCTCACCGGACACACGGCCGACGACCAGGCCGAAACCGTTCTCCTGGCGATGCTCCGCGGAAGTGGCGCGACCGGGCTGTCGGCGATGCGTCCCGACGATCGTCGCCCGCTGCTGGCGCTGCGCCACGCCGAGACGATCGCCCTGTGCGCATCGCTCGGGCTCAACCCGATCGAGGACGCATCGAACCGCGATCCACGCTTTCGGCGCAACCGGGTCCGCCACGAGCTGCTGACGCTCGCGAACTCGATCGCGGAGCGTGACACGGTTCCGCTGCTCGTTCGCACCGCCGATCTGCTGCGCACCGACGACGCCCTGCTCGAGCGGTTGGCCGGCGAGATCGACCCCACCGACGCACGTGCCCTCGCCGCTGCCCCGCTCGCGCTGTCGCGCCGGGCCGTTCGACGATGGTTGACGATCGATGGCTATCCGCCCGACGCCGCCGCCGTCGAGCGCGTGTTGGACGTTGCGGCCGGTTCGGTGAGCGCATGCGAGGTCGCCGGGGTCGGTCGGGTGCGTCGCTCGAACCAGCGACTCTCGATCGAGTGACCGTTCACGATCGGGCGACGGGCACGTTTCACTTTTTCTCTACGGCCCGCACGGGGTAGCGTGATCAGCCGTCATGAGTACCCCACACGCCGTTCTCCCCTCATCCGCGGACTCGATCCGCTGATGGCACCTCGACTTCGCGGCAAGTGGGCGCTCGGCATCACGCCGCGCAATTTCACCTGGGTCCTCAAGGACAAGATGGCGATCTGCGAGCGCCCTGGCGGCGTCGGAGAGAACCATCGACGGGTTCGCCGCCAGGAGGAGATCATCTGGCTCCGCGAGAACGGTTTCGGATGCGTGATCTCGATCATCGCGGCACCGCACAACCTGCACAACTACGACGAACTCCAGATGCCGTACCGCCATCGTCCGTTCAACGCGGAACACCCGGATCCGTACCTGAAGTCGCTCTACACCGAGATCCGCGAGTTGCTGCGCCACGACACCAAGCTGATGGTGCACGCCGACGAGCTCGGTGACCGACTGATCGGTGTGATGGGCGGCTACATCCGCTGGTCGGGTCTCGTCGACGATCCGACACAGGCGATCCAGGTGACCGAGCGCATCGCCGGCCGCCAGCTCGACCCGTTCGCCCGCGAGATCATCATGCGCGCCCACACCCTGCGCTGAACCCTCCACCCAGTAGATTCGACATCATGGCCGGCCAACGCGTTTTCATGAGCGGGGTGGGCGGCGAACTCGGCACCCAGATCGCCAGTCTGCTCGAAGCCGAACCCTGGGTCGGCGCCCTCTCGGGGATCGACGCCGATCCCCCGCGGAGCCGCTTCACGCGGACCGAGTTCCATCGCCTCCACCCGCACGAGCACGACCGCATCGTCGAAACGGTGATCGACTTCGACCCGCACGTGCTCGTCCACGTCGGCGTGTGGGAACCGGATGCTCGCGCCAACCCGACCCTGGCCGCCGAACTGACCGATCGGGCAGCGCTGTCGATCCTCGGCGCGGCCGCCGAATGCCCCTCGCTCGAACACGTCATCGTCCGCAGCGGCATCGAGGTCTACGGCGCCGGGTCCGGAACCCTCACCCGGCCCGACGAGAACGCACCGATCCGACCGACCTCCGAATGGGGCCACACGGTCGCCGACATCGAACGGACCGCCGCCAACGTCGCCGACCGGGTCGGCGTGACCGTCGGTGCCGTGCGACTCGCATCGGTCATCGGTCCCCACGTCCCGTCACCGCTCGGCCGGCTGCTGCGCCTGCCCGCGGTCCCCTACA
>NZ_JBAVYV010000103.1:0-4705 GCF_049588435.1 Ilumatobacter sp.
TCTCGCGGGCGTGCGACACGCACTCGCGCAGCATCGGCGCGGCGTCGGCCGGGTGGGCCGGGGACGCGATCACGAGGCCGGGGATGTCGCGGAGCACGGCGATCGAGTTGTCGTTGTGGAAGTGGCCGCCGAAGCCCTTCTGGTATCCGTAGCCGGCGATCCGGACGACCATCGGGTTGCGGTATCGCCCCTGGGAGAAGAAACCGAGACTGGCCGCCTCGCCACGGAGTTGATCCTCTGCGTTGTGGAGGTACGCCAGGTACTGGATCTCGGGGATCGGGAGTCGGCTGTTGAGCGCGGATCCGAGCGCCATGCCGAGGATCGACTGTTCGTCGAGCAGCATGTCGAACACCCGCCGGTCGCCGAACCGCTTCTGCAGGCCGCGGGTCACGCCGTAGGCACCGCCCTTCCGTCCGACGTCCTCGCCGAAGACGATCACGTCACCGGAATCATCGAGGAGCCCGGCGAGACATCCGTTGATCGTCTGCGCCATCGTGAGGCGGTCGGTCGTCGACAGGTCCGGTGCCGTGGCGAGCGGGGCGCCCAGCGCACGAGTCCGTGAAGCGTGGAGTTCGGCGAGCGGCGCCATCACATCCTCGGCGGTGGTGAGCTCGGGCTCGGTGAGCACCGACTCGACACAGTGAGCGACGGCGTCGCAGGTGTCGAGGTACCAGTCGACGGTGTCGGTCGGCGACGACACGTCGCACGCTGCTGCGACACGCGCGGCGCCGATGATCGGATCCCGGGCGAGGTCCGCGGTGAGCTCCGCCGGCGTCCGGTAGGCAGACTCGACGTCGGTTCCGGCGTGCCCCAGGAAACGGACGGTCGCCAGGTGGAGGACACCCGGTCGGCCGCTCTCGCGGATGTCGTCGATCAGCGCGCTCGCAGTCCGCCACGTTGCGACCGGGTCGGATCCGTCGGCCGACTCGACGTGCAGTCCGTGGCGGCCCGAGAGTGACGATCGAACCCAGTCGGTCGGGGTCGGGACGCTCAGGCCGAGGCCGTTGTCCTCGCACACGAACAGGATCGGCACCCGCTCGCCGCGGTGGTGGGCGTGCCCCGCCCAGTTCAGCGCCCCCTGAGTCGTCGAGTGGTTCAGCGATCCGTCGCCGAAGCTGCACAGGACCACCATGTCGTCGGGCCACGTCGTGGGCGCATCCGGCGCGACGCCTCCGCTCAGAGCGAGGCCGACCGCGCGCGGAAGGTGCGACGCGATGGTCGAGGTCTGCGGGATGATCGACAACGGATGACTACCGAAGACCTTGTGTCGGCCGCCTGCGATCGACTCGGTCGAGCGCGCGAGCATCCCGCGCAACACCTCGATGATCGGGTCTCCCGCGTCGATCCCCGTGGCTCGGGCCCGGAGAGAGCGGGCGACGTAGAACCCGCCGGAGCGGTAGTGCAGCAGTGCCGGATCGTCGACCCGCGATGCGGTGGCCACGACGGCATTGCTCTCGTGACCGGCCGAACCGATGGTGTAATAGCCGAGTCCCCGTGTCGCACGCAGTCGGCGCGCGCTGTGGTCGAGTACCCGGCTCGTGATCTGCGCTTCGAGCCACGTCGCCGCGAGCATCGGATCGATCCCGGTGACATCGGTCGCGGCGATCGCGTCGGGATCGAGAGCACGGATCGTCGACAGCAGAGAGGCTTCGACCGGGTGGAGGTCGTCGGTCGACATGGTCACGCGACCATCATCCTGTCACCCCTGGCGGAGTCGGAGCGCCGCAGCGTGCGCCGGGAACCCCTCGTGCTCGGCGAGCGCGATCACCGACGGTGCCATCCGAGCGATGGCGCGTTCGTCGGCGCGGGCGACGGCGGTGCGCTTGAGGAACGTGTCCGTCGTGATGCCCGACGAGACGTGGGCGAACCCACTCGTCGGGAGCGATGCTGGACAACCGATCACGAAGTTGCCTGCGCTGAACGGGGTGTGCTGGCCGATGAGGATCTCGCCGGCGTTGACGAGCTCGTCGACCACGCCGTCGAGCCGGGTCTCGTCGACGATCACCTGGAGGTGCTCGGCCGCGAATTCGTTGGCGACGGAGACAGCAACGTCGAGGTCGTCGACGATCACGCACCCTCCGTTCGGGCCGAGCGAGGCGCGAGCCGCGTCGGCGCGTACGCCGGGGAGTTCGCCGAGCTGTCGATCGACTTCGATGTCGACGGCATCGGCGAGGGCGACCGATGGCGTGAGCAGGACGACGGAGGAGTCGGTGCCGTGCTCGGCCTCGATCAACAGGTCGGCTGCCAGCAGCGTGGGGTCGGCGGAGTCGTCGGCGATCACGAGGCTCTCGGTCGGCCCGAGCAGCATCATCGTCGCCATCCCGTGGCGTTGCATCTCGACCTGGGCGATCGTGACGGCCGGTGAGCCGGGCCCGACGACCTTGCGGACCTTCGGGATCGTCTCGGTCCCGAAGCCGAGCCCGGCGATGCCCGACGGCCCGTTGACGCGGAAGACGTCGCGGAGCCCGAGCTTGCGGCAGACGACGAGCACTGCAGGATCGACCTCGCCGGCGCCACCCGGAACCGGGGGAACCACCAGCGCGAGTTCGGGCACGCCGGCGACGACGGCCGGGACGGCCAGCTGGTAGGCGACGCTCGGATAGCTCGCCTTTCCGGAGGGAGTGAACAGCCCGGCTGAGCTGATCGGCGTGACCTTCTCGCCGACCGTGAGACCGGGTTCGGACTCGATGCTCCAGTCTGCGGAGCGCTCGAGCTGGGCCTCGTTGAATGCCCGGAGGTGGGTGATCGCATCGTCGATCGATCGATCGACGGCCTCGGAGACGACGGCCGAGTCGAGTTCGTCGTCGGTGACGCGCAGTCCCGACGGATCGATCTCGATGTGGTCGAACGTGGCGAGCGCGTCACAGAGTGCCGCGTCGCCGCGCACGCGAACGTCCTCGATCAGCTCACCGATCGACGCGCGGAGCGCCGGGTCGAAGATGTCGTCGATGCCACGGTGCATCAGGGCGGCCCGCGCGTCGCCGTCCATCGAAGCCCACACCTGTCGACGCATCACGGTCACCCGGTCGACGCTACCGATCACCGCTTCGGATCAGCCGGGGCAGAACCGGACCGATGCGATCGGTGGGAGATTGGCGCTCACCAGATGCCACCGGTCGCCACCGCTGCTCGACCACCACAGCGAACCGGTCGTGGAGCCCATCAGCAGCTGCTCGCCCGTGTCGTCCACCTCGAACGCGTGTCGGTACACCAGGTCGTAGGCGGAGTCGCCGGGGAGACCATCGGCCAGGACCTCGAACGATGCGCCGCCGTCGCGGGTGCGGGTGACGACGAACTCCCCGTCGACCGGCACCCGGACCTCGTCGCTGATCGCCGGGACGAACCACGCGGTTTCGGGATCGCGGGGGTGCACCGCCACCGCGAACCCGAACGTCGACGGTCCGGCCTCGGCGATCTCGCTCCACGAATCACCGTTGTCGGTCGATCGGAAGATGCCGCAGTGATGTTGCGTCCACAGCACGTCGGGAGCTGCATCGCACCTCACGATCCGGTGCGGGTCCTGCGTGTCGGGATCGAACGCCAACTCGTCGGGAAGGAATCCGGCGCGCATGCCACGTGCCGCGACCGCCCAGCTGGCACCGGCGTCGTCGGTGCGCCACGCCCCACCGCACGACACTCCGACCACCAACCGGCCAGGACCGCGCGGATCGACGCAGATCGAGTGGATTCCGGGTTCGTCGTAGCCGCCTCCGAACCACTTCTGGCGGGAGGGCAATTCCCACAGCGCGTCGACCAGTTCCCACGAGTCGCCCCGATCGTCCGACCGGAACAGCCCTCCCGGGATCGTGCCGCACCAGAGGACACCTGGCTCGTCGGGATGTCCGGGTTCGAGGATCCAGCCCAGCTCGGTCGCCCAGTCGCGCTCGCGCTGCGTCATCGGGTTGATGTCTGGTTCGCCCTCCGGTTTGGTCGGGTACTCGGGTGCAGCGATCTCGACCCAGGTCGCACCGCCGTCGTCGCTGCGATGGAGATGGACACCGAAGTGACCGTGGTCGAGCAACGCGTACCGGGCGCCGTCACGCGGGTCGTGGACGGCATTGCTCACCCGGACGCCGGGGAAGGACGGCTCCGAGAGATCGAACGAAGGGCCGTCCGTTCGATCGGCGTCGGCTCCGTCCGGGTCGCCGAGCGACAGCGTGAACAGCCCCTTGCGGGTCCCGATGAGTGCGGTCGTGGACATGGCTCAACCTCCGGAGAGTGCTTGGAAGACGTGGACCCGGCCACCGGGTCCGACGGGATCGGACAGCGAGACGCGATCGGTCACCAGGTCGTCATCGACGAACACGGCGACGTGCTTGCGGATCGCCCCCGCCTCGTCGAGGACGTAGGCCCGCACGGACGGGTGACGCTCGAAGTAGACGGCGAACACCTCGCCCACGGTGCTGCCGACGACCGACGCGTCGGGGCAGTCGACGTGGCGGCGGAACGCCTTGGCGAAGATCACCTCGGCCATGGTGTGAACACTACGCAATCGACAGAGGCCGGATCTCCGGTTCTAGAAGACCTGCGACCGCACATCCTGGCCGCCGCTGTTCACCGCGGTGAGGACGACGTTGTCGCCCGGCGCGACGCAGATCGCCTGTTGGCCGCTGACGGGGACCGAGGCTGTCTGGCCGCGCCACTCGAGGACGGCGGAGTCGGCGCCGTCGGTGGCCCAGAGCGCCGTCGCGGGCAGCGCCGGTGC
>NZ_JBAVYV010000104.1:0-7824 GCF_049588435.1 Ilumatobacter sp.
GCTCACGACCGATCGGGGGCCGAGGCCGGCGACCCAGATCGGGAGTTCGGGTCGCGGCGACTGCCCGAGCCGGAGGCCGCGCGCGGCGTGTGATGTCGACGCCCGCTCGCCGTTCAGTAACGCTCGGACCTCCGCGATCGTCGTACGGAGCTTGGTGCCGGGCGCCCGGAAGGCCACGCCGTGAAGGCCCTCGGCAAGTGCCGCCGTGCTCGCTCCGAGCCCGAGGACGAAACGACCGCCGGACACGTCGTCGAGCGTCGCGGCTGTCATGGCGATGGTCGCCGGGCTGCGGTTCCAGACCGAGAGGATCCCGGCGACCAGCGTGATCCGTTCGGTCCGCAGCGCGATCTCGGCGAGCACCACCGATGCGTCGAGCGCCCATCCCTCCGGGATGATCACCGCTTCGTAGCCCAGGTGCTCTGCATGGACTGCGGCCTCGACGAGCACCTCTCGGCGGGTCTCGAGTGGCGTGAAGACGATCGCCCGGCGCGACGACGTGTCGATGTTGCGCCAGCTCATGACGCCAGCGCCGATTCGGACGCGATCGCGATCCACGTCGCCTCGGCGATCGCGACGTTGCGGCCCGCGGAGTCGACGATCGCAGCTTCGGTCGTGATCTTGCGGCCGGACCGGCCGCTGCACCTGCTGAGGATCTGGTACTGCTCACGGCCGGCGAGCGGGCGAGCGATGTCGACGGCCAGTTCGCCGGTCACCACCATCGAACCCGTCGGCAGGATCGTCAGGGCGGGGCCGCCCGACGGGCAGTCGAGTGCCGCCCAGACCATCCAGGTCGGAACCGGACCGTCCACGTCCGGCGCCCAGAACGTGGCGTGGGTCGACGACCCGGGAACCGGTCCCGGTGCGAGACCCAACCCGTCGCGCCGGGCGGGGCCGCACCCGAAACACGTCGGAAACGGATGGTCGCCCTCGAAACGGTCGAGCCATCGCGATTCGGCGACCGCGACCGCCATCGGGATATGGGGTTTGAACGGTTCCACGTCGAGGGGAGCCGTCGGGCTGACGGTCGCGACGTGTCGGCTGCCGGCGAACACCTCGATCGATTCGAGCGGGCGTTCGAGCGTCGTCAGCGGTTCGTCGAGCGGGGGTGGGGAGTGGAATCGGACTCTCGCACGGCGGCTGTCGAGTAGCTCGGCCATGCGTCCGGCGGCGACTCCACCGTGAGCGGAGTGTGGCGGCCCGTTGTGGGTGGTCGGGATCGTGATCATCGTGGTCTCCTTCGGTCGTGGTCGTGAATCAGCGGGGCTTGCGGGCGACCACGAACTGGTGGTCGTTGCGGAAGCGGTAGATGCCGCGCTGATCCCGGGTGTTGGCCAGCGCGTCGAGGATCAGCGGCCGGAGGACCCGGGCGCCGACGTGTTCGAGTGCGGGCACGGCAGGTCCGACGCTCGAGATCGCACGCCAGGCGGTGTCTGCGTCGGGCCACTCGATCGTCGAGACGCGCCCGCCCCGTTCGATCACGTCGAATCCCGCCCCTTCGAGCATCTGCTCGGCGACGCCGGGTCGAGCGACGTTGTTGGTGCGGCGCATCCCGTCGACGTGCGACTCGGGCGCGTGGTGTGCGAACACTCGGAAGACCGATCGCAGATCGAGTTCGCCGTGGCCCCAGAAGCTGATCCCGATGCGGCCGCCCGGTCGAAGGACGCGATAGGCCTCCGCCAGAGCGGCGTCGCATCCACCCCAGACACCGTTGATCGACGTCACGGCGTCGAAGGTTCCGTCCTCCCACGGCAGGTCGAACATCGTGCCCACGACGAGGGAGGATTCAGGTGAGCGGTCACGGGCGATCTGGACGAGATCGCCCGCTGCATCGATGCCGGCGGTGCGCGCCCCCATCCCCTCGGCGATCCGAATCGCCAGCCCGGATCCGCATGCGATGTCGAGCATCGAGATGCCGTTCTCGACCCCGACCCGCTGAAAGATCGCGTGGATCACGTCGATCGCATAGTGCTCGTACAGGCAGGCCCAGTCGCCGGCCCGTCGTCCCCATGCGTCTCCGGCCTCCTCCCATTCGTGGCCGGACGGCAGTGCCGCGGTGGGGGTGGTGGTGGTTGTCGTGTCGATGTCGTTCATGACATCGATCGTGACGATCGGCGGCTCCGAGGTCTTGGAGGTGAGCTGGAGATCCCCTCCAGAACTTCTCCACGTCACCTCCAAGCATCGACAGACGAGCTCCGTCACGGTGGAACCCGACAAACACACCAACCCCGATCAACGGGAACCAACAAGGAGAAATGACATGACCATCACCGAGAACAACATCATCGACAACGGCGTGAACGTGGAGGCTCTGCTCGGAGCCCGCGAGATGCTGAGCGGCGCTCCCGAAGCGGCGCAGTTCACGTTCGCAGCGTCGAACCGCTGGGTGAACGGCACCCACAGCCGCAGCACCGTGAACGGCTTCGTCGGACTCGGCGACGACCAGGCCCACCGTGTCCCCTACAGCGTCGACACCGATCATCCGGAGATCTTCGCCTCGGAGGACAACGGCCCGACCCCGCCCGAGATGGTCCTGATGGGCCTCGCCGGTTGCCTGACGGCCGGTGTCGCATCGGTCGCACAGAACCGTGGCATCCAGCTCCATTCGGTCACCTCCACGGTCGAGGGTGACCTCGACGTCGCCGGCATCCTGGGGATCGACCCCGAGGTGCGCAACGGCTTCGGCGGCATCCGCGTTCGTTTCGAGATCGACGCCGATGCAACCCGTGACGAGATCGAGGCCGTCGTCGCTCAGTCGCAGAAGCGTTCCGCTGTCTTCGACATCGTGGCCAACCCGACCGCAGTCGTCGTCGACGTCGCTTGATCGACACCTCGAGCCCGGAGTGAGTCCCATGAATCCCACACGCACCACCGAGGTCGTCGTGATCGGCGGCGGCCAAGCGGGCCTGGCGATGAGCCAGTGCCTCACCAGCCGATCCATCGATCACGTCGTCCTCGAGCGTGGCGAGACCGCCAACTCATGGCGGACCGAGCGATGGGACTCACTCCGGCTGCTCACGCCCAACTGGCTGGCCCGGCTGCCGGGCTGGTCGTACCAGGGCGACGACCCCGACGGGTACATGTCGGCGGCCGACGTCGTCGCCTACCTCGACGCATATCGCCGGTCGATCGACGCACCGATCATCACCGGAGTCGAGGTCAGCCGTATCGCCAGCTCGAACGATGGCCACGTCGTCGACACCACCCACGGCCCGTGGTCCGCTCGTGCGGTCGTCATGGCGACCGGCGCCTGCAGCAACCCCCACGTCCCGGCGATCGCCGCCGACATGCCCGAGCACATCGAACACATCACGCCGATCCGCTACCGCAACCCGGAGCAACTCCGCGAGAGCGGTGTCCTCGTGGTCGGCGCCTCGGCGTCCGGGCTCCAGATCGCCGATGAACTCAGCCGGTCGGGCCGCGACGTCACGCTCGCGGTCGGTGATCACGTCCGATTGCCGCGGACATACCGAGGGATGGACATCCACTGGTGGATGGACGCCATCGGCCAACTCGACGAGCGCTTCGACGAGGTCGACGACATCGATCGGGCGCGACGGCTCCCGTCACTCCAACTGGTCGGATCCCCGGAGCGACGCAACCTCGATCTCACGACGGTGGCCGCCAACGGCGTCGCGCTGACCGGTCGACTGGTCGGTCGCAACGGCGATCGTGCCCAGTTCTCCGGCTCGTTCGCCAACATGGCGAAGTCCGCCGACCTGAAACAACAGCGGCTGCTCGATCGACTGGACGACTACGCGACCGAGCACGGACTCGACGCCGAACTGGACGAGCCGACCCGTCCGGCCCACACGGCGATGCCGGCCCCGATGCTCGACCTGGACCTGCGCGGCATCGACACCATCGTCTGGGCGACCGGATTCCGACCTCACTACCCCTGGCTGGAACCGAACCTGCTCGACCAAAAAGGCCGGCTGGTCCACGACGGCGGTGTCCTCACGGTTCCGGGGATGTACGTCCTCGGCCTGCCCTTCATGCGTCGCCGCAAGTCGAGCTTCCTCGACGGTGCCGGCCCCGACGCGAACGACCTCGCAGAACACCTCGCGTCGTACCTCGCACGCGACATCGCTCGCAGTCACCACTGATCAACCAACAACCAACAACAACATCAAGGAGAATGCAATGCCCATCACCGAAACCCCTACCGTCGCCGACGAGACCAATGGAGTGCCGACCGCCAAGCTGTTCGGCACGATCGCCAAGATGAGGGAGAACCCTGATCTCGCGGCGTTCCGATTCTCCGCCAGGAACGAGTGGGTCGAGGGAACGGCGAGTTCGTCGACGATTCACGACTGGTACGGCGCCGGCGCCGATCACCTGCACGTCGACGAATTCCGATTCAGCGCTGACCATCCCACACTCGGACACGGTCACGGCCCGACGCCTCAGGAGTACGTTCTCCATGCCCTCGCGGCGTGCATCACGGCCGGAGTCGCCACCGGCGCGGCCGCCCGTGGCATCCCGCTCACCAAGGTGTCGTCGACGGTGAGCGCCGACATCGACGTCCGCGGCGTGCTCGGCATCGATGCCGACGTTCGAAAGGGTTTCAGCGAGGTGCGTGTCGACTTCGACGTGGTCGCCGATGCTGCGCCCGACGTGATCGATGCGCTGATCGCGTCGGCGACCAAGTACTCGGCCGTGTTCGACATGTTGACCGCTCCGACGGTCGTGCATGTTCGCAACGGCTCCTCGTGAGCGACCGATCGCCGACGCAGGTGCCTACGCCGGGTCGAGCCCCGTCTGGCGGTAGAACGTCAGCGAGTCCCAGCAGTCGAGGCGCCGGGTGACGAGGCCGTCACGGACGCTGATCCACATCACGCCGGGGATGTCGATGCGCGTGCCCTCGACGTCGGCGCCGAACCGGTACCGGACGACGACCTCGCTCCCGTCCCGGCTGTCGCCCACCAGTTCTCCGACAGCGGTCTCGATCACCTCGTAGCGACGGTTCGGGAAGGTGGCGAAGAAGCCGGGCAGGCGTCGCGCGTACTCGTCACGCCCGACGCAGCCCGACCCGAGTTCGGCATGGTGTTCGTTGCGGAAGTCGTCGCTGACGAGCGCGGCGACCTCGGCCGGGTCGGTGCCGCCGAGCGCGGCGACATAGTCGAGCGCGACCGACCGGTCACCGTCCCGGTTGCTCATCGGCTCGTCAGCCCCACTTCTCGCGGACGGTCTCGTACACGCCCTGGTCGAAGGAGAACTCGACGAGGTTGCCGTCGGGGTCGTTCAACATGCAGATGTAGCCGATCGGGTCGGGCATCATGCGTGCCGGCATTGCCAGGCATCCCTCGGCCTCGGCGCGTGCCGCGGTGGCGTCGACGTCGGCCTTCGTCGGCAGTTCGATGCCGATGTGGTTGAACGGCGAGAGCTTGGCCAGCGGTGCTGGCGCGAACGGGTCGTGTCCCTCGAAGAACTGAGCCAGGACGAGGACGAAGGGAAACTCCTTCTGGTCGGAGTGTCCGAGCCAGGCACCGTATCCGTCGGGGTCCTCGCGCTTGTCGAGCAGTTCGAGGTCGGTGTAGCGCAGGTAGAACGCGATGGTCTCGTCGATGTCCTTCACCCGCAGTGCGAGGTGCGTCCAGCGCGACGTCGTCGGGCGCAGCTCGTGCGTGGCAGCGTCACTCATTGGTCCAGCCCTCCGGGATCTGCGGGTCGTCGCCGCCTTTGCCCCACAGGATGAAGGTGTTTCCCCACGGGTCCTTGAAGGCGGAGTTGAAGCCGTTGAACTCGGCCCAGTAGTGGTCGCGCCACAGCACTTCGCCGCCGCGCTTGTCGGCCTCGCCGAGGATGCGATCCATCGAGTCGTCCTCGCTCACCATGATCCACACCCGCGTGGAGCGGCCGTCGGTGGCGAGGTGTCGCGGCTCGACGCCGGCGGGGTCGGGGTGGGGGCGGGCGTTGGCCGCGTTGTGGATGCCCATGTGCAGGTTGCCGGTCGGGCCCTGGGAGCCGTCGTCGACCTGGAAGTTCTGGCCGGGCACGATGCGGTGGAACACGCCGGCGGGGCGCGGTTCGACTTCCCAGCCGAAGACAGCGTCGTAGAACTCGGCCGAAGCCTCCGGGTCGCTCGACGGGAAGTCGACGAAGATGAGTGTGTTCGGATACGTCATGAAGCGTCAATCTAGCAAAGGTCTGATGGTCAGACCAACGGAAGATCATTCGTCGGGTCAAAGGTCAGACCATCAGTCGTTCGGACATCGTCTCCGATTTCAGCACCCCTGGGGACTAGATTGGCGCCGAGCGGTCCGTTGAGTGGCCACGGAGAGAGGCGATCGATGACGAACACTGCTGCCGCGACCGACGAAGGTGTCGGATTTGCGCCGGTGACGCGCAGCACCTTGAGTTCGCAGATTCGCGATCAGCTGCTCGACCGGATCACGTCCGGTGCGTTGGAGCCCGGAGCGCGGGTGCCGTCGGAGCGATCGCTGTCCGAGCAGTTCGGTGTGGCGCGTACCTCGGTTCGCGAGGCGATGCAGGGCCTGCTCTCGCTCGGTGTCGTCGTCCGTCGTGGAAATCGCTCCTATGTCGCCGAGCAGTTGCCCGATGTGTCGTTCGACGAGGTCGACGACCGCAAACAGTTCGTGGAGCAGCTCTTCGAGACGCGCCGCCTCCTCGAGATCCCGATGATCGAGCTCGCCGCGCAGCGGGGAACGCCCGCGCAGCGCGCCGAGATCTCCGAGATCGCCGATCGGTTCACCGACGAGATGACACTCCCGGCGTTCCGCGAGCTCGACCGTGAGTTCCACACCGCTCTGTCGACCGCCTGTGGCAACCCATTGCTCGTCGAGCTGTACGGCAAGGTGATGGCGCGTCTGTTCCGCTCGGAGGGTCTCGATTCGCTGCTGTCCGACGATGCGAACCGCAACGAGGTCGGGCGCATCGTCAGCGAGTCGGCGGCGCAGCATGCGCGCCTCGCGTCAGCGGTCGCCGCGGGTGATGTCGAGGGGGCGGCGCGCGAGGGCGTGGCGCACCTGCGCGCGGTCGAGCGCAGTCTCATCGACCGTCTCGTCTAGTTCCGTCTCGCTACCGTCGCACCCATGAGCGAATTCGATGTGGTGGTCGTCGGCAGTCTGAATCTCGACCTCGTCGTGCGCTCGTCGCGGCATCCGTTGCCGGGCGAGACGCTGACCGGAGGCGACTACGCGGAGATCGCCGGTGGGAAGGGTCTGAACCAGGCGGTGTGCGCCGCGCGGTCGGGTGCTCGCGTCGCGATGATCGGCGCGGTGGGCGACGACCATGCCGGGGAGTACCTGCGCGACATCGTGCGAGGTGAGGGCATCGACGACACGTTGATCGCGACGCGGGCGGGCGTCGCGACCGGTCGGGCCCTCATCACGGTCGACGAGGCGGGGGAGAACTCGATCATCATCGTCCCGGGAGCGAATGCGACCGTGGCGATCGACCACCTCCCCGACAGCCGCGTCGTACTCACGCAACTCGAGACGACGATCGACACGGTGCTCGACGCATTCGGGAGCGCCCGCGCGCGAGGTGCCACGACGGTCCTCAACCCGGCTCCTGCGGCCGAACTGCCCGATGAGCTGTTCGATCTGTGCGACGTGCTGGTCCCGAACGAGCACGAGGTCGAGTTGCTCGGTGGTCGTCGAGCGCTCGTGGAGCGCGTGGGGCGACTCGTCGTGACGCTCGGAGCAGCGGGAGCCGAACTGGTCGGCGTCGACGGCACGACTCCGGTGCCACCGTGTCGTGTCGACCCGGTCGACACGACCGGTGCGGGTGACGCGTTCTGTGGATCGCTCGCCGCGCGACTGGCCGCGGGTGACGATTCGGCCGATGCGCTGCGGTATGCGG
>NZ_JBAVYV010000105.1:0-3002 GCF_049588435.1 Ilumatobacter sp.
CTCGTGCCCCTGGCACTCGCGCTCCGGCAGCGGCTCGCCGACCGGGCCCCGATCCTTGCGAACGCCGCCGCGGTGTTCGCCGCGATCTGGGCTGGGCTGATGTACGCCACCGGGATGATCTCCAACATCGGCATCGAGGCCGTCGCCGACCTCGCCGACTCCGACCCGGATCGAGCGATCTCGGTCTGGGCTGCGATCGACACCGTCACCAACGGCCTCGGCGGCGGCAACGAACTCGTCGGCGGAATCTGGATCGGTCTGGTCTCGATCGCCGGGCTCACCACCACACTGCTGCCCCGCTGGCTCAACGTCGTTGGCCTCATCACCGCCGCGGCCGGCCTGGGCACCGTCGTGCCGGCATTCGAGGCGGTCGAAATGGTCTTCGGGCTCGGCTCGATCGTCTGGTTCATCGGTGTCGGTGTCACGCTGCTCGGACGTTCCGGCAGCGTAAGTTCCGGCAGCGCAGAGCGTCGATGAGCGCCACCCCGCAGGCGCCGTGCATGGCGTCGGCGTCGCCGAAGGCGCCCGGTCGCAGTGTGCGAGAACGCATGGTGAAGGTCTGAGCAGCGGTTTCGCGTGGAGCGGATGACGGGAATCGAACCCGCGTTCTCAGCTTGGGAAGCGATCCGAGCCAGATCGCATCGCGCCTGCTCAGGGCACGTTTTGCCTGGCCAGAGGGGGTTCTCGGCGCTGCTCGGGGCCTCCGATGTTGTGCCGAGAACCACCCTGATTCGCGCTGCTCTAGGCACGAACTAGGCACGCCGCCGTCGCCTGATCGTGTCACGGCCGAGACTATGAGGATCAGGAGCCGACGCAGCCGGGCAGGACAGGTCACTCACGGCGCGAGTCGGTCGATCCAGGAAGCGGACCGATCGGGTCACCGCTGAGCGAACTGCCGCTCAGCGTCGGTGCGAACCTCGTCCCAGGGGACGGTTCGGCTCACGCCGGAGCGCACTCGTTCGACGCGCCGGCGAATCTCATCGGCCCAAACGTGCTCGAGCTCGTCGTCGGTGATCTCGTCGGGGGGCTGCAGACTTGCGAGGAGTTCGGCTGCGATGTCGGCGCGTTCGCTGGCGGGGAGATCGAGCGCTTCGGCCAACACCGTTCGTCCGATCTCCGTCATGGTGACACGGTAGCAAGCGACGCCAGCGGGATGACGCCGGCATGTCCGCCCCGTGCAGCAGGGGAAACCACACGGCAAGCCTCCCTGCGCATCGCCGACACGCCTGAGGCGGTTGGCCGGTCTGACGCGCATTATCGCTCGGGTCGGCGTGCGCAACGTGCCGGCTGTGGGCGGTTTCGAGATGATCGCTCGTGAACATTCTGAGCTGAACGGGCAGACGCCGGATGCGGTGAAATTATCCCGGCGTTGTTCGCTTGCTTGTCCACGGTCGCTCTGCTCCGTGGTGCCGACGGCGCTTCCCGCTTGGGGCTGACCATTGGTAGTGCGTCGGTTCACTACTAGTTGTTGTCTCGTCGGCAGAGCAGCACGGTTCCGACGGCGAGCGCAAGGGTCGCGTAGCCGCCGAAGACGAGGGCGTTCTCGGCGTTGGAGAGCGTGGCGCTGAGCGTTTCGGTGCTGGCGGCGGGGTCGTCGAGTGGGAGCAGTCCGTTGCCGGCGACGAACGGCAGGAGGCGGGAGAGTCGTTGATCGAGGAATGCATAGAGCAGACTCTCGACGACGAGCCACCACACGAGGAGTCCGGAGATGGCAGCTGTGCTGTGGCGGGCGATCATGCCGATTCCGAGACCGAGTACCGACGCCAGCGACACGAAGAGGACGGCCCAGAGACTGGTACCGAGGATGCTCGAGGTATCGCCGGTTTCGATGTCGGAGGCTGATGCGCCGGCGAGCCCGGCGGCGAGGCCGGCTGCTCCGAGCACCGCTCCGAACGCTGCGGCAGTGATGGTCTTGGCGGTTGCGATGGCGAGACGCGCAGGCCGAGCGGTGAGGGTCGGGCCCAGGGTGCCGTGTTGTGCCTCGGAGCTGAAGATCAAGATCCCTGCGACCGCGGCGAATACTGCGGTGAACAGGGTCGAGAACGCGAAGACCTTGTCGACGAACAGTTCCCCTTCGTCGGTGACGAAGTTGGCGATGGCCCACGAAACCACTCCGTTGAGTGCGATGGTCAGGGCGAGGATGGCCGTGTTCGATCGGATGGTCGAGAGCTTGATCCATTCGCTCTTGAGTGTCGTTGGCAACGCCTTGAGCGTGTCGTTCTGTGTCCGTGCCGCCGGTTGATCGGCGGCTGGCATCTGGTCGGTGGGTTGGTACGTGATGGTCGTCATTGGTTGGTTCCTTGCGTCGATCGTTCGGAAGTTGGGCTGTGTTCAGGCGGCTGCGAACTCGGCGGACGCCTCGGTCATGTCGAGCAGGGTGTCTTCGAGCGACTTGGCGGTTTCGGTGAGCTTGGTGAGTTGGATCCGGTTGTCGAAGGCCAACTGGGAGACGTGCGTCCTCGTGACTCCTCGGATCATCAGATGGCGGCCGACGGTGTCCACAGCAGCGCCCTCGGCGGAGAGCAGAGCGATGAGCTCCGCAGAATCAGGGGTCTCGACGACGACCTGAACGTCGTTGAGTTCGGTGATCTCGTCGAGCGACTTGGCGGCGAGGAGCTTTCCGCCACCGATGACAACGAGATCGTCGGCGAACATGGCGAGTTCGCTGATGAGGTGGCTCGACACGAAGACGGTGCCACCTCTGTCCGCGAAGTCGCGGAGATAGGTGCGCAGCCAGCGGATGCCGTCTGGATCGAGTCCGTTGGCTGGTTCGTCGAGGAGCAGGACTTCGGGGTCACCGAGCAGTGCGCCTGCAAGCGCCAATCGTTGGCGCATACCGAGCGAGAATCCGCCTGCTCGCTGCGTTGCTGCCGTTTCGAGGCCGACGATGGCGAGGACCGTTTCGACCCGTGTTGCGGGGATCCCGGCCACTGCGGCCATTGCCCGGAGGTGGTTGCGGGCGCTGCGCCCGGGGTGCATGACTCGGGCATCGAGTACGGAGC
>NZ_JBAVYV010000106.1:0-2367 GCF_049588435.1 Ilumatobacter sp.
TCGCCGGTGCTCCCGCCGACCTCACCGCGGTGGCGGACGGCAAGGTGTGGTCGGCGCCCGAGCGCGATCCTCGCGCCGAGTTGGCGTGGGTGGCGAGTGACGGCCAGGTCCGCCACATCGGGGGACCACCACCTGGCGCTCGGCTCGTGGCACCCACCGTCGAGGACGGCTACCTGCTGCTGGCGGGGAGCGCGGCAACCGCCCCGGACGCGGTCGCGTCATGAGCCGCTTCCAGCCGCTGGTTCTCGGACTGGTCGCGGCCGCCATGGTCGGCGGAATCGCGGTCGGCTCCCCTCTGTTCATCACGTTGCTCCTGCCCGTCGTCGGCGTCGGTCTCGCCTGGTCACGTTGGGGAGGCGGCCGAGCCCTGGCCGACGGACGCTGGACGCCGTCCAGCATCCACGTGGGGTCCCCTGCGCCCACAGCGCCGACGTTGCAGGCCACCCGGGTGACCGCGGCGCCGGGTGAGATCGTGCGTGCGCTGGGAGTCGTCGAAGGCCGCCAACTCGTCCGCAGCGGTTGGTTCGGGGCGGGACTTGGCCTCTGCGCGATGACCATCGTGCTCTTCGTCGCCGTGTGGGGCAGCGAGAACAGCGATCCCTGGCAGGTGGGTGTGCAGTACTCGGCCTGGTTCGTTCATCCCCTGACCGGCTTCGTGGTCATCGCGGCCCACCAGGCAACCACGCGGTCGAGCCGGGACCACACCGATGAACTGTTCGACACCTGCGCGACCTCGTCGGAAACGCGCACGGCGGGAATGTTGGCGTCGGCGTGGGCGCCGGCGGCGACAGCGGTGCTCTTCGTCGCGGTGATGCTCGCCGGCACGGCGTGGCGCAGCCCTTTGGTGCACGGCTCGATCGACCTCGATGGGCTCGCCGATGTGCTCGCCGCACTTGCACTGCCGTTCGGTGGGGTCGCGCTCGGAGTGGCTCTCGGTCGCTGGGTTCCGTTCAGCCTCGCTCCGATCGTCGTGGTGGTCGCGATCGGATTCGCAACCGTGGCGCTCAACGAGGCCGGCTCGCCCGATTGGAACCCGTACATCGAGCTGTCGACCGCGCCGACCATCGAGAACTCGACACCGGTCTTCACCGACCGAGCGGCGTGGTGGCACCTCGTGTGGATCATCGGTCTCATCGGGCTGGCGTCCGTCGTCGCACTCGCACGATCCCGACGCGACCGTCGAGTCTTCATCGCCGGCGTCATCGCCGTTGTCGTCGTGACGGCGGCCGGTGTCGCAGCCACGCGTCCGATGTCGGCGGCGTCCGCCGATCGGATCGCCGATCGTGTTGCCCGGCCCGAAGACCACCAGCTGTGTCGCGATGTCGACGGACAGGTGTCGGTCTGCATGTTCGCGCTCCACGCCGAACTCCTCGACGCGATCGCCGATCGGGTCGAGCCGGTGGCCGCAGCGCTGCCCGCCTCCGTCGGCCCGGTGACGGTGCGCCAGGTCCATGGTGACGACCTCGCTCAACTGCCGCCAGAGGTTCGCCACCGGCTGACCACCGCCGAACTCACGCGACCCACCAACGAAGTGTCACTGTCGAGCCTCAGAGACCTCCTGGATTCACCGAGGGCGCTCGCCTTGCACGCTGTCGGACTGCCGACCTCCGCCGACGCGCAGGGACTCCCCCGGGTGGTGGCGGGTCAGGCACGAGGGGTGGTCGCCCTCTGGCTCGCCACCCGCGGCCTCGACACGCGCAGTGCGATCGACGCGACCACGTCTGAGGATCCGTCGTCCGCCGATGCGTTCGAGCGCGGCCGCCCCGCCGTGGACGGCTGTTCGGTACCGAGCGTGACGTGGTCGGCACAGGACCTTCAGGCAGCACGCGCGCTGATCGCTCTCCCGGAGACCGAGGTGGAGTCCGCGATCCAGTCGGATTGGAACAGGTGGATCGACCCGGCCACCGGTACGGACGAACTGTTGGCAGCGATGGGGCTGGGACTCGTCGGCCCATTCGATCGCGTCGTCGCCCAACCGGGCAGCACGTGTTGAGCGTGGCTGACCGTGCAGCACCACACGCTGGCGAGGGTCAACGGGACCGAGCCCTCGCAGCAGTGGTGATGTACTGCATCCGAACCGGAGGGCTGACCCGCGTCCTGGCGACGATCGGAATCGGCAGCGTGCCCCTCGTCGTGTCGATTGCCCGGAGCACCGACGACCTCGGGCCACCGTTGACCGTGCTGGGCATCGTGGCCGGTGCCTCGATCGGGTGGATCGCGGACGACCCGTCCACTGAAGTCCTCACACCGTGTCCGATCAGCGGCCCACGGCGGATGCTGATCCGACTGGCGTCGGCCGCCCTCGTGATCGCTGCGTGTGTCGCGGGGTGGGTCCTCATCGGTGTGGCCGCCGCCGGTGCACCGGGC
>NZ_JBAVYV010000107.1:0-5236 GCF_049588435.1 Ilumatobacter sp.
GCTCATCGCTGCCCTGGCCCTCTGGATCGGTGCAATCGCGCTCGCACTGGCGCATGAGGCGGTGGCTCGGAGCAGACTCCTGACCTCCAGGTCGAGCCTGTCGCTCGCGCTGGGAACCACCGGTCCGGTGGCGGCGATCGGCGCCGGGCAGGGCCTCGCCGTCGGTCTCGCGCTGCTGGCCTTCGTCGACCTCGACGCTCCGCTGGTGGTCTATCTCGGGGCGAGCACGATCGTCGGCACGGCCTTCGCCGTGATCAACGCAGGTCTAGCGGCGCTGTTCGGCGGCGCCGGGCGAATGCTCGCCGCCGTCATCGCTTCCGTCGTCCTGGCCGTCGGGGTCGTGTCGACCGCGCCGTCGGGTCTCGAGACGCTTGCTGCGCTGATGCCGACGGCACCCGCCGGGACGCTACTGCGTGCCGCGATCGGCCTCGGATCCGGGTGGGGCGCGCTGTTCGCACTGCTGTTGTGGGGGGTGTTCGGCTTCGTCCTCGTCGTGGCCGGGACCGGCATGCGACGACATGGCGACGGGGTGCTCGACGGCGAGGTCGACTGAGCCGACCGCCTGCCACCCGCCGTTCCCGTCGCGATGTGCATCGATCGGTGGGCCAGATCGCGACAAGAACCCCGAGCTGACCTTGTCCGTGGCAGACCACGACGTTCTCGTCGCGATTCGAGCCGGAGTGCGGGACAATGCGCGACGAGCACGTCGAAGACTCGGGATCAGCCGTCGTCGGAGGCGAAGCGTCCGATCGGAGCACGCACGACACGACCGTCGCGCACGACGACGTTCTCCTCAGCCAACAACTGCGCCTGCAACGCCGGGTCCGATGCACGGATCACCCCGGCGGCATTGACGACACGCCACCATGGGACCTCCACGTCGGTCGTGCCCAGGATTCGTCCGACCAGTCGGGACTGTTTCGGGTACCCGGCCACGGCGGCGACGTCGCCGTAGGTGGTGACCTCGCCCTCCCCCAGCGACATCAACACGTCGATGATCCGACGCGCACGGTCGACCCGCTCGTCGGTCACGACCGGATGTCTGCCGCCTCGTAGCGACCGAATTTGCACAGCACGTCGAACGCGACCTCGGTCCCGATCGCGATGTCTCGTGAACCGTCGGAGATCGCGATGCAGTGGAACGGGTAGCGGTCGTCATCGGCCGCGATCACACCCAAGCCGACTGCGGCGTCGAACTCGACGACCGTTCCCGTCATGGGACGATCTTGGAGATCGGCATCTCGAGCAGGTCGGTCGCTCCGGCCTCGCGCAGCGCGGGGATGACCAGGTTGATCGTGCGCTTCTCGATCACCGACTCGACGGCGTAGCCACCGTCCGACAGCGGCGACACCGTCGGCGATTTCATCGACGGCAGCACGGCGAGCACGGCGTCCTTGCGGGCCTCGCTCACGTTCAGTTTCAGGAGCACCCGACCACGGGCGTCGAGGACTCCGTTGAGCAGGGTCATCACCTGATCCATCGCCTTGCGCTTGTCCGGGTCGGCGTAGGCGATCGGATTGGCGACGACCTCGGTGTAGCTCGTGAGGATCGTGTCGATCACCTTGAGGCCGGCGGCACGCAGGGCCCGTCCGGTCTCGGTGATCTCGACCACGCAGTCGGCGATGTCGGGGATCTTCGCTTCGGTGGCACCGTACGACAGCCGCACGTTCGCCTCGACACCGTTCGCCTCGAAGAAGCGACGGGTCGATTCGAGGTACTCGGTCTGGACGCGCACCCCGTTGGGAAGGTCCTTCACCGACTCGGCGGGCGAATCGCCGGCGACTGCCACGACCATCTTGATCGGGTTGCCGGTGTTCTTCGAATACTTCAGTTCGCCGAGGCTCTCGACGACGCTCCCGGTCTCCTCGACCCAGTCGCGCCCGGTGATGCCGAGGTCGAACAGGCCCTCGGACACGTACGTCGGGATCTCCTGTGGACGCAGGATCCGCACCGAGTCGATGCGCGGGTCGTCGATGTTCGCCTGGTAGTCGACCGACGAGGAGCGATGCACGGGAAGGTCCGCCGCCTCGAAGAGTTCCAACGTCGCTCGTTCCAACGAGCCCTTCGGCAAGACCAGTCTCAGCACCCGAGCGAGGCTACCGGCGGCGCCTCGTGGACCGAGAAGCAGATTCGATCAATGGCTGCGGTCGGTGTCCTGGAGCAGACGCAGAGCGTGTGGGAGCACGTCGATGACCGCGGCGAGCTGCTCGACGCATCCCTTGGTGCTGCCCGGCGCGTTGACGATGATGGTCCCACCCCGTACACCGGCGACGCCACGAGACAGACGGCCGAGTGGATTGCACAACCGCATCGCCTCGGCGAGCCCAGGGGCTTCGCGTTCGATCACGGCTCGGGTTCCCTCGGGCGTCTGATCCCGGGGAGCGAAGCCGGTGCCGCCGGTCGATGCGATGAGACCGGAGAACCCCTCCGACATCTCGGTGAGCGCCGCGGCGACGTTGTCGGTCCCGTCGGCCGTCACCCGTCGCTCGACCACGTCGAAACCGTTCGCCTGGAGGAACTCGGCGAGCGCCTCGCCGCTCTTGTCCTCGCGCGTCCCGTGGACGACGCCGTCCGAGCACGTGAGCACCTTCGCCTCGAGTCGATCGTCGCCTGGTTCGTCGCTCATGTCGTGCGACGGTACCGAATCATCACCATGCCGTCGGTGTCGGCATCCTGCGGGAGCACCCGCCACCCCTGCCGATGCCGCCGCCAGCGACCCGACGGTGGTTCGGCATCGTCGACCTCGAAGCCATCCGGGGTCGCGTGGTCGACCGACTCGGCGTCGAGCAGGGTGCACACGCTGTACACGAGGCGACCGCCGGGGCCGACCATCGAGGCTGCCGACGTGAGCAGCTGGGCTTGAAGTCGTGCGAGCTCGCGGACGTCGTTCGGCTCGATCCTCCAACGGGCATCCGCTCGGCGGCGCAGCGCTCCGAGTCCGGAGCAGGGCGCGTCGAGCAGGACGGCGTCGAACGTGCCGGGACCGAACGGCGGCCGCGTTCCGTCGGCGATCACGACCGGCAGATCGAGTTCCAACCGCTGGACATTCTCCCGGACCAGTTCGGCTCGATGTTCTTGGCGATCGGCGGCGATCACGGTTGCACCGGAACCGGCCATGGCCGTCGCCTTTCCGCCGGGGGCCGAGCACATGTCGAGCACCCGCTCGCCGGCCTTCGCTTCGACGGCGTAGGCCACCCAGAGCGACGAGAAGTCCTGGACGTATCCGTCGGGCCGCTCGGTGACGGTCGGCGCCTGGTTCATCCGTTCGAGCGCGGGGACGACATCGTCTCCGAGATCCGCACCCAATGCGTCGGAGATCCACTCGGGATAGCTGAGGCGGGCGGCGTCGGACGGCCACGTCATCTCGTCGAGGTCCGCCTCGGAGACGCGTCGCAACACGGCGTTGACGAAGCCACGGGTCTTGGTCGGCGCGAGGTCGACCGTGGCACTCACCGCGGCATGAGCCGGAACCCCCATGTACGCCAGTTGGTACGTCCCGAGCCGCAGGAGCGAGCGGGTCTGTTCGTCGGGCGACTGGCTGGCGAAGCGGTCGATGATCGCGTCGCAGGCCCGCCGCATCCGCGTCGAGCCGTAGACGAGCTCGGTCGCGAACTTGCGATCCTGCTCCGACAGGTCGGATGCAGCCAACATCGGGCCGAGCACGAGGTTTGCGTACGCGCCGTCGTTCTCGATCCGGCGGAGCACGTCGAGTGCGACGCCTCGCGACATCCGACGTGCGGCGGAACGCGACGTCGGTTTCGGCGTCGTCGTGCCCTCGTCGGTCTTGGGTCCGCCCTGCAGCGCGGCTCGGCGCTCCTTACGGTTCACGAGGCACCGAACAGTTCGTCGGCTGCCGGCTGAGCGCCGTTGCGCCACGCATCGAATTCCATTGGTCCCTTGCCCTCCGGCTGCACGGTCGTCGGACGGACCTGCCCGTCGACGAGATCTGCGGCGATGATCTTGAGCCGTTTGCCACGGAACGTCGTCCACGCTCCACCGATCCGGATCACCCGATGGTTCTCGACCGCCGGTCGGCTCCAATCCAGCTCGAACTCGGACTTGCCGAGCTTCGATGCGTAGATCGTCTCACCGGTCTGGGCGACCGCGTCGTCGATCCACGCATCGACCGGTTCGCTCAACACGTCGACGAGCAGACGACAACCGACGACGCTGAGTTCCGCGCGCAGATCGTCAGCAGTCGTGTCGTCACCGATCGACACCCGTTCCTCGGCGTACAGACCACCGGTGTCAAGACCTTCCTCGAGGCGCATCACACCAACGCCGGTCTCGACGTCGCCGGCGAGGATCGCTCGTTCGACGGGCGCCGCTCCGCGCCAGCGCGGCAGCAGCGAGTAGTGCAGGTTGACCATCGGCACCGCCTCGAGCAGGTGCGGCTTGATGATCCGCCCGTATGCGACGACCACGCCGAGTTCGGCGCCGTCGGCGACCGCGTCGAGCACGTCGTCGGGATCGTGGGAGACGGTGAGCCCGAGTTCGAGTGCGGCCGCCTTGACCGGACTGGGTGACAGCGCACCGCCGCGTCCGCGCTTCTTGTCGACGCGGGTGATCACCCGAACGATCTCATGGCCGGCATCGGCGAGCGCCCGCAGGGGCGGCACGGCCATGTCCGGCGTGCCGAGAAAGACGAGCTTCATTGAAGGCGGAGCCGGCGACGGAGTCCGCCCCGCGCTGCCGCCTCGGCCTCGGCAGCGGTCTGTTCCTCGATCCGGCGATATTCGGCGAGCGCTTCCTTGCGCTGGTCGCCCTCGAGCCGGTCGAACATCAACACGCCGTTGAGATGGTCGATCTCGTGCTGGAACATCCGCGCTTCGAGTTCGTCGGCTTCGATCTCGATGATCTCGCCGTCGAGACTCACGCCGCGAACCAGGACCTGCTTGGGGCGCAACATCTCGACGTAGAGACCGGGGATCGACAAGCACCCCTCGTCGAACGTCCACTCGCCATCGCCCTCGATGATCTCGGGGTTGACGATCGCGAGCGGCTCGTCACCGAAGTCCCAGACGACGACCTGCTTCTGCACGCCGATCTGGGGAGCGGCGAGCGCGAGACCGTTCTCGGAGTCGGCGAGCGTGTCGAACATGTCATCGACCAGGCGGATGACCTTGCCATCGACGTCGGTCACCTTGGCAGCCTTGCTCTTCAGCACGGGATCGCCGTATGTCCTGATCTTGTACGACATTGCTGCCAGGCTACGGGAGATGACCGCCAAGCCCAT
>NZ_JBAVYV010000108.1:0-10283 GCF_049588435.1 Ilumatobacter sp.
GTCCACGCGGTCATCGTCCGTCGACCGGGGAGCGACCTCGACGATGCTGCGGTCGACGTGCACGCCCGCGCCCACCTCGCGAACTACAAGATCCCGCGCTCGATCGACTGGATGGACGAGTTGCCCAAGACCGGCTCGGGCAAGATCCTCAAGCGCGAGCTGCGCGCGCCGTACTGGGCCGGATGAGGGTGACCCCGTCGCCGACGGTGAGGATCACGCCGTCGCAGTCGTCGCGTTCGGCGACGTGGTCGTTGAACTCGCGGAGCGCGACCGTGCTGTCGTCGGTCGCGTCGGCGTCGATGATCCGACCCGACCACAGGACGTTGTCGACGAGAATCGCCCCGGTCGCGGTCATCCGCGGCAGCAACAGGTCGAGGTAGTTCCGGTAGCCGACCTTGTCGGCGTCGACGAACGCCAGGTCGATGTGCGGTTCGAGCGGAAGTTCGGCGAGTCCGTCGGCGGCCGGGCCGATCCGCATCTCGATCCGATCCGCCACGCCGGCCTCGGTCCACGCGTCGGTCGCGGTCTCGACATAGGTGTCGACGAGATCGAAGCAGATCAGGCGTCCATCGACCGGCAGACCTCGCGCCAGCCAGAGCGCCGACATTCCGGTGAACGTGCCGACCTCGACGATCGTGCGCGCCCCGGTCATCTCGACGAGCATCTGCATGAACCGACCCTGGTCCTCACCGATGTTCATCCCCGCGAGGTCGCCGAATCGTTCGCGTGTCGTCGCACCCAGCCGCGCGGCGACCGGATCCGCGTCGAGATGATCGACCACGTACTGCTGGATGTCGTCGGGAATACCGAATGATCTCATCGGGTGCTCGTTTCGGTCGCTGCGAGAATGCACGTCGGTGCCAGGCACCGACGTGCATTCTCCGTCGGTGGCGGGTTTGGTCAGGGTGACGTCGAAGACACGGATCTCGTCACCGAACTCGGGGTGGCCCGGAAGATTCGGCTGCGGCTGCGAGATGTTCACGGCACAGACACCCTCGTCCTCCAGGCCCCGGAGCAGACCCGAGAAGTCGCGGTCGTCCCACAGATCGGTTCGCTGCGTGAAGCACACCCATCCGCCGGGCTCCACCACGCGCAGCAGCTCACGAATCGTCGCCTCGGAGTCGGTCAGGTACGAGAACACTCCGACGCTGACGACGGCCACGAACCGTCCGTCGTCGAAGGCGAGCGGTGCGTTCAGGTCGAGTTCGACGACCTCGTGGTAGACGCCGCGCGAACGCGCCACCTCGACCGAGGCGGCCGAGAAGTCCCCGCCCACGATGCCGGTGAGTCCCCGACGGTTCAGCTCGACACCCACGAGGCCCGACCCGCACCCGGCGTCGAGCACCGAGCCCTCGCCATCGCCATCGCCGGAATCGAGAAGTTCGACGACCAGCGCGACGATCCGTGCCGGTGCCTCGTAGCCCCATTCGACCAGATCGGCGTCGTAGCGAGTGACGACCCAGTCGTCGTACATCGCTGCGACGGACGCTGGATCGGCGTCGAACTGCGCAGCGAGACCCTCACCCGTCGAAGAGACGAACTGCGAGTCGTCGCCACCGATTGAGTCGACCATCGACACGACGATAGGTCGCTCAGCCGAGGACAGCCATCACGGGTGATCCCTGGTGTGCGATCATCCGCCAGCCGTCGGCGGTCAGGGCGAAGATGTTCGTCGCCGCGATCGCGTGTGTCTCGCCGCGATCGACCAGGTTCTCCTCCAACGTCACCCACGCGAGGTCCTCGCCGACGTCGATCGACTGGTTGGTGAGGATGAACTGAGTCCGCCCGGCGCCCGCGAAGATCTGCGCCCACGACCCCTCGACCAGCTCCCAGCCGCGCAGGATCGGCCAGCCCGGATGCACGCACACGACTCGCGCGGCGTGCTCCCACACCTCACGCATCGCGTCGATGTCGCGCAACTCGTGCGCCGCGTAGAAGGCGTCGTTGACGGCGAGGACGTCATCGATCACCGTCATCAGCGGGCGTTCACCTGCTTCCAGGCATCGAGCATCGAGTCGGCCATCATGCGGTGTTCGCGGGCGAGGCTCTTCGCCTCGTCACCGTCGGCGCGCATGCCGATGGCGAGCGCACCGAACTTGTTCCCCATGAAGTAGGGACCGAACGACTTCGGCGCGAACGCACCCTTCTGCTCGACATCGACGCCGTCGATCACGGGACCGCCGGCGGGCGGATCGATCGGGGCCAACCCCAGTTCTTCGAGCGCGTCCAGCACGTCGTCGTCGTGGGTTCGATCGGCGAAGTCGCGTCCGCGGTAGCCGAACACCTCGTTGCCGTCCCGATCGATCACGAACAGACCGGGCAGCGCGATGCCGTCGCGATCGGCCGGATCGAACATGTCGATCGCCTGGAGGTAGGTCTCGCCACCCGGGTCGCTGACGTAGCGGACGTGCGGCGTCGGCCAGCGCTGGAACATCGCTGCATTCCGCTCCTCGGAGTCGACGCTCACGGCGATCACCTCGGCGCCGGAACGGTGGATGCGGTCATTCGACAATGCCAACTTCACGAGTTGGCCACAGCAGTACGGTCACCAGTCTCCGCGGTAGGTGAGCAGCACGATCGCTCCACCGCCTCGACGGAGTTCGAGGAACGGCGCGTACACGTTTGCTGCTTCGGTCATGATGTCGATCATGGCAACGTTCGGCGACGTCATCCGCATCGGGCTCGAACTTCCGGACGTGATCGTCGACACGCCATACGGAACACCGGCGCTGAAGGTGCGGCAGTAGTCGTTCTGTCGGATGTGGAGCGATCGAGAATCCCGCCTGGCCGACGTCGCCGAGTCCGATCTCGCCGACCTGCTCGAGGACGCCGACCGGCAGAAGGCACCGACGACCCTCATCGCCCGCCTCGACGCACCACTCGGCGGACGACGTACGCAGTCCCGAGCGAACCGCCACAAAGATGCACGTTGGTGCCTGGCACCGATGTGCAGTCAGTCGGCGGAGAGGTCGATGTCGACCATCAGCTCGTTGGCGAGATCCTCGAGGGCCGCGGAGAGGTCGTCCCGATCGAGATCGAGCGGGGCGCGGAGCGTGGCGGTCGCCTCGAACAGCACCTCACCCGACATCGGAGCGCTGGTCGACGCGGTGGTGAGTTCGTCGATGCTGACCCCGCGCTCGGCGAGCGCTCGCGAGATCTCGTGGACGATGCCGGGGCGGTCCTGACCGATCAGGTGCAGGGAGAGGAACTCCGCATCGATCGACGGGGTCGTCTCGGAAGCGTCCTCGACGCCGATGTCGAGCAGTCCCTGTGATGACAACGGTTCGAGGTCCGCGATCAACGAGTCGACGAGTCGGTCCCCGATGCTGACCTCGACGATGCCGGCGAACTTCGCACCCAATCGGGCCATGCTGCTGCGGTCCCAGCTGCCACCGTGGCGGGCGACGACGCCGGCGACCGCCTCGACCAGACCGGAGCGATCGTCGCCGATCACCGTCAACACCAACGTCCCCATCCGCGCAGGCTACATCGCCCGCCGCAACCGGCTCCTCGTCAGCGAACGAGGGTGATCGCGTCGGACCAGTCGATCAGCAGCGACGGGTAGAGCCCGGCGACCACCGTGAACAGCGCGGCGAACCCGATCGCGATTGCGGCACCGACCGGAATCCGGATCGCCGGGGCATTCTCGTCGCCCTCGTGTTGCCACATGCTGACCATGATCCGCAGGTACAGGAACGCTGCGATGACCGCCGAGATCATCGCGATCAGTGCGAGCCCGTAGCTGTCGACGCTGACGCCGGCCTGGATGACACCGAACTTCGCGATGAACCCCGACGTGAACGGGACACCCGCCTGCGCGAGCAGGAAGATTGTGAACGCACCGGCGAGTAGCGGCTTGCGCTTGGCGAGGCCGTTGAACACCGACAGGTCTGCGTCGGCATCGCGGGCGACGACCGCGACCACGCCGAACGAACCGATCACGATCACCATGTACAGCAGCAGGTAGAGCTGAACCGACGAGATCCCCATGCCGGAATCTGCTTGACCGGCGGTGTGCGCGGCCGCTTCGACACCGACGAGGATGAAGCCGGCATGGCTCACCGACGAGTAGGCGAGCATCCGCTTGACGTTGCGCTGGACGACGGCGAGGAACGAACCGACCACGAGCGACAGGACGGCGAGGATCCAGATGATCGGCTGCCAGTCGTCGCGGAACGACGGCAGACCGGCGATCAGCACCCGGATCATCGCGCCGAACGCAGCCGCCTTGCCCGCCGACGCCATGAAGGCGGTGACCGGTGTCGGCGCGCCCTGGTACACGTCGGGAGCCCAGATGTGGAACGGGGCCGCCGCGACCTTGAAACCGAGTCCGACGATCAGGAGCGCAATTCCGGCGAGGGCGAGCGTGTCGTTACCGCTGTCGCCACGGCTCGCGACCGACGCGACCATCTCACCGATGTTCGTCGAGCCGGTGGCGCCGTAGACGAGCGCGATGCCGTACAGGAAGAACGCCGACGCGAACCCTCCGAGCAGGAAGTACTTCAGGCCCGACTCGGCCGATGCGTCGCTGCGACGATTCGACGCGGCGAGGACGTAGAACGCCAGGGACAACGTCTCGAGGCCGAGGAACAGCACGATCAGGTCGTTCGCCGAGGCCATCACGATGCCGCCGGCGGCCGCGACCAGGAGCAGCGCGTAGATCTCGGGGCCGTCGTTCGGTGTGCCGCGGAGGTATTCGTCGGCCAACATCGATACGAGGACGACGGCGCCGCAGATCGTGATCGTCGACCACATCGCGAACGTGTCGAACGCCAGTGCACCGTGGACCAGCGTTGCCGGACCGTTGTCCGAGATGTCGTCCCAGTTGACGATCGCGAGGACGCCAGCCGTTCCGGCGATCAGTGCCGATCCGAATGCGTAGAGGCCGCGCGGCCACTTCGGCGTCAGCGCGCCGACGACAATCAGCAGCAGCGCGCCGCCGACGAGGACGAGCAGCGGTGAGAGGGCGAACCACCAGATCTCGGTGTCGGCCGGGATCCGCTGGGTCGGTTCGATCTGCGCCAGGTTCGGGGTGTGAGCCAGGAGGTTCATCAGCCCTCACCTTCCTCGTCGCCGGCGTCGTCGCCGTGCTCGGCTTCGTCGCCGTGTTCAGCTTCTTCGCCGTGGTCGGCTTCGTCACCGTGTTCGACCTCGAACTCACCGCGCTGCGAGGTGTAGTCGGGGTCGATGTCGATGTCGGTGTTGTCGGCGACGTGGACGAGTAGACGGTCGACGCTCGGCTCGATGCGGTCGAGGAGCGGCTTCGGGTACACGCCGACGAACACGATCGCGACCAGGAACGGGATCAGGACGAGCCCTTCCTTGAACCGCAGCTCGGGGAAGGTCTTGTTGTCCTCGTCGGGCTCGCCGTGGAACACCCGCTGGTACGCCCAGAGCAGGTAGAGCGCGGCGAGGATCACACCGGCAGTCGCGACGACCGTCCACCAACGGGCGGTCTGGAACGAGCCGAGCAGGATGAGATATTCGCCGATGAACCCGTTGAGACCGGGCACCCCGATCGACGACAGCATCACGACCATGAACCCCGCCGCGAAGATCGGGGCGACCTTCTGCAGGCCGTTCAGTTCCGAGATCTGACGCGTCTTGCGACGCTCGTAGATCATGCCGACGAGCAGGAACAGCGCGCCGGTCGAGACGCCGTGGTTGACCATCTGCAGGACCGAACCGGAGATGGCCTGTGACGTGAAGGCGAACGTGCCGAGCACGATGAAGCCGAGGTGGGCGATCGACGAGTACGCGACCAACCGTTTCAGGTCGGTCTGCATCGTCGCGACGATCGCGCCGTAGATGATTCCGATCACGGCGAGCGTGAGCCACAGCGGTCGGCTCCACACGGACGCCTCGGGGAACAGGTACAGACCGAAACGGAGGAAGCCGTACGTGCCGAGCTTGAGCATCACGCCGGCCAGCACGACCGAACCGGCGGTCGGTGCCTGCGTGTGTGCGTCGGGCAGCCACGTGTGCAGCGGGAAGATCGGGACCTTCACCGCGAAGGCGATCGCGAAACCGAAGAACAACCATCGACCGGTCGACGCCGCGAAGTTCGAGCCTTCGGCGATCGCGACGAGATCGAACGTGAGGTAGCCGAGGTCCTGACGGGCGAGCATCGCCGTCGCGATCAGCGACACCAGCATGAACGCCGAGCCGAGGAACGTGAACAGGTAGAACTTCGTCGCGGCGTACTCGCGCTTCTCGTAGCCCCAGCCGCCGATCAGGAAGTACATCGGGACGAGGACGATCTCGAAGAACAGGAAGAAGAGGAACAGGTCGAGTGAGAGGAAGGAGCCGATGACGCCGGCCTCGAGCATCAACAGCCACGCGAGATATGGCTTCTCGTCGTGGTGTGGGTCGATGCCGACGATCGCGAGCGGGAAGAGCACCGCGGTCAACACGACCAGGAACAGCGAGATTCCGTCGACACCGAGGTGCCAACCAATCCCCCAGTCCTCGATCCACGGGTGCTCGGACACGAACTGGAACCCGTCGGCGCTCCGGTCGAACTCCTTGAGCATCCACAGCGCCATCGCACCGGTGGTGACGGAGAACAGAAGGGCGAGCAGTTTCGCGAACTCGGGGCGCGATCGCTGCGTGAACAGGATCGCGACGGCACCCACCATCGGCACGACGATCATCGCCGTCAGGAGCGGGAACGCTCCGGAGGCCGCGTGGGTCGCTTCAGCAGCCAACATCACAGAATTCCTCGAATCACCACGAACCAGCCGAGGAGCAAGACGACACCGATGCCGATCACCCCGGCGTATTGCCGCACGTAGCCGGTCTGACCCTTGCGTGCTTCACCCGCGGACACACGGACGACCGTCGCCACGCCGTTCACCGCTCCGTCGATCACCTTCTGATCGCCGTCGGCAACGGCCTGGAAGGCCTCGCGACCGGGATTGCCCATGAACCAGGCGAGCGCGGCGTCGTAGCGCCACCCGTCGCGGAACAGCTCGGGCTCGAACGGGCGGACCTTGCGCTTCTGGTACACCAGCCAGCCGCCGATGATGCCGAGCAGCGCACAGCCGATCGCGATGAACATCAACGCGACCTGCATGTCGGCGGCGGTGGTCCCGGTGATCACCGCTTCGCCGATGCCGCGTTCCTCGGCGATCGGGCCGAACTCGACGACGGGATGCAGCCAGTCGAGCAGTGCGTGTTCCCACCCGTCGGGGATGAATCCGAGCGATGGGAGTTGGACGATCCCGGCGAGGATCGAGAGCCCGGCGAGCACCACGAGGGGGATCAGCATGAACGACGGGGATTCGTGCGGCTTGAAGTCGCCGTGGGCCTCGTGCTCGTCGGCGTTGTCGTGCCAGTGCGCCTCGCCGAAGAACGTCATGATGACCTGGCGGGTCATGTAGAACGCGGTGAGGATGGCGGTGACGATGCCGAGCGCGTAGAGCACCCAGTTGTCGGCGGCGGCGAAGAGCAGGATCTCGTCCTTCGACCAGAATCCGGCAAACGGCGGGACGCCCGCGATCGCGAGCCAACCGACGATGAACGTCGACGCCGTGATCGGCATCAGCTTGGCGAGCTTGCCCATCTTGCGCATGTCCTGTTCGTCGTGCATCCCGTGGATGACCGAGCCGGAACCGAGGAACAGCAGCGCCTTGAACATGGCGTGCGTGATCATGTGGAAGATCGCCGCGACGTACGCGCCGGTACCGACCGCGAGGAACATGTACCCGAGCTGGCTGACCGTCGAGTAGGCGAGGACCTTCTTGATGTCGTTCTGGGCGAGCGCGATCGTTGCCGCGAAGAGCGCCGTGATCACACCGACCCAGGCGATCATCGTCGGGACCCAGTCGCCGGCGGCTCCGAGCACCGGGTTGATGCGCACCATCAGGAACACACCAGCGGTGACCATCGTGGCCGCGTGGATGAGCGCCGACACGGGCGTCGGGCCGGCCATCGCGTCGGGCAGCCACACGTAGAGCGGCAGCTGAGCGGACTTGCCGACCGCGCCGAGGAACAGCAGCGCAGCGATCCCGGTGGCCGTTGCGGTGGTCAGCGTCCCGGCGAGCGCGGAATCGTTGATCACCACGTAGTCGAGCGAGCCGACCGCACCGAACGCGAGGAACATCGCGAGCATCACGCCGAAGTCGCCGACACGGTTCGTAACGAAGGCCTTCTTGCCGGCCGACGCGTTCGCATCCTTGGTGTGCCAGAAGGCGATCAGGAAGTACGAGCAGGTTCCCACACCCTCCCAGCCGAGGAACGTGACCAGCAGGTTCGATCCCAGCACCAGCATCGTCATCGAGAGGATGAACAGGTTCAGGTAGAGGAAGAACTTCGAGAACTTCGGGTCACCGTGCATGTACCCGATCGAGTACAGGTGGATCAACATGCCGATCCCGGTGACGAACAGGCACATGGTGATCGACAGCGGATCGACGAGGAAACCGAGGTCGACCTGCAGCTGACCGACCGGCACCCACGAGAACAACGTCTCGGTGTGCGATCGCTCGGCGGAATCCATGCCGAGCAGGTCGAAGTAGATCAGCGCGGAGACGATGAAGCTGAGACCGACCATCGCCGTCGCGAACAGACCGGCGAGGGGCTCGCCGAGCTTGCGACCGAACAGCAGGATCGTGAGGAACCCGAACAGCGGGAACGCGGGAATCAGCCAGACGAGTTCAACCATGGCGGCGTCAGCCCTTCAACTCGGAGAGATCGTCGGCGGTGGCGCCGGGTCGGCGGCGCAGGATCGACACCAGGATGCCCAGTCCGACGACCACTTCGGCCGCCGCGACCACGAGGACGAAGAAGACCGCGGTCTGTCCGTTGATGTCCCCCAGCGACGTCGCCATCGCGACGAAGGTGAGGTTCGCGGCGTTCAGCATCAGCTCGATGCACATGAACATCACGAGTGGGTTGTTGCGCACGAGCAGGCCGAAGGCCCCGATCGCGAACAGCATCGATGCGACGATCAGATACCACGTGGGTTCGATGGCGGCGATCATCGGTCGGCCTCCCCGCGCTGTTCGGACTGACGTGGCCACTTGCGGGTCATCAGCACGGTTCCGGCGACGGCGACGATCAGCAGCACCGAGGTGAGCTCGAAGGCGAGCACGTGATCGTTGTAGAGGTTCTGCGCGAGCTGCTGGATGTTGCTGTCCGGATCCTCGACCGTCGCGAGGTCGATTCCGGTGCCCGGGTTGAGCGAGCCGATCGCGTCGCCGGCCTGCAGCACGGCGGCGGTGATCAGACCGACCAGACCGAGGGCCATCACGGCGGCGAGCGGACGCTGGATCTTGATCGGTTCGACCGACAGGTCGACGGTGCGGTCGACGCCGAGCAGCATGATCACGAACAGGAACAGCACGACGATGGCGCCGGCGTAGACGATCACCTGCACGGCGGCGAGGAAGTGTGCTTCCTGGGCGACGAACTGCACGGCGACGCCGAACAGGGTGAGGACGAGTCCGAGTGCGGAGTGCACCGGGTTCTTCAGCGTGACCACGCCGATCGCCCCACCGAGCATCATCAGCGACGCCACGAAGAAGACGACGTATTCGAGGAACGTCGCGTTCATCGTTCGACGGTTCTGACTGACGGGTCGACTCGCGACGCATCTCGTTCGGGATGGGGGACCTCGGGGGCGCGGGTTCCGTGGCCGAGTTCGTTGCTCCACCCCACGGCGCCCTCGAAGGTTGCGTCACCGGACGGCGACGTCGCGCGCATCCAGCCCGACGTGTTGTCGTCGTCGCCGTCGCGCCAGTCCTCCCACGGGAGGACCTGGGGCTTGCCGTCGTCGTCGACGACGAGCTCGGTCTTGGTGTAGATCGCGTCCTTGCGATTCGTGAACGAGAACTCGAACAGCTTCGATTCCGTGATCGCCTCGGTCGGGCACGCCTCGACGCACAGGTCGCAGTGGATGCAGCGGAGATAGTTGATCTCGTAGATCCAGCCGAAACGCTCGCCGGGCGACGTCGGGTTGACGGGGTCGTTGTCGGCGCCGCGCACGTGGATGCAGTTGGCCGGGCACACACCCGCGCACAACTCACAGCCGATGCACTTCTCCATCCCGTCCTCGTACCGGTTGAGCACGTGGCGACCGTGAAGCCGCTCGGGCTTCGGGATCTTTTCGTCGTCGGCAACGTCGGGGTCGCTGCCACGACCATGCTTGCGGGCATAACGTCCGCCGGAATATTCGGTGGTCACGCGCTTGCCGCCGAACAGGCGGTGCTGACGAATCGTGACGCCGAAGCCTTCTAGATAACACATCAGTACGCAGCCCCTTCGGTCTCTCGGTTGCGACG
>NZ_JBAVYV010000109.1:0-10753 GCF_049588435.1 Ilumatobacter sp.
GCCGAGTTGCGCAAGAAGCCCGGATCCGATGCCATCGACACCATCGTCGGCGACATGACCTCGACGGTGATGCGAACCGATGCCTCACTCGTGTACCTCGTCTACAACACGATCGGAAACCTGCGCAGCCAAGCCCAGCAAGTTGCGTGCTTTCGTAATGCCGCAGCTCACCTGCGGCCGGGAGGACGATTCGTGATCGAGGTCGGCGTTCCTCAGCTCCATCAGCTACCGCCCGGACAGACGGTTCGCCCGTTCGCGTGGACCGACGACTACCTCGGATTCGACGAGTACGTCGACCGTGACAGCCAGATCCTCGTCTCGCGCCACTTTCGCTTCGATGGCGACCAGGTCACTCGCATTTCCGGCGCCTTCCGCTACGTCTGGCCCTCCGAACTCGACCTGATGGCCCAGCTCGCCGGAATGGAACTCGAGGCGCGCTGGGCCGGCTGGCACCGCAGCGAATTCACCGCCGACTCGCCCTCCCACGTCTCGGTGTGGCGCCTTTCGTAGGTCGACACTTTCCATGAGTTGCCGAGCGTGAGGGACCAACTCTGTTGCACCGCCGAGACCGCAGATCAACAGGCCATCCGTCGCACACCGACCGCTTCGAATCAGGCACATCTTCGGGCGGATACGTGCTCCAGAATGGCGCTGATTTGGTCAGCCTTGGTCGGGTTCCAGGTCGTTCACGAGTCGTGTGAGCAGAGTCGCGAGTTGTTGCCGATCGGTCTGCGTCCATGACTGCATCGGCTCTTCGACAGCGATGCGTCGCCGTTGTTGGACGTCACCGACGAGACTCCGACCCTTCCTGGTCAGTCGTAGTCCGCTGAGTCGACCATCGTGCTGTACGGGGACTCTGACGACGATGCTCGCGTCGACCGATGATGCGACGCGTCGACTGGCCTGGGACGGGTCAATCATGAGTTCTCGGGCAACGTCTCCTACCGTGACCGGCTGGTCGTGACTTGCCACCACGTCTGCGATCTCGGCGATGTGAATCTGATCAAGGGGTGCACTGCCGGCGAGATGTCCGCGCCGTTGCCTTCGTCGAAGGGTGAGTAGTGCATCCGCGACGAGTTGGACGGAGTCGGGCTTGGCCATCATCACTGTTGTGCTCGTTCGAGATTCTGGCACATGGCTTGAAGGGTGGCGACCATGATTTCGTAGTCACTTCTGGAGAGTCCTTCGCTGGCTCGTGTTCGTGAAGTCGTGACGGCTTGGTGCGCCGTCTCGAACCGCGATCGGCCGGAGTCTGTGAAATCGAAGGAGTCATCTGTGTGTTCGAGCCATCCGGTGGCGGTGAGATCGTCTAACAGACTCTCGGCACCGTCTGAAGGTTCGAGGAAGGGAGCGATTCCGGCGGTGACGTCGACGGAGCGACGTTTGCCCGCTGCGATGAGGTTGAGGGTCTGCCAGTGGCGTCGTCGGAGGCCGAAGGGTTCGAGAGCCTGGTCGAGCGTGCGCTCGATGAGTTCATCGAGTTGCTTCACCCAGTAGCCGATCGGTCGGGAATTATCCATGTACTAAGCATGTATATGAAGATCCCATACGTCAAGACCATTTCAAGTACTGCGTGGCAGGTCGTCGGGCGCCACTCTGCCGACGCATCGCTGGACGTGCGGCGGCTACTGCCAGCGCTCAGAATGTTCGACCTATCAGCACCGTCAGACCGCTCCTGATCGGCACGTCTGATCTGGTGCGGCCGCTCAGAAAGTCTCAGTTCTTCACCGTCAGGCCGGGGCCCGTGGTGCAGGAGCGGGTCAGTTCCAGGCGTCCCACCAGGGCGATGGACGCAGGTCCGCCAACGGCACGAACCGAAACTGCCGACTGTCGTCTGCGGGGAGGCCGATCATGACGTCGCGACCGAACATCACGAGTCGTTCCTGGCAGACGCCACACGCAGCGAGGACCATCGGCCCGTCGCTCTCGGTCCAACGAACGCAGATGCTGGCGATGATGCGATCGCCGGTGCGGTGTGCTTCGCAGATCGGTCCCGTTTCTGCACACAGACAAGCGCTCGTGACCATGGCATCGATCGATACGCCAAGCAGTGTCAGACCCGATTCGGTGAGCGCCGCTGCGGCGATCCCTTCATCTTCGTCCGTGAATCTGGCGGGGTGATTTTGCGCCAGAGTCACGGCGGAGGTGTAGAGCTCTGCCTGCTCGTCGTCGGTCACCGGATCAACGTAGTGGTCGCCCGCCTGAGTCCGTCTCGAACAGTCCGGTCGTCACCGCTCCAGAACACTCACGCGCCGAACCACCAACCACCACTCCCGATCGGCACGTCGGCGATCGGCGAGGCGCGCGAGAACGCTCGCCGGGTTCGCAGGTGGAAAGTCCCCGTCGTCGCCGAAATCGTGCTGGCATCGCAAAGTTCGAGCGTGCGAACCTTCAGGCATGGATCGTGCCTTTGACGCCTCGTCGCAATGCCCATCTTCCTCATCGACGGTCCTGATTCCGAATGCGCACCCCGAATCACTGGAGGCTCCCTTGACCACAACCCCCGACCTGACCGGACATCTGCTGTGACGCAGCGCGAGGCGACTTCCCGCGTGATCTCGCTGTGTCTCGATGCCAACGATCCGCAGTCGATGGCAGCGTTCTGGGCCGACGCGCTCGGCTGGGAGATCAGCGAATCCGATGGCGAGGCTTCGCTGGTCCCAACCGATGACACCGGCTTCGAGATCCTCTTCGAGCTGACCGCGGAAAGGAAGGCGGGTCAGAACAACATCCATCTCGACCTGACCACGACGTCGATCGAAGATCAACACGACACCGTCGACAGGTTGATCGAAGCCGGCGCCCGCCACGTGGACGTCGGCCAGCGCGCACACGAAGGTCGTGTCGTGCTCGCCGATCCCGAGGGCAACGAGTTCTGCATCATCCCTCCGCACAGCAACTTCCTTGCTGGCTGCCCACGTCTGGGTGCGATCAACGCCGACGGAACTCGCAAGACCGGCCAGTTCTGGAGCGAGGTACTCGGTTGGCCGTTGATCTGGGACCAGGACGAAGAGACCGCGATCCGTGCACCCCACGAAACCGGCCCGATCATCCAATGGAGTGGACCACCTCTGATGTCCAAGTCCGGCAAGAACCGTCTCCACCTCGACATCGCACCGCCGATCCACATCAGCCAACAAGACGAGGTCGATCGACTGATTGAACTCGGCGCGACCCGCATCGACATCGGGCAAAGTGACGTCAGCTGGGTCGTGATGGCCGACCCCGACAACAACGAATTCTGCGTCTTGACTCCCCGTTAGCCGAGCGGGCCCGACATTGCGCACGACCCCCGATCAAGCGCCCACATTTCCAGCACCGTCCACGGACAGCGACAGCGAAAGATCGGCGCTCGGCCAGGCACTCGATAACGCTGTCGCCTTCATCAGCTGACAAGCAGGCGTCTTCAGAGGGACTGTCAGATCCGCGGTGTAACTGGTCTGGCCTGAAACGCTGAACCGCATGGTTCGGCCGGAAGGACAGACAATGACAGACCATGATGTGACGGTGCCTTCACCGTCGAACAGCGATGGGATCAAACAGCCCGACGAGCGGCCGCTCGCGGAGCAGCTCGTTGAACAAGCCCGAGCCGACGGGGTCGACCTGGTCGGCCCGGGCGGGTTGCTGGCCGATTTGACCAAGCAGGTCCTCGAGACCGGGCTCGAGGTCGAGATGGACGAGCATCTCGGCTATGAGAAACACGCAGCCGAGGGCCGCAACCACGGCAACAGTCGCAACGGTGCCCGGTCGAAGTCGGTGATCACCGAGATCGGCCCGGTCGATCTCGACGTCCCGCGAGATCGTGACGGGAGCTTCGAACCGCAGACCGTGAAGAAGCGCCAGCGCCGTCTCGATGGGGTCGACTCGATGGTCATCTCGTTGACAGCGAAAGGGTTGACGACCGGTGAGGTCGAAGCCCATCTGGCGGAGGTCTATTCGACGGAGATTTCGCGGGAGACGATCTCGAAGATCACCGACCGGGTGCTCGATGAGATGGCCGACTGGCAGAACCGGCCCCTCGACCGCGTCTACCCAGTCGTGTTCATCGACGCCTTGGTCGTGAAGATCCGCGACGGCCAGGTCGCGAACCGGCCCGTCTACGCGGCGATCGGGGTCACCGTTGACGGCAAACGCGACATTCTCGGGTTGTGGGTCGGCACCGGTGGTGAGGGCGCCAAGTTCTGGTTGCAGGTCCTCACCGAGATCAAGAACCGTGGCGTCGAAGACGCCTGCATGGTCGTGTGCGACGGCCTCAAGGGTCTGCCCGAGTCGATCGAAGCAACCTGGCCGTTGGCGGTCGTGCAGACCTGTGTGCTGCACCTGATCCGCAACACGTTCCGTCTCGCCTCACGTGCTGATTGGGACAAGATGGCCCGCGATCTCCGACCGGTCTACACCGCGGTGAACGAAGCTGATGCTGCCGGCCGCCTCGACGAGTTCCACTCGGTCTGGGGCCAGAAATATCCGGCGATCAGAACCTTGTGGTCATCCGCGTGGTCCGAGTTCGTTCCGTTCTTGGACTACTCGCCCGAGATCCGTCGGGTGATCTATTCGACGAACGCGATCGAGTCGTTGAACGCCAGGTTCCGGCGAGCCACGAAAGCCCGTGGGCATTTCCCCAACGAGCAGGCCGCGCTGAAATGCCTCTACATGGTCGTCAGATCGCTCGACCCGAAAGGCACCGGTCAGGAACGCTGGATGAACCGCTGGAAGCCCGCCCTCAACGCCTTCGCCATCACCTTCGAAGGCCGCCTCTTCTGAGGCCCTACGATCACCAACACCAACAATGAGCCAGATCAGTTACACCACTCATCTGATAGACCCTCTTCAGAGAGTCATCGCAGAGCTTTGTGGGTGGCTGGGCTCGTCATGGGGCGATCAGCCCGGCGCCTCTGAACCTCTGCGTGTCAGCAGCCAGCGGAAGTGACGTGGGTGGCAGCCCAGGCAGAGTCGGTCTGGTTGACGGTGATGAGAGTGATGAGGTTTCCGTCGATGATGACCGCGTAGTCGACCTCGTTGTCGCTGATCTTGAATTCGGCGTAGCCGCTCTGCACGTACCCGGCGGGTGCCTGTTCGGATTGGAGGAATCCTGCGAGCGCATCAGCTGGTGTGCCAGCGGCCGGTCCAGCGACGTCGCCGTTGATATCGCTGTCTCCGCAGCCGGCTGTGTTGGCTGCATCGGGCGCTGAAGTGGCGTCGGCGCTCGACGTGATGAGGGGATTCAGGTCGATGCCGAATGACGGCTCGGTATTGAAGTCGGTTGTGTTGTATCCGAGGGTCAGTTGGTTGCCGTCGAGGTCGATGTAGCGAACCTGCATGATGTTGCAGGGCGGCTCGAAGGCAGCGGTGTTGGTTGCTGTCATTGTCATCGTGGACAGTTCTGGTGCTGACGCGTCGGGCTCGGCGGCTCCGAACTCGGCTTCGTCGAGACGGGCGTCGATGTTGGGTGCTTTGACTATCGCTTGCGTTCCGTCTTCTGGGATTCCGATGGTCATCCGATCGAATGCTGTCCGGTTGCCGCGCTTCGCGTCGAGGTCGTAGATCTCGCGGGCGTCGGCCGGCCAGCGAAACTCAATGGTCCCGCCGGGCAGATTCCAATGCTGCGCGAGTTGACCTTCGCCAGTCGGCGCATCTTTGGCCGGTCCCGGATTTGCGTCGCCGATTGCTGTTGGAATGTCGATGGTCACGGGGAGTTCTGCGCCGCAGACGGGTACGCCTCGGACAGCCTGTGGAGTTGTCGAAGCGGTCGAAGCGGTCGAAGCGGTCGGTGCGGTCGAAGCGGTCTGTGCGGGGGTCGTGGCGGGCAAGGCGTCGGGGGCTGTCTGGTCGGCTTGGGCGGGTTGTTGCTCGGTGCGCCCAGAAATCGAGACGAGCCCGGTGACGGTCAGTGCAGCCACTGCTGCTGCTGCGATGAGGTATGCGCCGGTCCGTTGGGGCGTCGCTCCGCTGACCGCGAGCGGCACTGCGTTGGGATCGAACTGTCCAGGTTCACGTGCTGGAGTGGTGGAGGCAATGTGGTCGAGGCCGGCGCTGAGGCGTGCTCGAAACGGATCGTTGGTGGGGTTCTGGTCGTTGTAGTTCATGACAGTTCCTTTCGAAGTGTTCGTATGGCGCGTGCGTGGCGGGACTTGACGGTGCCGGGCCGGCACTGGAGTGAGTCGGCAATCTCGGCTTCGGAGAGCCCGAGCCAGTAGCGCAGAACAATGACGGCGCGCTGGTCGTAGGGCAACCGGCGGAGGGTGTCGTCAAGTTCTCGATCCCATTCGTTCAACGACACCGCATCTGCGCCGTGGCGGACCATCCGCAGCTGTGCTCGCCGTTGCGAGGTGTGCCAGCTTCGGCACAGGTTCGTGGTCGTTGTGCGTAACAGCGCCGCCGGGTTCTCGATTCTCGTGTGGGCGTTCTGCGCGTATTGATAGACACGCATGAACGCTTCCTGGGCAAGGTCGTCAGCCACGTCGGGATTGCCGGTGAGCATCCGTGCCAGCCGTGCTGTCGCGATGAAATGATCCCGGTAGAAGTCCTGGAACCGTGCGTCGACGTGTTCGGCACCGGGGACTGACATGGGATCTCTCATTCGGCTCTGTCCGATAGTTCGACTCACACAAGTATCGACTTCACCGACGCCGGATCGGTTCCAAAGAACCTCAGATCAGCACGAGGTGGGCCCAACGCGGCAAGCCTCGACGCAGTGATCGACGCGCTCTGAACCGCATGACGCCAGGCCGCAACGACGGACTTCGACCGCTCATAATCCCGGACGACTGAATCACCACAAACAGCTCGTAGCGAAGCCTCTTTGGTTGTCAAGGGGGTCTTCGGCAGTGTCGGGGCGCGTGTCGTCGGCCCCTTGCTGCGCGGTCGGGGCTGGTCGTAGTGTCGATGTTCGGGTCCGGGAAGTGACTTGTCCGAAGAGCCGGCTATTCAGGATGCAGAGCCGGTCACGCTGGAGACAGAGTCGTTCCTGAGTGTCCTCCCGGGCCCACTTGATCCTCAGCTGCGAAGTCGTCGGGCGTCGTTGGCGAGGTGCCGGTAGATGACATCGGAGAGCCGTCGCTTCAACGCTCGGATGGCTTCTTTGGGTGTCTTGCCTTCTTCGATCTTGCGGTCGTAGAACGCGCGGCCGACGGTGTCGTGACGGAGTTGGCTGATTGCGACGACGTGGATTGCCCAGTTCAGTTGCCGGTTGCCGCGCGGGTTCAATCGGTGCCGCACCTTGGGTCCCGACGATGCGTCGATCGGAGCCGTCGCGTTGTAGCTCGCGAAGTGCGCCTTGGTCGCGAAGCGGTCGATGTTGCCGGTATTGCCAATGATGATCGCAGCCGTGATCGGCCCGAGCCCGCAGATGTCGGTGAGCGAGGTTCCCGACGCTTTGACCGCGGCGGTGAGGCGCCGCTTTGAGGTCTTCAACCGGCCGGTGAGATCGTCGATCCCGTCGGTGAAGTCGTGTGCGATCTCGAGGCGTTGGCGGCCCATCGAGTCGACCGGTGTGAACGTGTCGAGCATCGCGTTGACCCTGGTCATCGATGACATCTTGAAGTCGGCGCCGCCGGGGAACATCTCCAACAACAGCGAGTGCAGCCGGCAGCACTCGCGGTTCTTTGTCCTGCCGACGTCGCGATGCCGTTTGGCCAACAGCCGCAAGATGCGGGTGTGGTCGTCGGGCAACACTTCGGCTAGATCGTTCGCGCGGAGTGCTGCGATTGCGACCGAGCGGGCATCGTTGGGGTCGTTCTTTTGCGACCGCCCGGTGCTGAGCGTGCGCACTCTCGAGGCGCGCACCGCTGGCACATCGATCACCGTTTCGCCGGCCGAGATCAGTTGCTGGGAGAGCAGGTAGCCGAGACCCTGAGCGGACTCGACTGCCCAGATTCGGGTGTCGCGGAATCCGTCAGCCCACTCGCGGAGCAGGACGGCTTGGGTTGGACAGGAACGGATGCGGATCTCGTCAACGACTGTCTCGAACTCGTCGACTGCAACCGCGGTGTGGGACGCCTTGTGGGGGTCGATCCCGATCGTGATGGTGGACATGGAGATGGTGCCTTTCTCTCGGCGGGGTGGAACCGAGGTGGGCACTCCTGATTCGAGCCGAACTGTTCGCGCCTCTTTCGAGCCACACCACGGCAATGGCACCGACCGGCCGACAGTTCGTTAGAAAGCCAACCCGCAGGTGGCAGGCACATAGAGAGCCAGCCGACCGGCACCACCGACGCTACGACGACCGCCGCAACGCACCCTCGACTCAATCAGGCACGTCCGCGCTCGTCCAGGCGCTCCAGAACGATGCGGCCGCCGGCTTTCCTGCGGAGCCGTCCGGTCAGTCCGGATCGGTCATGGCGAAGGTGAACATCCGCCTGGGATTGATGCGTGCGTACCAGGCACCGCTGTCCAGCATCTCGGTCCACTTGTCGCCGTAAAGGGGCAGGTAGATGTCGAGCACTGTCTGCTTCAACTCCGCGTGCTCCTCGGCATGGATATCGATGAACTCCGCGTCACCATGAACGGTGACTGCGAATGACTCATCCGGGAGGTGCGTGGCGCTGACCGCCGGACGTTCGCAGAGGTGGCGATAGCGCAGTGATAGTGGTGATGAACCGAAATGGAATCGCCCTCGGTAGAAGATCCCGTCGACGGGACCGTTGATCGGACGACCGTCGCGGGTCGAGGTTGCGAGCACCAGCAGTCGCATACCCGTGAGGCGATCGGCGATCTCACCGGCATCGGGCCGCCTGTCGGGCGTGGCGATCTCTCGTAGATGGGAGCCTGCCGCAGCAAAGCTCTCATCGATCGTCCGTTGAAGTTCCACCAAGTCGGCCGGCTGTTCGTACATGCATCATTCCCTTCGCTCTACGCTGTAGAACCAGTACTCTACAGCGTAGAATAGATCAGACCATGCAGCGATCGCGACCCCTCACCGTCGAACGCATCGTCGAATCCGCCTATCAGATCGTCCAGAACGACGGACTCGCGGCGCTCTCCATGCGAAAGCTCGGCAAGGCACTCGATGTCGACGCGATGGCGATCTACCACCACGTCGCCAACAAGCAGGCGCTACTGGCGCTCATCACTGCGCATGCACTCTCAGAGATGGCGGAACCGCCTGCGCCCTCGGCACCGTGGGATCATCGGATCGAGCAATGGGCCCTCGGCTACTGGGACATCGTCACGAAGCATCGAGAGCTGACACTCGCAGGTCTCTCGAACCCCGAAATCGCCGCCGGCGGGCTGACATCCACCAAGACTCTGGTGGCTGCGATCTCCGACAGCGGACTCGCGACCGAACTCATCGAGCCCACGATGTTCATCATCGTCGACGCAGTGCATGGCTCGGCACTCGGTGCAGCCTCACCAGGACGCGATCACACAGATCTCGAAACGTTGCGCGCTGCGTTCCAGGAGGGACTTCACATCATCATCGCTGGCATCACCACCCGACTCGAAAGACGTACGGACTTCTCCTGACGGACGAACCGCAACACCACCAACGAACATCCAAGGACGACCCAGCCGATGGGGCGCGGGAGCACAGCCACGTCGAACGGCGCCCGACCGCCCAAACCGGCGATGCACTCCAAACAAACAAAGTGCCACCGACCCGCTCAGAACAACATCGATCCGGCACCGCAGAGAGTGCTCTGGATCGGCACTTTTCGCCCGGTCAGGCGTCAGAGAATGACGGCCATCTGACGGTTGATGTCAGATGAGGTCGGGACTCTCTACTGCCGGAGGATTTCAGTCGGGCAGGTGATGGTTGGAGCGTTGGCCAGTCGTTGGTCGGATGTCACCAGCGTGCACTCCAGAGCCTCGGCGAGAGCGACGTAGCAAGCGTCATACGCCGTGACGTTCGCTCGGAGTTCGAACGCTCTCGACATCAAAGCACCCGTTGGAAACCGAGTGATCGGCAGCACCAGCAGATCGTCGACCGCATCGCGGAAACGTTCATCGGTGAGATCTCTCTTCAACCAACGACGACGAAGAACCGACACCGTCTCGACATCGACGAGGTCAGGCGCGGATGCGGCGCCTGCCACCTGCAGCCGACGACGCGCAAGTACCCCCGCCGACTCGTCGTCACCGACCACGTTGGCCAGCACCGATGCATCAATGACGATCACCGCTGCGCGCGTTCCTCGGCGAGGTCTTCGACGGCGGTTTCGAAGCCGACTTGACCACCCGAGCGTTGTGCGATCCGCTCCATCACATCGGCGAGCGTCGGGGATTGTGCGACGCGTGAGAGCTCGTAGGTGAGGTACTGCTGGAGGGACTGTCCTGCTGCTTCGGCACGTCGTTGCAGGCTCGCATGAACTTCCGCTGGGAGGTCTCGGATCAAGACATTCGGCATGCTTTCATTATGCTTGCACCTCGCCTCAACTGCAAGCGCGCACGCATATCAACGGCCCGGACCGCTCCCGCAGACCGCTCGCGATCGGCACGACTGCGGGTGGTCACCCGTCCGAGAATGTGCGGTGCTCAACCAGGACTCTCGTGTGTCAGTTGGATGTGGTTGGAGCATTCACCCGATGTGCGATGCTTCGAATCGACGCTGCGACCAGGACACCCACGCCTGGGTTGCCAACACCCAGGGCTGCGCCGCCGAACACGGTCTCCAGCTGGCCGTCGGCGACTCCGACGGCAATTCCCCACGACACCGAGACCGCAACGACGGCTGTCGCCACAAGCAGTGCCGACCTGCGGTCGTGTACGAACGCGCCGAACACGAGCCCGAGAACGAGCAGTGTCGGAATCACCGGGC
>NZ_JBAVYV010000110.1:0-2340 GCF_049588435.1 Ilumatobacter sp.
GCACCGACGCGCATTCTGGTGGGGAGGGCCTGGGCACGGAGGCACATTGGTGGCGGCGGTGGCAATGCCATCACGGCTCGCCACACTGGAACCATGGCAATCACCGTCACCGAGGACCAGGTCATCGATGCACTCCGGCCGGTCGAGGACCCCGAACTGCATCGCTCGATCGTCGATCTGGGCATGGTCAAGGCCGTCCAGATCCGTGACAACGGCGTGGTCGGCGTGCTCGTCGCGCTCACCGTGCCCGGCTGCCCGTTGAAGGGCGAGATCACCCGGCGCGTGTCCGATGCGGCCACCGAACTCGACGGCGTCGAGTCGATCGACCTCGAGTTCACGGTGATGACCGACGAGGAGCGCGAGAACGTCCGCAAGATGGTGCACGGCGGCGGCGGATCGGCCACCGCCGGCTCGAACCAGGCCCACGGCCACGCCGAAGGACGCGAGATCCCGTTCGCCAAGACGGGTTCGAAGACCCGTCCGCTGCTGATCTCGTCGGGCAAGGGCGGCGTCGGCAAGTCGTCGGTCACGACCAACCTGGCGGTCGCACTCGCCGCGCAGGGGTACTCGGTCGGTGTCGTCGACGCCGACATCTACGGCTACTCGATCCCGCGCATGCTTGGCACCGACCGCGAACCGATCGTGATCGACGAAATGCTGGTGCCACCCGAGATGTGGGGCGTGCGCTGCATCTCGATCGGCTACTTCATCCCACAGGGCCAGGCGGTCATCTGGCGGGGACCGATGCTGCACAAGGCACTCGAGCAGTTCCTCACCGACGTGTTCTGGGACGAGCCCGACTTCCTGCTCATCGACATGCCGCCCGGCACCGGCGACATCGCCCTCTCGCTCGCGCAGTTCCTCCCACGCGGTGAGGTGTACGTCGTCACGACGCCGCAGCCCGCCGCACAGAAGGTCGCCGCGATGTCCGCGGCGATGGCCGAGAAGGTCAACCTGCCCGTGCGCGGCATCATCGAGAACATGTCGTGGTTCACCGGCGACGACGGCAAGCGGTACGAGATCTTCGGGTCGGGCGGTGGCCAGGAACTGGCCGATGAGCTCGGCGTGCCGCTGATGGGAAAGCTGCCCCTCACCAACGCACTCCGTGAGGGTGGTGACGAGGGCCGGCCGATCACCGCGATCGATCCCGAGTCGGAGACCGCCACGGCGTTCCACGAGATGGCGCGACAGATCGCCGTCGAGATGAAGCCGAAGAAGGTCTACTCCGACGCCCTCAAGGTCATCTGACCCGAACCGGTCGAACCCGACGGGACCCGAGAGACGGATCGAGCCGACGATGGACCTGGTTCCGAAGTACCGCTTCGAACGCATGGTGCGCGAGGCGCTCGACGACCTCCCCGACGAACTCCACCACGTCCTCGACAACGTCGTCGTCCAGGTGGTCGATCGCAACCCGGCCGAGCCGACGTTGCTCGGCTTGTACGAGGGTGTGCCGCACACGGAACGCACCGGTCACGAGGGCCCCGATGTGGTCTCGATCTACCGCCGTGCGCTCTGCGAGATGTGCGACGACCTCGACGAACTGGCCGATGAGGTGTACGTGACCGTGATCCACGAGGTCGCGCACGCCGCCGGCATCGACGACGCCCGCCTCCACGAGCTCGGCTGGGGCTGACCCGCACACGATGTCGACCGCCGACGTCCTCGACGGGTTGGTCGACCCACATCAGCCGGTGGCGATCGCCATCGGCGAACAGGGTGCAGCGGTGGCCGTGGCCGGTCACGCCGGCTTCTCCATCCCCGCACCCGAGCTGGCGAGCACACTGCGACACCTCGAGGCGATCGGTCCCCGGTGGGTGTGGTGGTCGAACGCGACGGCCATCGCCATGCTCGATCTCGGCGTCCGAGTCGCTCGATGCTGGGACCTGTCGGCGGTCCACCGCCTCCTCGTCGGCGGATGGACGAGCGGCGCCGACCGCGTCTGGGCGTTCGCGCACGGTCTCGACGTCGACGCCGTCCCCACCGTCGAACCCGTCGACTTGTTCCACCAGGCGACCGAACCCGACGACCCGGAACATCCGATCCGACCGGACGGCTACCTGCATCCCGAATGGGTCACGGGCGAGTGGGCCACCGATCCCACCCGCATCGAACGCTGGGCCGAGCTCGCCCTCGAGGTCCGAACCGCGCAGGAAGCAGCGCTCGCCCGACTCGCGGACGCGCCGCACGCCGGTGCACCGCGGGGGCCTGATCGACCTCGGACCACCGCTCTGTCCGAATCCGCCGCCGAATTGATCTGCGCCGAACTCGAACACGACGGGCTGCCGTTCGACTGTTCCATCGGTGAGCAGATCGTCGCTGGATTCGTCGGACCACGCC
>NZ_JBAVYV010000111.1:0-10691 GCF_049588435.1 Ilumatobacter sp.
CCATCGGCCCGCTCATCGCGCCGGGACCGCGGATCAACTCGCTGTCGAAGTACTCGCGCAGGACGTCGGCCGCACTCCGTCGGCTCCAGCGCAACAGCGCCGGGACACCGGCGAGTCGGCGGCGCAACGCGAGGCGCGTCAGGCCGGTGATCGAGGGCGGCTCCGCGGCCGCCTCGAAGATCATCCGCACAGCGGGGATCGCCGCCTTCGCGTAGCGGCGGTATCCGTCGACGTCGCCGGGCGCCACGGCCGCGATCTGTTCGAGCGTCGCATCGAGATCGTGGTGACTCGTCCAGCCGAGACCGGCGGCCGCCGAGTCCCACGTCATGTTGTGCTGGGCCGGGTCGACGTCGATGTACTCCAGCCCGTGCTCGGCGAGGCCGAGCTCGCGCATCACCGGCGTGGTGCGGAACGTCAGATGGTCGCAACTGCAGATGTTCACGGTCGCTCCGGCGAACTGCTCGCTCGCCGCGGTCCCACCCACCTGATCGCGCGCCTCCACGAGCAGCGTCGACATTCCCTCCCGGGCGAGATAGGCGGCGGTCACGAGCCCGTTGTGGCCCGCGCCGATGACGACCACATCGACGTCGGTCGTTCTCGTCTGAGTCATGGCGTCATTCTCACGCGGCGGCACCGCATGGACGTAACGTTGTCGATGTGTCGTCCGCCGCAGCAGTCCCTCCCGCCTCGCGCCGACTCGACGAACTCCGTGCGCCGGACATCGATCGCCTCATCACCGAGCGTTCGATCTTCGTGCAACCACTCGGAGCCATCGAGCAACACGGCCCACACCTGCCGTTCAACACCGACCTCCTGATCGCCGACCGGGTCTCGGTGGCGGCAGTCGAACGGGTCGGTGCCGAACACGACGTGTGGCTGCTCCCGCCGCTCGCCTACACCAAGTCGAACGAGCACGCCTGGTCGTCGGGGACGATCTGGCTGTCGGCCGACACGCTGCTGCGGGTCCTCGACGACATCGGCCGATGCGTGGCGATGACCGCGGCGCGCCGACTCGTGTTCATGAACGGCCACGGCGGCAACTCGGCGCTCGTCGGCGTCGCGAACCGCGAGCTGCGCCTGCACCACGGGCTGATGACGTTCCTCGCACATCCCGGCGTGCCGCCGGACCAGGGTGGCGTCTCGGCCGCGGACGAGCACGGGATGGGGATCCACGGTGGGACCGACGAGACGTCGATCATGCTGCACCTCGCTCCGGAGTTGGTCGACATGGGCGCCGCCACCCGCAACGTGCCCGACGCACTGATCGGCAACCGGCACGTCCGCTTCGGTGGAACGGTGGGGTTCGGTTGGTTGTCGAACGACTTCGGGTCCAGCGGTCACATCGGCGACCCGACGACCGCAACGGTCGAACGCGGAGCTCAACTGTTCGATGCCGCGGTCGCCGCGTTCTGTGACGCCCTCGGGGAGATCTCGGCGTTCACCCTTCCAATGTGACCGACGGGTCGATGAACTCGTTGGTGACGACGTCGGCGGCCGGGACCGGCTCGATCCCCAGAACGTCGGCGAACTCGGCGAAGAACGGTTCGAGCCGGGCGATGTCGAAGTTCCCGACCGTCGAGTCGGCGCCATCGCCGAACACGCCGGTCGACACGCCGAGCGACACGCCTTCGTCCATCAGGTCGGCGGTCAACCGCGACAGGGGCGCAAACCCGGCACGAGCGAAGCTCATCAGGTCGTTCGACAGCTCGGGAGCGGCCACGTACGCCACGGTCGCTTCCTGAATCACCGGGACGAGGCGCTCGAGACACTCGCGCTGATCGTCGACGTCGTCGGTGCGTACGGCGAGTGAATCGTCGTGATCCACCCAGCCCGCCGACTCGGCATCGATCGCCACGACCGGCCGACCCCACTGGGGGAGCGAAGGGATCAGGACGGGCTCGACGAGCTGATCGCCCTGTTGCGCGATGGAGCCACCCGACTGGACGAATGCTGCGGGCTCGCCGTCGAACCCTGCGACGAGCTGATCTGCGCTGAGCGCACCGGTGCCCTCGAGGAAGGTCGTGAACGGCGAGTCGGTCACGTGCCGGACCTCGATCCCGGCGTCGCGTACACCGTCGATCGAGTCGACGTCGGGATGGGACTGCGGATCGACGATGATCACGTCCCGCGACCGATCGGTGAGGGTGACCACCCCGACCGACGGGAATGTCGATGCGTCACGCATTGCCACTGCCGCCGATGTCTGTGCCAGCAGGATCTCCGGATCGGTTGTCAGCAGTTCGAGCGGTGACCGGAATCCGACCGCCGGCCCGCCCGACCGGATCTCGAGCACCACGTCCTCCTCGGTTCCGTCGACGCGCACGAGACCGCCCGACACCGTTGCCGAAGCTCCGTCGATCTGCGGGTCAGGGCCGAGCAGCTCGAACAGCGGCCCGACGTCCGGGCCCGGCAGCATCGCGGTCTGGATCACGATGCGTTGCGGACACACGTCGCCCAGGGGCCCGTCCTCCACGGGCGGCAACGTCGTCGACGTCGATGGGGGTGCCGGGCGGGACGTGAGAATCGGTGCCGAATCGACCGGTTCAGCCGTCAGGGTCGAATCCGGAGAATCAGCGCCGTCGTCCGGGTCGGACCCAGCCGAACAGGCGACCACGCCGAGAGCGCAGACGACGCCGACGCCCACGGCGCGCACAGGAGACACGGAGCGATTGTAGGAAGTTCCCGAACGCGAACGGGGGCACCCTCGCCTGAGCGAGGATGCCCCCATGTCTCGGCAATCGCCGATTCGGGTCGAATCAGCGATGTTCGGTCAGAAGCCGATGCTGCTGTCGATGTACTCGTTGGTGACGAGATCGTCGACGGTGAGTCCTTCGACGCCGTACACCGGGCCGGCGGCCTCGATGAAGGCGGTCAGGCGCTCCTCGTCGAAGTTACCCACGACGTCGTCGGGACCGTTGCCCGCCAGCCCGAGATCGAGCTGTGCCTGCACCGAGAAGTCGGCCAGACCCTGGTCGTAGACCCAGAAGTCGTCATACGCGTTGACGGCCTCGATGATCAGCTCGTTCGCCGCATCGGGATCGGCGTAGTAGTCGACGGTCGCCATCTGCACGACCGGGGTGAACGCCGCCATGCAATCGGTGAGCTCTTCCTTCTTGGAGTCGAGCACACCGAGCGGAGCGGCGTAGGCCTGCCAGCCGGCGTCGTGGATCAGCTCGAAGTCGACCGGCTTGGCCCAGTCCTCGAAGACGTTCTCGTAGTTGTAGGGCTCGGCCGATGCGAAGCCCTGCTGAGCAATCGCACCACCCTCGGAGATGAAGATCTGCGGGGATCCGTCGTAGCTGCCGTCGAGCTGCGCCTCGGTCACCTGGCCGTCGTTGACCAGGTAGCGCATGTAGGCGCCGGTCTCGAAATAGCGGATGGTCACACCGTCGCCGCCGTCGGCGGTGGCGAGATCGGCGATCGACTCGACGTCCGGGTAGGTCTCCGGATCCCACATGATGATCTGCGGGTTGATCTCGAGCGGGGCGACGAACGCGGTCGTGGGGTTGTCCGCGTAGTTCTCGATCGCCTCGTCGGTGAGGACGTATCCGAACGTGATGTCGGGGTCGCCGGCCATCGTCGTGACGACCTGCTCGAAACCGATCGCAGGTCCGCCGGTGCGGATCTCGATGTTGACGCCCGTCTCGGCACCGCCATGGGTGACCAACGGACCGGACACGACCTTCTTGCCGGAGTCGATCTGCGGGTTCTCGCCCACCATCTGGTACAGCGCGCCGTGCTCGGCCTCGGGGAACCAGTCGGTCTGGATGACGATCGTCTCGGGACAGACCCCGGAGAGGTCGACGGCTTCGCCTTCCTCCATGGCATCTTCGTCCATCACGGCCGTGTCGTCGGTCTCGTCGGTCTCGTCGGCGGCGGCCTCGGTGGTGTCGGTGGTGTCGGGCTCCGGCGCGTCCGAGCTCTCCGCCGCGTCGGTGGTGTCCGACTCCTGGCTGCTCGAGTCGTCGTCGCTGCCGCAGGCGGCAATCGTGATCGCGGCGATGGCGCCGACGGCTGCCATCTTGGTCATGCGGGTATGTCGCATCGATACTCCCCCTAGGAGTTGTGTGGAAAGCGGTGTGTGAATGATCGGGTGTTCACTTCGATCGACCATGAGCGTAGGTGGCCGAGCGGCTGTCGATGTTCGTCGAAACGTGAACGCTCTGTGTCGTGGGCTGCAACCGCCCAGGTCAGCGGGGCTAGCCGCTACGTGTCTCGTGCCAGTGACCGACGACACGCTTGCCGAGCCATCCGAAGAAGACGAACACGGCGATCCCGAGCAGCGCGGACACGATCACGGCGCCGAACATCTGCTCGTTCTCGTTGCTCGCCTGGTACGTGTTGATCAGTCGGCCCAGTCCGGGTTCACCCTGGCGGAAGAAGAAGTCACCGACGACCGCACCGACGACGGACAGGCCGGCCGAGATCTGCAGACCGGTGAAGATCGACGGCATCGCGGCGGGGTACTGCAACTTGACGAGACGGGTCCAGCGGCTCGCCCCGTTGAGCGTCATCAGCTCGTGGTACCCGCGTTCGACCGAGATCAGACCGAACAGGGTGTTCGCCACGATCGGGAACAGCGCGATCATCACGCACACCAGGACCCGCGACCAGAAGTCGAAACCGAACAAGCTGCCGATCAGGGGGACGAACGCGAGGATCGGCATCGCCTGCAGCGCGACGAGGAACGGATACGTCGCATTCTCGATCCATTTCGCCTGGCTCATCACCGTTGCCAACGCAAGTCCGAGCACGATCGCGATCAGCAGGCCGATGCCCGCGACCTGGGTGGAGGTCCAGAGTCCCTCGAGCAGGCTCTTGAGTCCGCCGCCGGTTCGCGAACCGCCGCTCCCGCGTGGGATGTCCCACACGAGGAACGACTGGTTGATCACCGAGTGCGGCGGGGGAACGATGAACTTGCGGGCCTCCGACATCAGGACGTGATGCGTGAAGTACCAGAAGCCGATGAAGGCGGCGAAGAAGGCCATCGGCCCGACGATGCGCGACACGCCGGGTTTGCCCTTCCGGCGCTTGTTCGGGGACGCCCCGGCGTTGGCACCACTCAAGGGTGCGGTGGCCGACATGGGGTCGGCGGCGACGGCGACACCCGTCATCGGAGTCTCGGATTCGACCGTCACGGATGAGCCCCGCGCAGGTCATGGGAGATCTTGCCGGACAATTCGGCGAACTCGGGGAGGTAGCGGATGTCGTGACTCCGTGGGTACTCGAAGGGAACCTCGTAGTCGGCGACGATGCGACCCGGCCGCGCCGACATGACGAGGATGCGCGTCGACAGGAAGACCGCCTCGGCGATCGAATGGGTGATGAACAGCCCGGCGAAATCCTTCGCCTTGAACAGCGACAGCAGCTCGTCGTTGAGCCGCTCGCGACTGATCTCGTCGAGTGCCCCGAACGGTTCGTCGAACAGGAAGACGTTCGGCTGGAGCACCAGCGAGCGCGCCAGCGATGCGCGCATCCGCATTCCCCCCGACAGCTGCTTCGGGTACTTCTTCTGGTGTTCGGTCAGGTTGACGAGATCGAGTGACTCGTCGACCTTGTCGGCCACCGACGCCATCGACAGTCCGTGGAGTTCCGCGAGCAGCTCGACGTTCTTGCGGACCGTCCGCCACGGGAAGAGCGTCGCATCCTGGAAGACGTACCCGATCGAATCCCGATCGACGTCGCAGGCGCCGGACGTCTGTTGCTCGAGACCCGACGCGATCCGCAGGAGTGTGGACTTGCCACAACCTGAGGGGCCGACGACGGTGACGAATTCTCCGCGGTCGACGCTGAACGACACGTGGTCGAGTGCGTGGGTGCCGTCGGGAAAGACCATGGAGAGGTCGTCGAAGACGAGCGCCGGACCCGCATCGTCGACGAGATCGGTCCCGGATCGCACGGCGCTGGCGAGTGGTTGGCTGTTCACTGAGTTGAAGGCTCCGAGTTGGGACGTTGCGGCCGTGCAGCGTACGGACGCCGATCGACCGTCAGAGGTCAGGAGTGTTGCGATGTCATTTCACGAGTCGTGACCCGTGACGCCACACGATGCGATCGACCGGGCCGAACGCGATGGCTTCGCGGACTGTACTCGCTCGGGCGGCCACGAGATGAGCCGGTGACCCGGGGACGATCGCGACCTCGGGTCGACCGGTCGCTCGAGCGCTCTCGTTCGACACCGCCGACCACGCCTCGTGGGGCAGGAGGTGTGCGCCCAGGATCATCAGTCCCGCCGTCTCGAACGGGCATGCCCGACCCACCGGGTTGAACGGGTCCTGGAGATTGTCGGCACCGGCGGCGACGGTGACGCCTGCCTCGCGGAGCGCGGTCACGGCCGTCAGCCCGCGTGGCATCGGGCTGTGGCCGCGGCCCTGGAGGTACAGATTGGTGTGGGGGAGCGCGATCACCGAGATGCCCGCAGCGGCGACCCGACGGGCGATCCGCAGCTGAGTCTCGTGGTCCTGCATCCCGAGGCTCACGCAGTGGCTCGCCGTGACGGGCTGCTCGAATCCTGCCTCCACCAGTTCGGCGAGATCGACGAGGCCGAGCACCGTCGGATCGAGGGTCTCGTCGGTGTGGAGGTCGACGGCGCGGGAGTGGTCGGTGGCGACCTGGAGCAGGAACTCGGTCGCCGCACGCGGGCCTCCCGCCTCGAGGTGCGGCACCCCTCCGACCACGTCGGCACCGGCCTGCATCGCGGCGCGGAGAAGTGCGCGCTGGTCGGCCCCGTCCGGTCCGGTGACCGGCCAGCCGCACAGCGCGACGATCTCGACGTCGATCACATCCGCCACCCGCTGTTTCACATCGACGAGAGCCTCGATGCTGCGCAGTCCGTGCTCGGTCGTCGTATCGGCGTGCGATCGCACGGAGTGGAATCCGTTCGTCGCCATCAGCCGGGCAGCGCGTTCGGCCCGATCGATCGTTTCGTCAACCGCCAGCAGGTGGCGGTTGTCACGCATCGCCTCGATCGCACCCAGCAGGTCACCGGTCGGGTTGCTGATCCGCTCGGACAGGAATGCCTTGTCGAGATGTGCGTGAGGTTCCACCGCGGCCGGCAGGAGCACGTATCCGTCGAGCGATTCGATGGTCTCTCCGTCGAGCGGATCGAGGTCCCCGACGGCCACGATCAGGCCGTCCCGGATCCGGACATCGACGACGAGGTGTGACACACGCCCGTCGGATTCGCCTCGAACGGTGGTCGCCCGTTGCAACAGCGTCGACGTCATGTGCGCGAACATAGCGACAATGGTTGCTGCACAGGATCTGAAACTCGGAGCGTTCTTCTTCGGTGGCGTCGAGATGGACGACGCGGGAGCAGGTGCTCCGAACCCGATGGACCGCCGCTACTCCAACGAGGAGTGCTGGAAGGCCACGCTCGACTACGTCAACTCCGCCGTCGAGGCCGAACGGCTCGGCTACGACTCGTTCTGGACGACCGAACACCATTTTCAGCACGAGGGATACGAGGTCGTTCCCAACGGGATCCTGATCTCGACCTGGATCGCGGCGCAGACCACCAAACTCCGTTTCGGCTCGATGTTCAACGTCGTCCCCCAGTGGAACCCGTTGCGCCTGGCCGAGGACTTCTCCACCCTGCACAACCTCTCCGGTGGCCGAGCGATCCTGGGTGTAGGACGGGGCACGGTGCCGCGCGAGGTGTTGCACCTCAACGACAAGGGCGTGTCGATCGGGTCGCAGGACAACCCTGATCAGCAGGCGGCCGACGCGTTCAACCGGGAGATCTTCGAGGAATCGATGGAGATCGTGCGGCGGGCGCTGAACCAGGAGAGTTTCTCGTTCGAGGGCGAGCACTATCAGATCCCGATCCCAGGCATCCCCGACCGGGGCTCGACGGTCCAGGAACTGACACTGATCCCACGACCGATCCACCCGTACGAGATCTGGCAGGCGGTCACGTCGCCTCCGACGCTCGACTACGTGCCCGTGGTCGACCACGGCGCGGTGTTCTGGAACCAGCACTACAGCTTCATCAAGCGGTTCTGGGACACGTACGGAAAGAACTACACCGCCGCCCACGGGGTCGAACTCGAAGCCCATCAGAAGCGGATGCTCGTCGTCTCGGTGCGGATCGAGGACACAATGGAACAGGCCCGCGCCAGCGCTCTGCCCGGCCACGACGAGTTCTGGAAGTTCCTCGGCCCGTACGGCTGGAGCCGTGGCTACATGGGTCCCGACGGCAAGCCTGCCGCTCCCGGGCTGATCCCGACGCTCGACGAGTCGATCGAGAACAAGACGATCCTGGTCGGTCCGCCCGAGAAGGTGGCCGAAGAGGTGCAGTTCCTCAAGGATCTGCTCGGATTCGAGTCGCTGACGATCTTCCCGCACATGCTCGGCGACAGCTACAAGAAGGCCGACGAGCAGATGGCCCGCTTCAAGGAAGAAGTCCACCCGCTGCTCACCTGAGCCGCACGGCTGAATCGCTCGGCTGAGCTCCCGAGGCGTGGCGTGCCATCATCTCGGTGAATGTTGAAATCGCTCGGAGCCACGATCGCCCAGGTCACCGAACGGCTGCGCGGCGACGAGACGTCGAATCCGCCGGGGTGGCACCCGGACCAGGCACAACTGTCGGTTCGGCGCGCCGAGCGCCGGCGCCAGCTCAAGACGATCGTCGTCCTCGTCGGCATCTTCGTTGCCATGGTGGCGATCTTCGCGACCGTGTTCCACGAGTTGATGGACCGCGAAGGCCGCTCGCACTCGTGGCCGACCAGCATCTACTGGACACTCACCACGATGACGACGCTCGGCTTCGGGGACATCACGTTCCAGTCCGATGCCGGTCGCATCTTCTCGGTGGTCGTGCTGCTCGCCGGATCGACATTCCTCCTGGTGATGCTGCCGTTCGTCTTCATCCAGTTCGTCTTCGTGCCATGGATGGCCGAGCGCGAGCGTCGTCGTGCGCCGCGGTCCGTTCCTGCGTCGATGAGCGGCCACCTCGTGCTGACCGAACACGGTCCGGTCGAACACGCGCTGATGGAACGGGCCGAGCAGGCGGGGGTCCCCTACGTGATCATCGTCGAGGACGTCGACCAGGCCGTGCGCACCCACGACCAGGGCCGCGTGGTGATGGTCGGCGCGCTCGACGATCCGTTGACGTACCGCAACGCGCGTGTCGATCAGGCCGCGATGGTCGTTGCGACGCGCAACGATCCGACGAACACCAACATCGCGTTCACGGTGCGTGAGATCGCACCCGACGTGCAGATCCTCGCCAGCGCGAACTCACCCGCCGCCGTCGACATCCTCGAGATCGCCGGAGCCGACCACGTCGTTCAACTGGGCGAGATCCTCGGCGCCTCGATGGCGGCACGTGCGCTCGGGCTGGGAGGGACGAGCCACGTGATCGGCGAGTTCGCCGGGCTGAAGATCGCCGAAGCCGGCCTCGTCGGCACCTCGATCGTGGGGACCACGCTGGCCGACCTGGGCCTCCGCGCCCGACTCGGCATCGGCATCATCGGTGTCTGGGACCGCGGGGTCTTCACGATCGCCTCGGCCGACACCGTCCTGCGCGAATCGTCGATGCTGTTGCTGTCCGCCAGCGAGGATCAGCTCGCAGCGTTCGACGCCGAGTACGCCGTCGACCAGGACGACTCACATCAGGCGGTGATCATCGGTGGCGGCCGGGTCGGTCGAGCGATCGGGAGTGCGTTCGAGGCCGAAGGGGTTGCGTTCACGATCGTCGAACAGCTCGCCGAGCGCCGCCGGGACTCCGCCCGATACGTCGTGGGCGACGCCGCCGATCGGGAGGTCCTGACCGAGGCCGGGATCGACCAGGCGGGAGCGGTTCTCATCACGACGCACGACGACGACGTCAACGTGTACCTGACGAGGTACTGCCGCGGCTTGCGCCCGGACGTTCGGATCGTGTCGAGGTCCCGACTCGATCGGAACGTGACGACGCTGTATCGGGCGGGGGCCGATGCCGTGCTCTCCTATGCCGGTTCCGGATCCGCGGCGATCTGGAACCAGTTCCGCGGCGACGAGACACTGTTGATCGCGCAGGGCCTCAACGTGTTCCGCACCCCGATCCCGAGGGAACTCGCCGGTCGGACGCTCGCGGAGTCCCACGTGTACCGCACGACGGAGTGCAACGTGGTGGCGATCGAGCGCGCGGGTGTGATCGAGGGGAATCCGGACCCACATGCCGCCCTTCCGGTGGACGGTGAGCTGATCCTCGTCGGGACCGACACGGCCGAGGCCAACTTCTCGACTGTGTTCCCACACGCCCGGCGCCGTGTCCTGCGCGGGTGGCGCACGAGGACGTAGAACAAGCGTGGCTCGCGTGGACCCACCCAGTCCCGGTCGAAGGTCAGCCGCCGGCGCACGAGCCGACGACGGTGCGCGGATCGGCGAAGCCGACCCACGATCCGTGACGCCCGCGGGTGATCGCGTGGGCGTGCCCGTAGGTCGAATCCCACGCGGGGGTGCTGGCCACTCGGTGTCCTCGTGCGGTCAGCCCATCGACCCAGTCCGGCGCTGCGTGCCCCTCGACGAACACGCTCGGGCCCTCGGCACCGGTCCACGTGTCGAATCCGGTCTCCGGGCCGCGCAGCACCCAGCGCCCGGCGGTGACCGCGCGTCCCGGACTCTGGCGATGGTGGAACAGGCGGGCGGCGAGCTGCAGGAGGATCTGCGGTTGCGCGTCACCGCCCATCGTCCCGAACACCGCCGCGAGC
>NZ_JBAVYV010000112.1:0-2349 GCF_049588435.1 Ilumatobacter sp.
GTCGCAGCCAACCTGTGCGCAGCTGCTGCGTGCGTCGCATAGATCGTGGCGGTCGTCGTCGTTCGGGTGGTCGAGTCCGACGGGGACGGCGTCGGCCTCGCGGAGTCGGCGACGACGATGCGGACCGGCGTCGTTGCGCTCGTGACGTTGGCGCTCGCGGCCGCAGTCGCGATCGTGGGTGCAGTGCAACCGCGACTCGACGCGAACGACCCGGCCCCGGCCGATTCGGTCGACGACGCGTCGTGGCGCTGGTCCGCCGACGACGCCTGAATGCGCGTCGGTGCCAGGCACCAACGCGTATGTTCAGACGACGACGTTGATCATCCGGCCGGGGACCACGATGACCTTCTTCGGTGCGCCGCCGTCGAGCGCTGCGACGACCTTGTCGTCGGCGAGCGCAGCAGCCTCGAGCTCGTCCTTGCCGGTGTCGGCACCGACCGTGAGGCGGCTGCGCACCTTCCCGTTGACCTGGATTGGGATCTCGATCGTGTCGTCGACGAGCAGGGCCGGATCGGCGACCGGGAAATCGACGTAGGTGATCGTTCCGTCGGTCGCCTCGGAACACCCGAGCTTGCTCCACAGTTCCTCGGCGACGTGGGGCACCAGCGGGGCGAGCATCAGCACCATCGGCTCGGCGACCTCACGCGGCATGTCGTCCAGCTTCGTGACGTGGTTGTTCAACTCGATCAACTTCGCGATGGCGGTGTTGAACCGGAGCGCATCCATCTCGGTGCGCACGGTGTCGATCGTCTTGTGGAGCAGCTTGCGGGTGTCGTCGTCGGCGGGGCTGTCGACGACCGTGCACTCACCGGTTTCCTCGTCGACCATGTTCCGCCAGAGCCGCTGGAGGAAGCGGTACTGCCCGACGACGTCGCGGGTCGCCCATGGTCGGGACGCGTCGAGCGGGCCCATCGCCATCTCGTAGAGCCGCAATGTGTCGGCGCCGTACTGCTCGTACATCTCGTCGGGTGAGACGGCGTTCTTCAGGCTCTTGCCCATCTTGCCCCACTCACGGGTGACCGGTTCGCCGTGGAACGTGAAGTGCGCCTCGCCGTCGTCACCTTGCGCTTCGACGACCTCACCCGCCTCGACGTAGATCTCGCGATCGTCCTTGAACGCGGCGGCCTGGATGTACCCCTGGTTGTACAGACGGGCGTACGGCTCGATCGAGCTGACGTGACCCAGGTCGAACAGGATCTTGTGCCAGAAGCGGGCGTAGAGGAGGTGCAGCACGGCGTGCTCGACACCGCCCACATACAGGTCGATCCCACCGGGGTGATCGGGGCGTACGTCGGTGCGCGGGCCCATCCAGTAGCGCTCGTTCTCGGGGTCGACGAAGCGGTCGTCGAGCGTCGGGTCGATGTAGCGGAACTGGTACCAGCACGATCCGGCCCACTGGGGCATGACGTTCGTGTCGCGCCGGTACGACTGCACGCCGCGTCCGTCTCCGAGATCGAGTTCGACGTTCACCCACTCCTGGAGACGATCGAGCGGGCTCTCCGGATTGGAGAACTCGTCGTCGGCGTCGAACGTGCGCGGGGAGAACTGGTCGGTCTCGGGGAGCTCGATCGGCAGCAGGTCGTCAGGAACCGTGTGCGGTCGGCCCTCGTCGTCGTACACGATCGGGAACGGCTCGCCCCAGTAACGCTGACGGCTGAACAGCCAGTCACGGAGCTTGTAGTTGATCGTCGCCTCGCCGGCGTCGTTCGCCTCGAGCCAGGCGTTGGTCATCGCGATTCCGTCGGCCGTGTTGTCGACCCCGTTCAGGTCGAGTTGCCCGGTGCCCTCGGGCGTGCCGGCCGACTGGACGTAGGGCGCGTCGCCGACGTAGGCAGTGGGCCAGTTCGTCGTGTCGATGGTCGCATCGATGTCGTGTTCGGCGAACCATTCCGCGGGCGGCTGTTGGATCGCCGGGATCGGCAGGCCGAACTTGCGGGCGAACTCGAAGTCGCGCTCGTCGCCGCACGGAACCGCCATGATCGCGCCGGTGCCGTAGCCCATGAGGACGTAGTCGGCGATCCAGATCGGGAGCTTCTCGCCGTTGATCGGGTTCGTGGCATAGGCGCCGGTGAACACACCGGTCTTCTCGCGGGTGTCGTCCTGGAGTTCGAAGTCCTTCTTGCCGGCCGCTTGCTCGCGGTAGGCGGCGATCTCGTCACGCTTGGAGTCGTCCGCGAGCGTGTCGACGAAGGGGTGCTCGGGGGAGAGGACCATGAACGACGCGCCGAACAACGTGTCCGGGCGGGTGGTGAATACCGTGATCGGCCCGGCGTCGGACGCGAAGTGGACCTTGGCGCCGTGGCTGCGACCGATCCAGTTGCGCTGCATCGACTTGATCGCGTCGGTCCA
>NZ_JBAVYV010000113.1:0-1518 GCF_049588435.1 Ilumatobacter sp.
GTCTCGATCCGATGTCCGTCGCTGCCGTCCAGGCACGCGTCGCCGCCGAGACCGACCGCTGGCTCGCCGACCCGCACGCCGGTGTCGCCCGATGGACCTCCTGCTCACCCGGCGACCTGCCCGCCTCCGGTGGATCGCTCACCGAAATCCTCGCCGAGGACCACCGGAGCTGGGATGCCCGCCTGTTCGTCGCCTGAAACGAGAGATCATGCCTCCCCACACCGATGACATCTCCCCATCCCACGCCCACGATCCGTTCGCGCATCAGAGCGTGGACCCCGACCGGAGCGCATTGCGCGTCGGGATCGGCGGCCCGGTCGGTTCCGGCAAGACCACGCTCGTGGGCTCGCTGTGCGCGCTGCTCCGCGACGAATGGTCGGTGGTGGTCGTCACCAACGACATCTTCACCTCCGAGGACGCCGACGCCCTGCGCGAGGCCGCGGCCCTGCCGAGCGAGCGGATCGTGGCCGTCCAGACCGGTTGTTGTCCGCACACGGCGATCCGTGATGACATCGCCGCGAACCTCGACGCCGTCGAGCAACTCGAAGCACTCCACGGAGACGTCGATCTGACCCTCGTCGAGTCCGGTGGAGACAACCTCACCGCGATCTTCAGTCGGGGACTGGTCGACGTCCAGATCTTCGTGCTCGACACCGCGGGTGGCGACGACGTCCCACGCAAGGGCGGGCCAGGCGTGGCGATGGCCGACCTCCTCGTGATCAACAAGGTCGACCTCGCTCGCTACGTCGGTGCCGATGTCGACCGGATGCTGAGCGACGCCGCCGAGCGACGCGACGATCGCCCGGTCGTGCCCACCTCATTGGTCGACACGTCCGGCGCTTCGTCCGTGGCCGACTGGATCGTCGACCAGCTCGCCGCGCGTCGACGGTGAGAGCGCACGGCTCGGTCGTCGTCGAACGCGACGCGGCGACCGGCCATTCTTTCCTGCGATCCGGGCGGGCCGACCCGCCGTTCTCCGTTCGCTGGTGCGACGGTCGGGTGTTGTTGGCTGCATCGGCGGCCGCACCGCTCGGCGGCGATGAACTGACACTCGACATCGATGTCGGCGCCGGTGCGCACGCATCGGTCGGCACCGTGGCATCGACGATCGTGCTCCCGGGCCCCGACGCCTCTCCGTCATCGATGCGCACACGTTGCGCCGTGGCCGCGGGTGCCCATCTCGACTGGCGGGGCGAACCGACGGTGTCGGTCCGAGGGTCCGACCATACGATCACCACCACGGTCGAACTCGACGCGTCCGCGACCTGTCGCATCGTGGAGGAGGTCGCACTCGGTCGCACCGACGAGGTGTCCGGACGACTGCGATTGGTGTTGCGCGTCGGGCGTGCCGGTGCGGTTCTCGTGCAGCACGCCGAGTCGTTCGGACCCGACGTCGCCGGAGCCGGAAGCCTCGTCTCGGTCGGCGCCGCCCGCCACGTGCTGTCCGCGATCCATGTCGGTGTCGACCCCGGTGTCTCACGCGTCCACGTCGACGGTGATTGCCGCGCGGCCTGGCTC
>NZ_JBAVYV010000114.1:0-14640 GCF_049588435.1 Ilumatobacter sp.
ATCGACATCGTCGATCGCCACCACCTGGTCGTCGTTGACAGGGCAGCCGTCGAACGTCAGGGACACCGTCCCCGTGGCGGCGAACACCGGCAGATCGAGCGGCGTGACGACGACGCCCGGGCCACCGTCACCGGGCAGCATCGACCAGTGGATCCGACCATCGTCGGTCTCCGCGGCGACGCAGAATCGTCGGGCAATGCCCCACGACGTCGCCCACGGCGCGAAGCCGTCGAGATACCACCGGCCGTTGCGGCGCGTCGCTCGGATCGCCGGTGTGCCCGACCGGCGGACGTGGGCGAACGCGGTCCCTGCGATCAACTCCCCGGCGCGCATCGGGCCGTCGAGTTCGTCGCGGAGTTCGTCGTTGGTCGACGACATCAGAGTTCGCAGAACGCCGTGATGTTGTACCCACACGAAGAACGTCGCGCCACACCCGCCTCCGATCGCCGCGATCGTCCGCCGCGCCTCGCTGGGCGGAAGGTCGGTGAGCGAGAACAGACCGGAGTCGGCCAGTTCGGCGAAATGTGACGGCGGGATCGTCGAGCGGTCGACCTCTTGTGCCACCGGAAACAGGACGTCATCGGCGATGCGACGGGCGCGGGCGATCACGATGCCGGGCCTGCGACTCAGAAGACGAGCACCGGTTTGATGACCGAGCCGCTCGTCGACGCTCGTTCCGCCTCGTTGATCTGATCGAGGGTGAAGGTCGTGATCAGCTCGTCGTACGGGAACTCGCCCGCGGCGTTCAGTCGGGCGAGGTACGGGATGAAATCGTTGGGCGTCGAGTCGCCCTCCATCACGCCGGTGATCGTCCGACCACCGATCAGCGAGAGGAAGTCGAAGGTGAGGTCGCCGAACCCGACGCCGGCGAGTCCGATCGTGCCGAGGTTGTTGAGCCCGTCGAACGATGCACGGACGACCGCGGCGTTGCCGGTCGTGTCGAACGCGTAGTCGGCCCCGCCACCGGTGGCGGCGTGGATGCCCGCGGTCAACTCGGCCGGTGTGCCGGAGAGCGTGGTGGTCGCTCCGTACTTCGTGGCGAGTTCGAGACGACTGGCGTGGCGGTCGATGGCGATGATCTGGTCGGCGCCGGCGACGCGTGCCGCCATCACCGCGCTGAGCCCGAGCGCTCCGGCACCGGTCACGACGACCGATGAACCCGGTCGCACGGCGAGCGTGTTGAGGATCGCGCCGGCGCCCGTCTGGATCCCGCATCCGAGCGGGCCGAGCTTCGCGAGGTCGTAGGACGGATCGACCTTCACGACCGACGTCCGGGCGACGACCGAATGGCTGGCGAACGACGACTGCCCGAAGTAGTGCGAGCCGACCGAGTTCCCGGACGCGTCGGTGAACGCCTTCGATCCGTCGAGACGTCCACCGGCCATGTTCGAGGCGGTGAAGTTGAAGCAGTACGGCAGCTTGCCCGCGTCGCACGCGGCGCACGATCCGCAGTGGTTGAACGACAGCACGACGTGATCGCCGACCGAGAGGTCGTCGACATCGGCACCGACCGCTTCGATCACACCGGATCCCTCGTGGCCGTACACCTGTGGTCCCCCGAAGAACTCGGGAGGAAGTTCCCGCGCGAGCAGGTCGGTGTGGCACATCCCGGACGCGACCATCCGCACCAGGACCTCGTCCGAACGGGGAGCCTCGAGCTCCAACTCCTCGATCGTGAACGCACCGCTTCCGGTCCGCATGACTGCTGCTCGTACCTTCATGTTCGTACCTCCATCGTCGTCACCATGTCAGGGTCGGGTGTACGCGTCGAGAATCGGAGCGAGTTGGGTCGGCGTCGCTCCGTGGAGGATGACGGCATCCGCACCGAGCGCGAGCTGGTCGCGCACGGCGGCGGCGCACTGGTCGGCGGTCCCGGTCGCGCTCGGAGCGAGCCACTCGTCGGGGATCAGCGTGGCGATGTGTTCGAGTTCGGCCGTGGTCGCCTTGTCGTCGATCGCGCCGCGGAACCCGGCGACCATCGGGTCGGCGCGGAACGCCGCGAGTGTCGCCGGATCCCATCGGTTCGTCTCGACCATCAGGTCGCCGTACGCCTGGAGGTAGGTGGCGAGGCGACCGACACTCTTCTTCACGCGGAGCGGTTCGTCGATGTGGTCGCCGATCGTCGCGAAGCACGACCACACCCGAACCGAAGCCGGGTCGCGGCCGGCCCGTTCGGCGGCATTCTTCACCGTCTCGACGGAGCGGGCGAGCGTCTCGTCGGTGAAGAACGTGTGCAGGATCACGTCGTCGAACACCCGCCCACCGAGTTCGAGCGAGCGTGGCCCGAAGGCGACGAGGCCGAGTGGAATGTCGGCATCGAAGTCGGGATCGAGCCGCAGGACGGGCCACGAACCGTTCGGGCCGTCGTGGCCGATCACGGTCTCACCGTGCCAGAGGCGCCGCATGAGGAGTGCGAAGTCCTCCATCTGCGCCGTCGTGATCCGGCCGATTCCGTATGCGTCCTGGAGCGGAGCGATGCCGCGGCCGATCCCGAGCGTGAAACGCCCGCCCGTCAGGTAGTGCATCGTCGTCGCGTACGACGCGGTCACGATCGGATGTCGCGTGTTGTGGTTGGTCGCGCCCGTGATGATCCGGATGTTCTCCGACACCGCCCCGGCGGCGCCGCTCAAGGTCGCCGCCTCCTTGATGTTGTAGCGCTCGGAGATGAACGCGGCGCCGAGTCCGAGCGTCTCGGCGTCGCGGACCTCGGCGATCAGGTCCCGAGGGGAGTCGGGAGCGCCGGCGAGCGTGTAGAAGCCGAGTTCTGGATGTTGAGCCACGGCGCGACGGTAGACGCTGGCGCGGTACGGTCGAGAGTGGGGAACAGTTCGACAACGGAGGGGGACATGAGCGCATCGATCGACCGTGGGGGGACTGAGCCGCCGTTGCTCGACGAGACGATCGGGGCGAACCTGGCCGCGACCGTGGAGAGATGTGCCGAGCGTGAAGCGCTGGTGGTCGCTCACCAGGGAGTCCGCCAGACATGGACCGAGTTCCACGACACGGTCCTGGCCGTTGCGAAAGGTCTGATCGCCTGCGGCATCGAGAAGGGCGACCGCGTCGGGATGTGGAGCCCGAATTTCGCCGAGTGGATCTACGTCCAGTACGCCACGGCTGCGATCGGCGCGATTCAGGTCAACATCAACCCGGCGTATCGGACGACCGAGCTGCAGTACGCGCTGGAGCAGTCGGGGTGTCGCATGCTGGTCACGCGCACCGAGTACCTCACCTCGGGCTACCGCGGCATGGTCGACGCGGTCCGCGACCGCCTGCCTGCCCTCGAGTCGGTCGTGTACTTCGACACCGACGACTGGACCGACCTGATCGCCGCCGGGCAGGTGGTGAGCGACGACGACCTGACCGCGAGGGCCGATTAGCTCTCACCCGACGACCCGATCAACATCCAGTACACCTCGGTCACCACCGGGTTCCCGAAGGGTGCCACCCTCAGTCACCGCAGCATGCTCAACGATGCGCTCCTCGTCGGATCGGCGTGCGGCTACACCGAGCTCGATCGGGTCTGCATTCCGGTTCCGCTCTATCACTGTTTCGGAATGGTGATGGGCGACCTCGCGTGCTCGGTCTCGGGAGCGACGATGGTCCTCCCGTGCCCGACCTTCGATCCCGACGCGGTCCTGCGGACCGTCGAGGCGGAGCGGTGCACGTCGCTGTACGGGGTGCCCACGATGTTCGTCGCCGAACTGGGTCACGACTCGCTGGCATCGTTCGACCTGTCGACCCTGCGCACCGGAATCATGGCCGGGTCCCCCTGCCCGATCGAGGTGATGCGCAAGGTGATCGACCAGATGAACATGGCCGAGGTGACGATCGCCTACGGGATGACCGAGACGTCGCCGGTGTCGACCCAGACGACCGCAACCGACTCGATCGAACACCGGGTCACATCGGTCGGGCGGGTCCTGCCACATGTCGAATCCAAGATCGTCGACCCGGCGTCGGGCGAGGTCGTCGAGCGCGGGGAGGAGGGGGAGTACTGCACCCGCGGGTTCCACGTGATGCTCGGCTACTGGGACGACGAGGCGAAGACCGACGAGGCGATCGACGGTGACGGGTGGATGCACTCCGGCGATCTCGCCACCATGGACGAGGACGGCTACGTCAACATCGTCGGGCGGATCAAGGACATGATCATCCGCGGCGGGGAGAACATCTACCCGCGTGAGATCGAGGAATTCCTCTACACCCACCCGGCCGTCGCCGACGCGCAGGTGATCGGCGTGCCCGACGAGAAGTACGGCGAGGAGGTCATGGCCTGGGTCCAGCTCACCGCCGACGCCACGCTCACCGAGACCGAGCTCCGTGACTTCTGCCGCGGGTCGATCGCCCACTTCAAGGTGCCGCGCCACATCCGGTTCGTCACCGAGTTCCCGATGACGGTCACCGGCAAGGTCCGCAAGGTCGAGATGCGTCGGACGTCGATCGTCGAGCTCGGTCTCGAAGCGGCCGCGGCGACCGAAACCGCCTGAGCCGCGTCCGGTGCAACCGGGATCGCCCCCGCCGACGATGATGGCCTCATGGGTTTCCGTCTCGCCAACGTCGCCGGACGCGCGGCACTCGTGATCGACGATCGGTGGGTCGATCTCGCCACCGCGTCCGAGGGTCGACTGGGCAGCGACGCAGTCGACGTGCTCGCCGCACCGGCGCAGCTGTCCGAACTGAGCGAGCGGTTGTCCGACTCGGAGCTGTCCGGTCGACTCGCCGATGTCGACCTCGGTCCGCCGGTCCCGCGTCCCGCCCAGGTGTTCGGCGTCGGCTTGAACTATCGGAACCACGCCGCCGAGGGAGGCATGGAGGTTCCCGAGGTGCCGGTGATCTTCACGAAGTTCCGGTCGAGCATCGCGGCACCGGACGTCGCCATCGAACTCCGCAGCGACTTCTGTGACTACGAGGGCGAGTTGGTCGTCGCGATCGGTGTCGGTGGCCGCGACATCCCCGTCGACCGCGCCTGGGAACACGTCGGTGGTCTGTGTGTCGGCCAGGACGTGTCCGATCGAGCGGTTCAGATGGCGGCGACGCCGGCACAGTTCAGCCTCGGGAAGTCGTTCGACACATTCGGTCCGATCGGCCCCGTCCTCGTGTCACCCGACGAACTCGCCGACCCGTCGGAGCTGCACATCACCACGCTCGTGAACGGAGAGGTCCGCCAGGAGGGTTCGACCGCCGACCTGATCTTCGACATCCCGACCCTGGTGTCGTACCTGTCGCACATCACCACGCTCGCACCCGGTGACCTGATCTTCACCGGGACACCGGGCGGTGTGGGTGTCGCCCAGGGCCTGTTCCTCGCCGATGGCGACGTCATCACCACGACGATCGACGGCATCGGCACGATCACCAACCGCTGCCGGCGCATGGCGGACCACCCCAACGCAACGACCATCCCCGCGGGCTGGAGAGCAGCCTGGAAAGCGAGCACCGATGAGTGAGCAGACGTCCGACGAGATCGTCGTCGTCCTCGAGCCGGAGGACGAGTACACGCACGTTCCCGACGAGGCCGAGAACTACAACGAATCGATGTACCTCAACGCCTTCGACATCGGATTGCAGGGTGGAGGATGGTTTCGGCTCGGCAACCGCGTCAACGAGGGATACGCCGAGATGACGGTGTGCCTCTATCTTCCCGACGGTCGCGTCGGCTTCATCTACGACCGTCCGAAGATCGAGAACAACGATCGGATGAGCGCGGGTGGGCTCACGATCTCGGTGGTGGAACCGTTCGAACACCTGACGGTGGAGTACTCCGGGAGTGTGTGTCTGCTCGACGATCCGAGTGAGATGGCCGACCCCCGGGCCGCCTTCCGCAACAACCCGATGGTCGATTGCACGGTGTCGCTCGACTATCGCGGCGTGTCGCCGATGTACGGGGGAAAGCCGCAATACGCCGACGGGCGCGAGGTCGAGGTCGAGGCCGGGAAGAGCTTCGCCAAGGCGCATTACGAGCAGCACTGCTCGGTCACCGGCACGATCACGGTCGGCGCTCCCGACTCGGGTGGCGCCGGCACCGTGATGGAGATCGACGGGCTCGGTCTGCGCGACAAGTCGTGGGGACCGCGGTACTGGCAGGCGCTCACCTGGTACCGCTGGCTGCCGATGGTGTTCAGCGACGACTTCGCGATGATGCTGTCGGTGATCGATCGCGGGCTCGATCGTGACGGTGTGCCGCGGGATCCGGCAGCGAGCGGGATGGTGCTGGTCGGCGACGAGTACCACAAGGTGCTCGACTGTCGGATCGACGCCGACTACGACGACAACGGCGAACAGACGACGATGCGTGCGTGGGCGAAGACCGCCGAGCGCGAGTACGAGATCACCGGCGAGGTGCTCTCGATGATCCCGTTGCGCAATCGCCGTACGACGCCGGACGGCGAACAGCTCCACACCCGGATCACCGAGGCGATGACGCGCTACGAGTGCGACGGCCAGGTCGGAATCGGGATGAGCGAGTTCCTCGACCAGGTGGTCGACGGCTGGCCGATCGGCGTTCCCGCGCCCGTCTGACGCCACCCGACCCGGCGATCTCGTGAACTGTTCGCGCACGGAGCGCCGGACAAGTTCACGAGAACGGGGATGCGCTGTGGGTCAGTTTCCGTGTGGCAAGGTTCGGTCAGCGGCTACGACATGAACGGAGATTGAGATGGCAGTGACAGATTCTCTCGAGAACGCGCTCGGTGATGGCGGCCAGACGAAGGGCATGTGGGCGTGGACGGCACTGCGTCTCGCCCTGGGTTGGTCGTTCGTCTGGGCGTTCTTCGACAAGATGTTCGGCCTCGGCTTCTCGACGTGTCGGGTCAGCGTCGACGGGGCAGCCACCAACACGATCGACGTCATGTGCGACTCCGCCATGCTCAAGGGAGGGTCGCCGACGTACGGGCTCCTCGAGTTCGGCACCCAGGGAAGCCACACCGGTGGCCTGTTCCGCTGGATGGCGTCGTCGGGTCCGGACACGATCGGGATTGCCGACGTGTTGTTCATGCTCGCTCTGTTCTGCGGCGGCTTCGCACTCATGCTCGGCGTCGGTGTGCGCATCGCAGCCATCGGATGTGCGCTGCTGATGTTCTTCATGTTCCTGGCGCTCGACGTCTGGCCTGACACGAACCCGATCAACAGCAGCCACACGATCGAGATGCTCGCGTTCCTCGGAATCGCGACGGTCGGCCCCGGCCGGTTCGCCCTCCAGAACTGGATGGTCAGGACCTTCCCGTTCATGAGTTGGGCGAAATAGCGCTCTCCCGTACGGATCGTCGGTGCGCGGGGCGGCGTGCCACGATCCCTCGATGACAACGACTCGTCGCGTCACCCTCGCTCGTCGACCCACGGGGACGGCCACACCCGACCATTTCGTCATCGAGGACGTGGAGCTCGACGATCTCGAGCCGGGCCAGGTGCGGGTGGCCGTCGAGTACATCTCCGTCGACGCCGGAACCCGCACGATGCTGCGCGGCGAGGGATTCCACATGCAGGTGGGGATCGGCGAAACGATCCTCGCCGGAGGTGTCGGTCGGGTCATCGAGTCCGCGGCGGAGGGCTGGGAAGCCGGCCAGGCGGTCACCGGCGGCTTCGGCGCGCAGACCGTTGCGACGGTGCCCGCGGCGCATCTGGTGAGGGTCGACGACTCGCTCGGGCCGTTGAGTCTTCATCTCGGTCTGCTCGGCGGTTCGTCCGGTGTCACGGCGTGGATCGGCATCCGCGAAGTGGCCAAGCCTCAACCCGGGGACGACTTCGTCGTCTCGGCGGCCGCGGGAGCGGTCGGATCGATCGCGGGACAGATCGCGCAGCGCGACGGCGCTCGCGTGATCGGGATCGCCGGAGGGCCGGACAAGGTGCGCCACCTGATCGACACGCTCGGGTTCGAAGCGGCGATCGATTACAAGAACGACGACGTCGGCGCCCGCCTGAAGGAACTCTGCCCCGACGGCGTCAACGGGTTCTTCGACAACGTCGGCGGGCCGATCCTCGACGCCGTGCTCGACAACATCGCGATGCACGCCCGGGTCACGATCTGCGGCGCGATCTCCCAGTACGACGACATGGACGACATCACCGGACCGTCGATGTACCTGCGCCTCGCGGAGCGGCAGTCGCGGATGGAGGGCTTTGCCTTCTTCCACTTTCCGCAGAGCATCGAGCCGGCGATGCGCGAACTCGCCGAGTGGGCCGATGACGGCTCGATCGTGATGACGGAGCACGTGCTCGAGGGCATCGATCGGTACCCCGAGGCGATCCAGTTCATGTTCGAGGGCGGCAACATCGGCAAGCTGCTCGTCAGCACCGTGTGAGCGCTCCGCCCGTTTGAGAACGGGGGTTCCGGGACACCCTCCTCCCAGACCAGCAGCCCCGCCGGTCGTGGACAGACGGAGACCGACATGGACCTTCTCACGATCCTCTTGATCGTGCTGGTGGTTGCCGCCATCGCGGCAGTTGCCTTCACCTTCGTCAGGAGGAGGCAACGTTCGGGAACGATCCTTGCGTCCCCTGATTCGATGCACGACGCACCGGGTGAACGATGACCGACCAGCTCAATCTCATCCGAGCCGGCGAGGTCGGCGGCCTGCCGGTCGTGACGATCGAGGGCGGCGAGGATGCCGCCGAGATCAAGGACGTGGTCTACGACGGCACACACCACCACCTGATCGGCTTCACCCTGAATCGACGCGGTTGGTTTCGCGGATCGATGAAGGCCACCCTCGAAACCGCATCCGTCGTGGGGATCGGTCCCGATGCCGTCATGATCGCCGACGAGGCAGCGATGACCGACCGGGGACAGACGTCGGAAGTGCTCGATTCACCCGGTGACGCTCACGTCGTCATCGGCAATGACGTCCTGACCAGTTCGGGAACCGTGCTCGGAACGGTCGTCGACGTCATCATCGAAACCGGAGCCAACCCGCAGGCGGTCGGCTACGAGGTCGAGACCGACGACGGCTCGGTCTTCGTTCCATCATCCGCTCAGATGGCACTGTCCGGAACCAACCTCGTCGTCCCGGCCGAGGCCGAGGAGTTCACCCGCAACGACCTCGTCGGATTCGGCGCCTCGGTGTCCTCGTTCCGTCAACTGCTCGGAGATCAGTCATGACCGTTCATTCCATGAAATCGATGTCGGGTCAGTCCGTCGTCGCGATCGACAACGCCGAGGAGATCGGCAAGGTCAAGCACTTCGTCGTCGCACCCGATGTCGCTCGGATCGAGCGCCTGCACATCGACGGACGCAAGAAGAAGGCATTGTTCGCCGAGTGGCAGGACATCGAGTCGTTCGGATCCGACCGCGTGATGGTCACCGCTGCCGACGCCGCCAGTGGATCCGACGACGACCGTGATCTGGATGCAGCCAAAGGCAGTATCGACCTGATCGGATCGCGCATTCTCGACACCGCGGGCTTCGAACACGGCACCGTCGCCGACGCTTCGTTCGACGCGGACACCGGTTCGATCGTCCAGATCACCTCGAGCGAGGGAGGCGACGTCACTGCGGACAGGATCCACAGCCTCGGTTCGTACGCCGTTGTGGTCGACGCCTGAGGTCGACCGCCGCCGAGGATCAGTCCTCGGCTGCCGCGCCGTGCTCGTTCGGGCCGACGCTCGGTTGGACGAAGAACACGATCATGATGATCCACCCGATGAACGGGATCAGACCGATCAGGAGAAACCAGCCGGATTTGCCCGTGTCGTGGAGTCGCCGGACGCTGATCGCGATCCCGGGAATCAACAGCGCGAGCCCGTACACGATCTGCAGCACGCCGAAGATCCCGGCGATCTGGGCCAGGATGCCGATGAGGACCGAGATCACGAAGTTGACGGCGACGAAGCGCCAGAAGCCACCGACCGACGTTCGGCCCGAGAAGTCGGCATACCGGTTGAGAGCGTTCTTGTAGGCCGCGAGAAATGATTCCATGATGACGATGTCGCCTCTTCCGTAGTGGTTCGTCGGTCACCGTAATTCATCGAGCGTGCTGGGCCGGGGACCTCGACTGTGATCTACTCGGGTCATGACGGAATCGGAACGCCCCGCGACCAGCAGTGTGACACTCACCCCGATCGGTCGAGTCGAATGCCCGCGCGTCGAGGCGATCGACGATGACTGGGGTGCGATCGACTCGGTGATCCACCTCGACGGTGAACAGTTCACCGAGGAGGTGCTCGCGGGTCTCGGCGACTTCTCCCACATCGACGTCGTGTACTTCTTCGATCGTGTCGACGAATCGAAGATCACGCTCGGATCGCGCCACCCTCGGAATCGTCCCGACTGGCCACTCGTCGGGATCTTCGCGCAGCGCGCCAAGGCGCGACCGAACCGGCTCGGCGTCACCACATGCGAGTTGCTCGCCGTGTCGGGACTGCACGTGACGGTGCGCGGCCTCGATGCGATCGATGGCACCCCGGTGCTCGACATCAAGCCCCACGTCCGCGAGTTCCAGCCCCGCACCCCGGTCGAGCAGCCGGATTGGATCGGGGAGTTGATGGCCGGCTACTGGTGAGCTCAGCCCGCGTCGTTGGATTCCTGCCAGCGTCGGCCGACGTCGGCGTACATCTGAGGTGTCGGCAACGCGAGCAACGATGCTCCGCCGTCGACGCACAACGTCTGGCCGGTGATGAACGAACCGAGTTCGCTCGACAGGAACATGACCGCGTTGGCGATGTCCTGCGACGAGCCCATGTGGCCGAGTGGCGTCATCTCCCGGATCGCCTGGATCGCAGGTGCCACGCTGAACACGCGGGCGGTCATCGGCGTCTCGATCAGCGCGGCGGCGACGGTGTTGAACCGGATGCCCGCCTCGCCGTACTCGACGGCTGCGATCTTCGACGCGTACTCGAGGCCCGCCTTCGCGCTGGCGTACGCGGCGAGACCGCGCGCCGGATTCTGCGCCGTCAGTGAACTGATCGACGTGAACGCACCACCGTTGCCGAGGTCGCGCATCGCGTTCCCGGCGTGGCGGATGCAGTACATCGCCCCCTGGATCTGGACGGCGTGCATCGCCGCGAGGTCATCGGGTTCGAGGTCGGCGATGGGCGTCGACTGCTCGTAGCCCGCACAGTTGACGAAGACGTCGAGTCGCCCGGTGCGCTCGACGGCGGTGTCGACGAGCGACCGCACCTGCGCATCGTCGGTGATGTCGCACCCGAGTCCGATGCCGCCGATGTCGCCGGCAACCTGGTCGACCACGTCGGTCCGGCGGGCGGCGATCACGACCGTGGCACCCTCCTTCGCAAACGTGCGGCTGATCGCCTCGCCGAATCCGCTGTGTCCGCCGACGACGACGGCGGTGGTGTCACTGAACAATCCCATCCGCAGGACCGTACCGGGAGCTTCCATCGCACCGAGAAGCCTGCGAAGCTGGGACGATGATGACCGCAACCGAACACGCTCCCACCGTGGCTGTGCCGGCGCCGATCGTCCAGGGCCCGGTCGCCCCGTCGCTGCGACCGAGCGGCGTGAACCATCTGGCGATCTCGACGACCGACATGAAGGCCCAGCTCACGTTTTGGGGCGAAGTTCTCGGCTGCCCCACCAAGGCGCTCTACTGGATGCACGGCGTCGAGAACGCATTCCACGGATTCGTCGAGTTGTCGGAGAAGTCGTACGTGGCGTTCGTCCAGCACCCGGACAACGCGTCTGAGATCCAGTACGGCGTCACCCACGCGGTGAACCCGGGCGCATCGACGAACGCCAGTGGATCGATCCCGAGGTGCAGGACCTGTGCGGGATCTCCGCCGACGAACTCGCACGCCTCAAGAACCCCGATCCGATCGAGATCGGCACCGAGCCCGTGTCGCAACCGGCGCGTGACGACGCCAAGCCGCGGATGCACTATCCGGACGAGATGTACGCGTTCCTGATGGGGAGCTCGGACGCAGACATGTGGAACCGCACCAGCGAGGCGACCCCGCCGGTCCCGCTGTCCGAGTGAGCGCACCCGCACCTGTGAGGCTTCCGCCGAAGATCATCCGCCGCCTCTTCGTCGCGCCCGCTGCCGGTGCAGCGGTCGTCTTCGCGTTCAGCTTCATGCCCCTGTGGGCGGTCGTGGCGGCCTTCGCCTCGCGCTACGTCCCCGGTCGGTGGCGGATCCTGCGCGTCTCCTGGTTCCTCTTCGTCTACCTCGCGCTCGAACTGGTCGGTTTGGTCGTGCTCTTCGGACTCTGGGTCGGATCGGGCTTCGGGTGGAAGATCGGGACGCCGCGATTCGTGGATCTCCACTATCGCTTCATGGGCTGGTTCCTGCGCCGTGCGCTGGGTGCCGGACGAAAGACGTTCAACGTGACGATCAACGTCGAGGCACACGACGTCGCACGGACCGAACGTCCGCTGATCGTGTTCAGTCGCCATGCCGGTCCGGGCGACTCGTTCCTGCTGATCGACGCGCTGCTCAACGGACCGAACGGACGACGCCCCCGGATCGTGGTCAAGGACACCCTTCAGTGGGATCCCTGCGTTGACGTGATGCTCAACCGGCTCCCGAATCGGTTCGTCGCGCCACACGGCGGGGCCGGCCACGGTGCGGTCGAGGCGATCGCGGAGCTGGCCTCGACGATGGGCGCGGGCGATGCCTTCGTCATCTTCCCTGAGGGCGGCAACTTCACCGCGAAGCGCCACGCGCGGGCGATCGAGAAGCTCGACGAGATCGGACGAGGGGATCTGGCCGAACGCGCCCGTGGGATGGAGCACCTGCTTCCGCCGAAGCCGGGCGGAGCGCTCGCCGCGATCGAAGCTGCACCGGGGGCCGACGTCATGTTCGTCGGTCACGTCGGACTCGACGGTCTCTCGTCGATCGTCGACATCTGGCGCGGCATCCCGATGGATGCCTCGGTCTCGGCCACCTACTGGATCACGCCGGCCGAGGACGTGCCGGCGCCCGCCGAACGGGAACGGTGGCTCTACGACCGGTGGGAGCAACTCGACGACTGGATCGACGGGGTCATTCACCCACCGGTCGACTCCGCGTCGTAACCGGTCTCGCGGGCCGACGCAGCCGCCGCATCGTGGGCGAGCACCGCAGCGACCCGACGCGCCGAACGTCGACGCCACAGGACGAACGACGTCGAACCGAGGAGCATCCCGGGGAGGAAGGTGAGCGTCCGCCAGATGAGCACTGCGGCGAGCGCGTCGGCGGCTGTCGCGTTGCCGGCGCTGACGAGCAGTGCGGCAAGCACCCCGTCGACCGTTCCCAATCCACCGGGTGAGATCGGGATGAACGTACCCAGACGACTCACACCGAACGCGAACAGCGCCGTGGCGAACGTCGTCGATCTCGGCTCGCCGCGTTGCAGTCCCTCGAGGGCGACATCGAGCACGGCGAACTGGCTCAACTGGATCGCGATGTGCGCGGCGCTGATCTGGAGCCAGCGTGTCGACAGGAGGACGTGGGTCGACTCGCGGAACCGCACCAAGGCGTCGCCCCAGCCGCGAGCGCGGTGGCGCTTGATCAGCCGCAGGAAGAAGTTCGCGACGCGTTCGGCCGCGACCCCGACGCGTCGGGCGACCTGGACGCTGCGCACCAGGGCGCGGAGGAGAAGCGCAACGACGGCGAAGCCGGTGAACCCGGCCGCGATCGTCAGCCACCACGTCGGTGTGCTCTCTCCGGCGGCGACCAGGAAGCACACGCCGACCAGGGGCATCATCAGCGTGGCGAGGATGTTCCAGAGCGCGGTGACACCGGTGGCGCTGGTCGCGCGCGTCCGGTTGACACCTTCGTCGGCGAGCATCGCGTACTGGGTCGGGAGCACGATCGCCCCGCCGCCCGGGATGCCGTTGCTGATCATGAACGATGTGGTGGCCACGCTGAACGCGGCGCGATATCGGAGCTCGGGAAGGACGGCGATCCACTGGGTTGCGTAGACGATCAAACTCAGCGCGGCGGCACCGATCAGTGCGAGCAGCCAGTGCGCCGGGAGACCGAGCGCCGCATCGGTCGCCTTCTCGAAGTCACCGAACTGGGGCAGGATCCCGAACAACGCGATGGCGATCGCGGCGACCGTGACGACCCCGAGAATGATCTGGCGACGCCGCGATGGTTGCGGCACCGAGATCATCTCGAGGGGTGGCTCGCTCATGGCAGTGGACCGAGATCGTGTCGACTCAGTGGTCGAGTCCGTCGAGGTAGATCGCCGATTCACGGCGCGCGTTCTCGATCAGGTCGTCGGTGTCGCTGAAGTCGCTCCAGTTCAATTGACGCCGATCATCGGGTTCGAGTGTGTGTCCGCTGGGGAGCAGGTGTGAGATGACTCCTTCGGGGAGTTGGTCGTTGAGGGTCGTGAAGCGGTGTCGGCGGGAGATCTCGAATGCCACCACGCCCGCCTCGTACCACCGCTTCGGAACCCTTAAGCGCTGTTCGACGCGTCCGACCTGCAGCACGTAGAGCGTGGTCGCGCCGAGTTCGATCGCGCGGCTGATCGGGACCGAGTTGACGAGGCCGCCGTCGTAGAAGTGTTCTCCGTCGACCTCGACGGGAGGGAAGAGCCCGGGAATCGACGACGAGGCGAGGAGGGCCGGCATCAGTCGCCCCGTGCTGAACCACGTCTCCGACGCTCGCTCGATCGATGCGGCGACGCACTCGAACGGGATCGTGAGGTCCTCGAAGCGACGCACGGGCAACTGGTCGGCGAGCCAGTGCTCGAATGCTCCGTGGG
>NZ_JBAVYV010000115.1:0-14072 GCF_049588435.1 Ilumatobacter sp.
AGCGATTGCTCGGGTATGCGAAATGCGTCTGGGTTGCAGCGGTCCACAACCCGGGGTTGATCCCGACGAAAAGCAGACGCAGGCCCGGGCCGACCAGATCGTCGACGGTCGCTCCGACGTAGGTCTCGAGCTCGGCGCGTGTGAATCCCATCTCGTACCGAGTCCGGAGTCAGAGTCGAGCGACGAGTTCGGCGAGCGGTTCGCGGAAATCACGCAGCGGTCGGTGGCCGAGCGATGTCCAGCGCACGTTGTCGAGCACGCTGTTCGCCGGCCGCGGCGCCGGTCGTGGCGGGTCGAGATCCGCCGAGGAGATCGGCTGGACCCGTGCGGGGTCGTGGCCGCACGCCTGCAGGATCTCCCGAACGAACCCGTACCACGACACCGACCCGGCGTTGGTGAGGTGGACGACGCCGCCGGGGCGCTCCGCCGCGAGAACGGCCAGGGCGGGCGCGAGGTCCGCGGTGAACGAGGGGCATCCACGCTGATCGTCCACGAACGCCAGGGGCGTGTCCTGGGCTGCGAGTCGATGAACCAGCTTGACCATGTTGTTGCCGTGCTCACCGCACACCCACGAGGTCCGGACGATCGTGACGTCGTCGCCCAGGACGTCGAGCGCAGCGGATTCACCGGCCAGCTTCGAGCGGCCGTAGACCGACTGTGGGTTCGTGGCGTCATCCTCGCGATATCCGCGATCGAGTGTCCCGTCGAAGACGTAGTCGGTACTGATGTGGATGAGATGCGACCCGGTCGAACGACATGCCCGAGCGAGGTTCCCGACACCGTGTTCGTTGACCGCATGCGCCGTCTCGACGTCGGATTCGCATCGGTCGACGGCGGTGAATGCCGCGCAGTTGACGACCGCGTCCGGCCTCGACCCGGCAACCGCCTGGTCGACGGCGGATGCCTTCGTGATGTCGAGCGACGTCCGATCGACGGCGTGGACATCGTGGCCACCGCTGCGGAGATCGCCGACCACATCGGTGCCGAGCTGCCCCGCTGCGCCGGTGACCAGAACCCTCACGACGCGATCCTCACAGTGCGGCGCGCGCCTTGAGCGGCTCCCACCACTCGCGATGCGTCCGATACCAGTCGACCGTGGCGGCGAGGTTGTCGTCGAAGCTACGCGAGAGCGACCACCCGAGGTCCGTGACCTTCGAGATGTCGACCGAGTACCGCCGGTCGTGACCCTTGCGGTCCTCGACGGGGCGGATGAACGACTCGTCGCGGCCGCACAACTCGAGCAGGCGGTGCGTGAGCTCCACGTTGGTCAGCTCGTTCCCGGCGCCGATGTTGTAGACCTCACCGGGCACGCCCTGCTCCAGGACCAGGTGGGCGGCGATGTTGTGGTCCTCGACGTGGATCCAGTCCCGGACGTTCATCCCGTCGCCGTACAGCGGCACCTGGTGTCCGTCGATCAGGTTCGTCGTGAACAACGGAATCATCTTCTCAGGGAACTGATAGGGGCCGTAGTTGTTCGAGCAGCGGGTGACGACGACAGGCAGGCCGTAGGTCACGTGGTAGCTCAGGGCGATCAGATCGGATCCGGCCTTCGCCGCCGAGTACGGCGAACGCGGCTCGAGCGGGTCGGTCTCGCGAGATGAACCCTCCTCGACCGATCCGTACACCTCGTCGGTCGAGATGTGCAGGAACTTCCCGACCCCGACCTGATTCGCCACGTCGCAGAGCACGTTCGTGCCGACGCAGTTCGTGCGCACGAACGCTGATCCGTCCGCGATCGAGCGGTCGACGTGCGTCTCGGCGGCAAAGTGGACGACCGCATCGTGTCCGTCCATCGCTCGGGCGACGTCATCCGCGTCGCAGATGTCGGCGTGCACGAACTCGCAGCGCGAGTCGTCCAGCACATCGCGGATCGAACTGAGGTTGCCCGCGTAGGTGAGCGCGTCGTAGATCGTCACGCTGTGATCGGTCGTGGACAGCACGTGGCGGACGTAGTTCGACCCGATGAATCCGGCGGCGCCGGTGACGAAGAGTTTCATGAGCTGGATTCCTGTCCGGTCGGAGGATCGAAGAGATCGGGCTGATCGGCCAGCAGCGGAGCGACCGCGTCGCGTGCCGAGAGAACCGGAATGTCACCGGCGAGCGGCCAGTCGATCCCCAGCGCCGGGTCGTCCCAGCGGACCGATCGCTCGCGCTCGGGGTCGTACGGCGCCGAGACCTTGTACCCGACCTGAGTGTCACGCTCGAGGGTGAGAAACGCGTGGCCGAATCCCGCAGGCACGAGCAACTGATTGCCCGAATCGGCCGTCAGTATCACGGCAACGTGGTCGCCGAACGTCGGCGACTCGCGGCGCAGGTCGACCGCGACGTCGAGCACGGCACCGCGGATCACGCGGACGAGCTTCACCTGTGCGTGCGGTGGAAGTTGATAGTGGATCCCGCGGAGGGTCCCCGACGTCGCCGAGAACGATTCGTTGTCCTGCACGAAATCGGTGTCGAGACCGGCATCCGCGAGAACGTCGGATCGGAAGATCTCGCTGAACCATCCGCGCTCGTCGCCGTGACGCGTGGGCTGGATCTCGACCACCTCGGCGAGCGCGGTCGGGACCAGCTTCATCGGTCGAACCCGTCGAGCAACGAGAGCAGGTACCGGCCGTAGCTGTTCTTCTCCATCGCCGTACCCGCATCTCGCAACGCGGCATCGTCGATCCAGCCCATCTCCCAGGCGATCTCCTCGAGGCAGGCGATCTGGCGGTTCTGGCGGTGCTGGATGACCCGGACGAACTCCGATGCTTCGATCATCGAGTCGAACGTGCCGGTGTCGAGCCACGCATGACCACGGTTGAGCTTCTCGACACGGAGTTCGCCACGCTCGAGGTAGTGGTCGATCACCGACGTGATCTCGAGTTCACCACGCGCCGACGGCTGGACAGACCGGGCCGCCTCGACCACCCGGTCGTCGAAGAAGTACAAGCCGGTGACCGCCCAGTTGCTGCGGGGGGCGTCGGGCTTCTCGTCGATCGACAGGGGACGTCCCTCGGCATCGAGTTCGACGATCCCGTACCGCTGCGGATCGTGCACCTGGTAGCCGAAGATCGTCGCTCCACTCGGCTCCGCAGCGGCCTGCGCGACCGTCTCCGAGAACCCTGCACCGTAGAAGAGGTTGTCCCCGAGCACGAGCGACGCTCCACCACCGTCGAGGAAGTCGGCTCCGATCAGGAACGCCTGGGCGAGACCTTCGGGGCGCGCTTGGACCGCGTAACTCAGTTCGATGCCCCATTGCGATCCGTCGCCGAGGAGTCGCCGGAACGCAGCGGCATCTTCGGGGGTCGTGATGATCAGCACCTCGCGGATCCCCGCAAGCATCTGCACCGACAGCGGGTAGTACACCATCGGCTTGTCGTAGACGGGGAGCAGTTGCTTCGACGTGCCGAGCGTGACCGGATGCAGTCGCGATCCGGTGCCGCCGGCGAGCACGATCCCTCTCATTGCGATTCCTTCACATCCACGCGCGGATTCATTCGGCGCACCCTATGGCGGTGGGTCGTCACCCGGGCGGAACCGTGGTCGGAAGCGCGCCGACACCACGGAAGTAGTTCAGGATCTCGTCGGTTTCCGGGCCTTCGCGCACGATCAGCACGGATTTACCGTCGATGGTCGCACCGTCGACCGGCAGCGTGTACGTCGTCAGGCCGGTACCGAACGCTTTGCGCAGCGTTCCGGCTGCGGCGAGCGGGTCGAGGTTCGGGTCGAGCCGCAATGAGCCCGACGTGGCGTTGATCAGGTCGGACGCGAGGAAGGGATCGGCCTGCAACTTGCTGAGCGTCTCGTTGACCGTCGTCGCGATGAACTGTTGCTGGCGCTTGACACGGCCGATGTCGGCCGAGCCGTCCGTCTGCCACTCACCGTCACGGAGTTCCTGATACGTGCGACTGCGGGCGTACGCGAGCGCCTGATCTCCCGTGAGGTTGTTACACCCGGGCGGCTGATCGAGCCCGCTCTTGACGTCGCGGGTCTGGTACTCGAAACAGATCGTCGTTCCGCCGATCGTGTCGACGATCTGCTTGAACCCGGTGAAGTCGACGTCGACGACGTGGTTGATCGGAATCCCGAAGTTCTCGGTGATCGTCGCCGCCAGCACATCGGCGCCGCGGTTGTACGCCGCGTTGATCCGGTCCTGCTGACCGGTGTCGGCCATCGTCACCCAGATGTCCCGGTTGAGGCTGAGGATCGCGGCGCCATCGCCATCCTCTTCCTGGCGGAGGATCATGATCGTGTCGCTGCGTCGGCCGGTCACATCGGTCTCGCTGCCGACCGTTCCCGTCTCGTCCGAACCGTCCACGCCCTCGCGTGTGTCCGAACCGATCAGCAGGTAGTTGACGGCGGGGCCATCGACGGCGACCAGGATGTCGTCGAGGTTCTCGATCCGATCGACATTTTCGACCTGCCGGTCGGCAGCGGTGATCACTCCGGCTGCGCCGACGACTGCGACGACCGCTGCGAGCATCAGTCCGAGGCGGACCGATGTCCGACGACGCGGACGCGCGCGCGGCTGGTCGTCGAGCCGTTGTTGCATGTTGAGAACGCTAGACGCCGCCGATCGTGCAGCAACGGCAATCCCCCCAACATCACCCCCGCCGCAGGTGAACGATGTCACCGACGTCGAGGGTGACCCGGCGCCGTTCGTGGTCGGCATCGAGATCGGCGTCGAGATCATTCCGCTCGACGACCAGCCGGCCGTCCGCATCGAGGTCGATCGCCGTGCCGGTCATCATCGCTCCTCCCGGCATTTCGACACGGACCACCGATCCGAGCGTCGACAGCCGGCTGCGGTAGTTCGCTGCAACGTTCCCTGCATCCAGAATCCGGGACAACTCCCCCAGAAGCAGGTCGAGGACGAGTGCTGGGCCGACGTCGAGCCCGAGATCGCCACGCAGGGAGGCCGCCCCGTCGGGAGCCCAGCCGACGTTCAGTCCGATGCCGACCACGACCGCACCCGAGGTGGCCGCACGCTGGGACAACACCCCGGAGAGCTTCCGGTCGTCCAGCAGCAGGTCGTTCGGCCATTTCAGACCGAGTCGCGATTCGAGGTCCTCGTCGGCCAGTTCCTCGATCGCGTCGAGCGCGGCACGGCCGACGGCCTGGGGCAACGTCGTGGGTGCGTCGGGAGGGTCCGTGAACAGGATCGACGCGAGCAGATTCGTGCCCGCAGGCGCATCCCACCGACGGTCGAGACGGCCGCGACCGGCCGTCTGGTGGTCGGTGTACAGCACGGTGCGATCGGCAACCGCACCCGCCTCTGCCAGTGCGATCAGATCCTTGTTGGTGCTGCCCGTCTCGACCACGTGTCGGATGGTCCACCCGGGCACGGCGTCGGGTGCAATGCCTGATGAGTCGGTCACGCCCCCTACATTTGCACTCGTGCTCAAGAAGATCCTGATCGCCAATCGAGGCGAAATTGCCGTCCGCGTCATCCGTGCTGCCCGTGAAATGGGCATTCAGACGGTCGCCGTCTATTCCGAACTCGACCGCAATGCGCTCCACGTCCGCCTCGCCGACGAGGCCTATGCGCTCGGCGGGACCACCGCGGCGGAGAGCTACATCGATTCGGACAAGCTGCTCGGAGCGATCCGGATGAGCGGCGCCGACGCCGTCCACCCCGGATACGGCTTCTTCAGCGAGAACCCCGATTTCGCCCGCGCCGTCGCCGCTCTCGGTGTCGAGTTCATCGGCCCGCCGCCCGAGGCGATGGACGAGATGTCGGACAAGGTGTCGAGCCGCCAGGCTGCCGTTCGCGGTGGTGCTCCGATCGTGCCGGGGATGACCGAGTTCGCGACCGGCCCGGACGATGTTCGCTCATTCGCCGACGAGTTCGGGTGGCCCGCGGTGATCAAGGCGGCGTTCGGCGGCGGTGGGCGCGGCATGAAGATCGTGCACTCGGCCGACGAGGTCGACGACGCGTTCGCGTCTGCGCAACGCGAGGCGAAGAGCTTCTTCGGTCGCGACGAGGTCTACGTCGAGCGGTACCTCACCTGGCCGCGCCACGTCGAGATCCAACTCGTCGGCGACAAGCAGGGCAACTGCGTCTGGATCTCCAGCCGCGACTGCTCGGCACAGCGTCGCCACCAGAAGCTGATCGAGGAAGCACCGGCTCCGGGCCTTCCCGACGGCGTCGAGGAAGCGATGGGCGAGGCCGCTGTCAAGGCAGCTTCGGCGGTCGGCTACTACGGTGCCGGCACCGTCGAGTTCATCTATCAGGACGGCGAGTTCTTCTTCCTCGAGATGAACACCCGGCTCCAGGTCGAACACCCGGTCTCGGAGATGATCACGGACATCGATCTCGTCGAGTGGCAGATCCGCGTGGCCGCCGGCGAGGAACTGCCGATGACCCAGAAGCAGGTCAACAAGGCCCGACGTGGCCATTCGATCGAGATCCGCATCAACGCCGAGGACCCGGCAGGAGGAAAGTTCCTGCCGTCCCCTGGCCCGATCACGACCCTCACGCCACCCGACGGATTCGGTGTCCGATTCGACACCGGATACATGTCCGGGGATGAGGTAAGCCAGTACTACGACAACCTGGTCGGCAAGTTGGTGGTGTGGGGGCGCAATCGCGACGTCGCGATCGCTCGAACGATCCGTGCGCTCGACGAACTCGTCGTCGAAGGCGTCGCCACGACCATTCCCGCCGACCTGGCGATCCTGCACCATCCCGACTTCGCCGCGATGACCCACTCCACGAAGTGGGTCGAGGAAACCCTCGACCTCTCCGGTGTGTCCGCCACGCCGGCCGCGGCACCGTCCGGTGACAACGACGACCAGGAGCCATTGGTACGTCGGGACACGACCGTCGAGGTCAACGGCAAGCGGTTCGACGTCGCGATGTGGGTGCCCGAGCAGCCGGCGGTTGCCGTCGGCGCCGCTCCGGCCAAGAAGCGGGAGAAGCGTGCAGCATCGAGCGGCGGCGGAGCCGCGGCCAGCGGGAGCATCGAGGCTCCGATGCAGGGGACGATCGTGAAGATCCTCGTCGAGGTCGGCCAAGAGGTCGACGCCGGAACCGGTGTGCTCGTCCTCGAGGCGATGAAGATGGAGAATCAGATCAACGCCGAGAAGGCCGGCACCGTCAAGGAGATCAAGGTCTCCGCAGGTGACACCGTCGGCGGTGGCGACGTCCTCGCCATCATCGAATAGCGCGCACCGGATCGCCGGAGCACCGGAGCACTTGATCGCTACGGAGCCAGTTCACCACGGGACCAGGTCACCCGAGGCGTCGGCGGAGTCGGCATCGCGGCGGCGACGCAGCTCGACCACCAGATCGTGACGTGCGTCGCTCTCCACCTCATCGAGAGTCGCGGGGATCGTCGGCGGGAGCAGCTCGCCGACCGGGACCGGCACGGCATGACGCTGTTGGATCGCCTGGCGGGAACGGCCGAGCAGCCGACCGATCCCCGTCCAAGAGCACCCCTCGCGACGCGCACGGTGAACCAATCGCCGCTCCAACCAGGGCAGGTACACCTCGTTCAGGAGGCGGAGGCTGGCCAGCGCCGGACGGGTCCCACCCTGCAGCATCTCGCGGACCAACGACAGCACCTCACCCTCGACACCAACGAGCCGTTGCGGGCGGCCCGAATCGATCCCCCGGCCCGTGCCGCTGTCCGTCTCGCTGCGGCTGGCCCGACCCCGATCCGTGTCCATGAGGTCGATCCTCGTGGCGGGGTGTGACAACTCGGACGGCATCGACGCGGTCTTCCGGGGCTGCCACGAAGAAAATCGCAAGCTGGCTTGCGTTCTCTCGGCCGACCGCAAGCCAGCTTGCGATTCTCGCCATTGACTCCCCGGAACTCCCTCACGCGTGCCGGCGCGCCCGCTCGCGTCTATTCGGCGGCTTCGGCGAGGGCTTCGCTGAGCGCGGGGTGCACGAGGATGCTCTCGACCAGGTCGGTGACGGTGAGCCCGGCGGTCACGGCGACCGCGATCACCGAGATCAGTTCGGCCGCGTGGCGACCGACGATCGACCCGCCCAGGATGACGCCGGTCGCGGGGTCGGAGATGATCTTGACGAACCCGCGTGTGTCGTTGTTGATCATCGCCTTGGCCGTGGCAGAGAAGGGCACCTTCGTGACCCGGATCTTGCGACCGGAGGCGAACGCCTCGGCCTCCGCGAGGCCGACGTCGGCGATCTCGGGTTCGGTGAAGATCGCCGAGGCGGCCTTGTCGTAGTCGAGGTGTCGATGGCTGCGGGTGTGCAGACCCATCGCGTGCTCGGCCACCTTGCGACCCTGGACCGATGCCACCGACGACAGCGGCAGCTTGCCGCTGATGTCCCCGGCGGCATAGATGTGATCCACGCTCGTCACGCAGTGATGGTTGATCTCGACATAGCCCCACCGGTCGACGGCGACGCCGGCCACTTCCAAACCGATGTCGGCCGTGTTCGGGATCGACCCGATCGCCAGCACCGCGTGCGATGACGTGACCGAGCGCCCGTCGTCGCACCGCACGACCACCTGGTCGCCGCTCGGATCGGAGTTTCCGTCCGCATCGACCCGCTCGATCGTCTGCGCCCGGGCACCCATCAGCAGCTTCACGCCCCGCCGCATGAACTCCTCCTCGAGCACCGCCGCGACCTCGGGGTCCTTGCCGGGCAACACCTGTTGGCGGCTCACGACGAGCGTGACCTCTGCGCCGAACGACGAGAACATGTGCACGAACTCCACGCCGGTGACGCCGGAACCGACCACGGTCACGCTCTCGGGAAACACCTGCGGCGGGTAGCAATCTCGCGTCGTCAGGATCCGATCGCCGTCGGGAAAGCACCAGTCCGGAATACGGGGTCGCGAACCGGTCGACACGAGTGCCGAGTCGAACTCGATCTGCTCAGTTCCCGATTCGGTCGTGACCTCGACCGTGTGCGGATCGACGAAACGGCCGGACCCCGCGATCATCCGAATCCCCTGGCTCTCGAGGAGTTGCGTCGTGTTGGCGCTCATCTTCTCCTCGATCCGATCGATGCGAGAGGTGAGCGCGGCGACGTCGATCGCCGGGGTCTCGTGCTCGAGCCCCATCCCTTCGGAACGGCGCATGAAACTCATCGCCCCACCGGTCGCGATCATCGACTTGGACGGAATGCAGTCCCAGAGATGGGCCGCGCCTCCGATCACGTCGCGCTCGATGACCGTCACCTCCGCTCCCATGCGGGCGGCGTACGTGGCGGCGACGTTCCCCGCCGGCCCACCACCGATGATCACGAAACGTTCTGGCACCCGGCCAGGTTAGAGCCTGGAGAAGATTCGCCAATCGGTGTGTCGGCGATCGCTCCGGATCGCTACGGTCAGACCACCGTGAGCGATGAATCCGAACCCACTGGCGACCCCGGCGACACCGGCGAGTCCGGCGAGCTTTCCGGAAGCGGACTCGAAGCGGAGAAGGCCCGCCGCTTGAGGCTGCTCGACGAGATGCGCGAACAGGGCGGCAACCCCTACCCGTACCGATTCGACCGGACCCACACCCTCGCCGAGGTCCGCTCGAGCTGGGGAGAACTCGAGCCCGGTATCGAAACCGAGGACGCGGTGGCCGTCGCCGGCCGGATCATGCTCAAGCGCGATTCCGGCAAGCTGATCTTCGCCACGATCCGCGACCGGACCGACGACGTCCAGCTGTTCATCTCGAAAGCGGTCGTGGGCGACGATGCATTCGCATCGGCGAAGGCGCTGGACCTCGGCGACTGGGTCGGGGTCAGCGGCACGGTCATGACGACACGCAAGGGCGAACTGTCGGTCAAGCCCGACCAGATCGAGCTGCTGTCGAAGGCGATTCGTCCGATGCCCGACAAGTGGCACGGGCTCAGCGACGTCGACACCCGCTTCCGCCAGCGGTACGCCGACCTGATCGTCAACGACGCCGCTCGCCGCAACTTCGAGATCCGTCACGAAACGGTGGCCAGCTTCCGACGCACGCTCGCGGCACACGGATTCATCGAGGTCGAGACGCCGGTCCTGCACCCCGAGGTGGGCGGCGCCCACGCGCGTCCGTTCACGACCCATCACAACGCCCTCGACATGGATCTGTATCTGCGGATCGCGGTCGAGCTCTACCTGAAGCGCTTGATCGTCGGCGGGATGGAGCGGGTGTACGAGATCGCCCGCACCTTCCGCAACGAGGGACTGTCGACCCGACACAACCCCGAGTTCACGATGATGGAGCTCTACCAGGCGTTCGGTGACTGGAACGACGTCATGGACATGAGCGAGGAGCTGATCACCACCGCCGCGCGGGACGCGCTCGGCACGACCGTGATCGACATCCGCGGCGAAGCCGTGGACCTCGCCGACCCCTGGCCCCGCAAACGAATGATCGACTACGCATCGGAGGGAACCGGCGTCGAGCTGCACCCATCGATGCCGCTGGCCGACGCGCGTCGCGTCGCCGCCGACCACGACGTGTTCGTCGAAGACCGCTGGGGCACCGGCAAGATCATCGAGGAACTGTTCGAGAAGACATCCGAATCGGCGATCGTCCGCCCGACCTTCGTGACCGGCCACCCCGTCGAGATCTCGCCGCTCGCCCGCGTCGACCGCAGCGACCCGTTCCTGACCGAGCGGTTCGAGATCTTCGTCGACGGCCGCGAACTCGGCAACGGCTACAGCGAACTCAACGATCCCGTCGAGCAACGACTCCGCTTCGAAGAGGAGCAGGCCGCCAAGGAGGCCGGCGACGCAGAGGCCGGCAGCCTCGACGAGGACTACATCCGGGCGCTCGAGTACGGCATGCCTCCGACCGGTGGGCTCGGCATCGGGATCGACCGTCTGGCAATGCTGCTGGCCGGCGTCGACTCGATCAAGGAAGTCATCCTCTTCCCGACCCTCCGACCCGAACCAACCTGAAGGACACGATTGACGTGACACGTATGGCATGGGGCGCTGGCCTCGCAACGGTCGACTCCAACGGATCGACACTCGACACCTGGTACCGCTGGCTCGGCTGGGGAGAATTCGGGAACACCGAGATGGTGGCGAAGGGAATCCTCGACCAGGTCGAGACCGGACTCGGCCGCCGCGACGTGGCCGACCCGCTCCGGAAGGTGACGATTCGACCCGTCCGGATCTCGATCGACGTGGACGAGGCCCCCGCGTCGCCCGAGGATGCCTACCTCCGCCTGCACCTCCTGTCGCACCGATTGGCCGCGCCCCGTTCGATCGAGATGGACGGCACCTTCGGAGCGCTCCACAATGTCGCCTGGACCAATCTCGGCCCGGTCGCGATCCAGGACCTCGACGACGTCCGGCTCTCGGTGAAGCAGAACGCCGAGTCCCCGGTGCGCGTGCTCAGCGTCCACGGCCTCGACAAATTCCCGCGGATGACCGACTACGTCATCCCGAGCGGCGTGCGGATCGCCGACGCCGACCGGGTCCGACTCGGCGCACACCTCGCCGAGGGAACCACGGTGATGCACGAGGGCTTCTGCAACTTCAACGCCGGCACGCTCGGGACATCGATGGTCGAGGGCCGGATCTCCGCGGGTGTCGTGGTCGGCGACGGATCCGACATCGGCGGTGGCGCCTCGATCATGGGCTCACTGTCGGGTGGCGGCACCGCGGTCATCTCGATCGGTGAACGCTGCCTGCTCGGCGCCAACTCCGGGATCGGCATCAGTCTCGGGGACGATTGCGCGGTCGAGGCCGGGCTGTATGTCACGGCGTCGACCCCCGTGATGACCCCCGACGGGGTCAAGCGCGGACGCGAGATCTCCGGGATGGGCGGTCTGCTGTTCATCCGCGACGGTCAGACCGGTCAGGTCATCGCTCGGCCCCGGGCGAAGTCGTGGGGCGAACTCAACGCGGAGCTGCACTCGTCCCAATAGGGCGGACAACTGGTGTCAGGCACCAGATGACCGAATCCACGCAACGGCCAGCACACGTCCGGTCATCTGGTGCCTGACACCGGTTGTCCTGACACCGGGTGTCCGCCGGTGACGCAGCGGTGAACGAAGTCGAGCTTGTTGATCACTCCGGCCGAGAGGACGAAGGGATACAGGTCTCCCTGACCGATCGAGCGGGACATCGCATTCAGTCCGAGCGTGAGCCCGAGCCACGCCTGCACCGTCTGGCCGACCTCGACGTCGTCGTCGGGGGCATACGTCTCGCGAGCCGCTGTCAAGGCGGGCTCGCCGATCTTGATCCCGTACGAGCGCGCCGTGTGGAGTCCCGCACGGATGTGGAGATAGTGGGCGAACGTCTCGGCCCAGTCCTCCCAGGGATGCATGGTGGCGTACTCGCTCACGTGGGTGTTGGTCCACGTCGGTCGATCCGGATCGGATGATTCCGCATCCCCGTCGTCGTAGTGATCGTTCAACGCCTCCTGGTACGAGTTCCGCTCATCACCGAAGAGTGCTCGGAACGATTCGATCCGCCCGGCGTCGAGAACGAGTGACGGCCAGTAGTAGTGCCCGATCTCGTGGCGCAGATGGCCCAGCACCGTTCGGTACGGCTCGCCCAGTTGTTGGCGCATGAACTCGCGGTGGGCGTCATCGGACTCGGACAGGTCGAGCGTGATCACACCCCCGTCGTGCCCGGTCATCACCTGCTGTTGCCGGGACGACAGAAACTCGAACGCGACTCCACCGGTGTCATCGTCGTCACGGGCGATCAACGGCAGACCCAGGATGTCGAGCTGGTGCAGCAGGCGGCGCTTGGCCATCTCCGCGTCGGCGAACGCCTCGATCGCATCGAACTCGTCGTCTCGCGGTCGAACCGTGGTGAGACGACAACTCGCGCACAGGTCACCGACATCCTCCGGGTCCAGCAGCCAGTTGCAGCGCGCGACCTTCTGGTTCGCACACCGGCGATAGAGCGTCTCCGGGACACCGGCCTGGTGGACGCCACCGTCCACCTCGACCAGCGCGACGACCCGTCGTTCTCGACGCACGTAGCCGAGCGGCGACCCACACCGCAGACACGTCGAGTTGTCGAAGAAGACGACCTGCCCACACACCGAGCACGAGAAGGGCTGCATCAGCGGACGCTACCCATCCAGGAATCCGGCGAAACGACGCAGGTCGAGCGTGCGCGGATACTCCTTCGGGATCCTCGCAGCTAGTTCGTCGAGGGCCGAGACGTCGACGCGGCCTGCCGTGTGACCGCGCGGTTCGAACCGACTCCCGCGGCGCGTCTCGGCCTCGGTGGCGTTGACCGGGAACGACTCGTACCCCAGTCCCCCGGGGTGCACGATGTGATACGTCGCCCCGCCCAGCGACCTCCGTGTCCAGCGGTCGATCACCTCGACATTGAGCGGCCCGGTCTTGTCGATCGTCGGGTGCAGCGCCGACCACGGCGCCCACGCCTTGAAGCGGACCCCCGCCACGCTCGTCCCGGCCGTCGCGGTGGGTCGCAGCGGAAGCGGAACGCCGTTGCACGTCACGATGTGCCGTTCGGCATCGACGCCGTCGACCTGCACCTGGACCCGCTCGACCGATGAATCCACATAGCGCGCCGTTCCGCTCCCCGACGCCTCCTCACCGAGCACGTGCCACGGTTCGATCGCCCGACGAATCTCGAGATGCACGTCATCGACGACGATCTCGCCGATCAGCGGGAAACGGAACTCAAGGAACGGCTCGAGCCAGGCCGCGGAGAACTCGATCCCGTGGTCCTGGAGGTCGGCGACGACGTCGTGGATGTCGGAGCGCACGAAATGCGGGAGCATGAACCGGTCCGACAACTCGGTGTCCCACCGCACGAGCGGGCCGGTGTACGGATCCTCCCAGAAACGGGCGACGAGCGAACGGACCAGGAGCGCCTGGACCAATGCCATCTGCGCGTGCGGCGGCATCTCGAACGCGCGCAGTTCGAGGATGCCGAGTCGACCGCGTTCGGAGTCGGGGCTGAACAGCTTGTCGATGCAGAACTCCGATCGGTGCGTGTTTCCCGTCAGGTCGACCAGCAGGTGCCGTAGCAGTCGGTCGACGATCCACGGCGGCGCGCCACCCTCACCGTCGCTCGCGCGCTCGAGTTCGGCGAACGCGATCTCGAGTTCGTACAGCGTGTCGGCGCGGCCCTCGACGACGCGCGGGGCCTGACTCGTCGGGCCGATGAACTGGCCGGAGAACAGGAACGACA
>NZ_JBAVYV010000116.1:0-5214 GCF_049588435.1 Ilumatobacter sp.
CCGCCGGGCTCGGCTACACGCTGCTCGACCGCAGCGTGATGACCCAGGTCGCCGACGTCGGCGACGACCTCCCGCGCACGCTCGACTCGTCGCTCGCGCTGATGCGCGCGGCGCTCGTCGACACGACCGCTGTCGAAGGACCGCGCGTGGTGGTGCTCACGAGCGGGATCGACCACCCGGCCTACGTCGACCACTCGTACATGGCGACCCAACTCGGATTCAACGTCGTCGAAGGGCCGGACCTGGTCGTGCGCGAGAGCCAGTTGTGGCTGCAGACGCTCGGTGGGCTCGAGCGGGTCGACGTACTGCACCGGCGGATCGTCGACCGCCAACTCGATCCCCTCGAGACGAACACGTTTGGAGCGGCCGGGATCCCGGCGGTTCTGCTGGCCGATGATGCGGGAACCGTCACGATGGCGAACGCCCACGGAACGGGCGTGATCGAGGACGCGGCCCTGATCGGGTCCTGGGATCGTGCCGGACAGGAGTTGACCGGCGAGGAGCCGTGGCTCCGGTTGCGGTCACCGCGGCTCGCGATGGGCTCCACACGGATCGACGACGTGCTCGGTCGGCCGGCAGAGCGTGCACCGTGCCTCGTCGACGGGAAGATCGTCGACAAACCGATCGTGCTCCGGTTCCACGCAGTCGCGACGAACGATGGCATCGCGGTGATCCCGGGCGGAAACGGGAGGATCGTCGAGCCCCACGACGATCCCACGCTGCCGACGCCATCGCGGGTGAAGGACGTCTGGGTGCTCGGTGGCGAAGCGGTACCGAGCCTGATCGTCGAGGCTCGTTCGGCCCCGCAGGTCGACTTCATCACGTCGGTCCCGACCCGTGCCGCACATTCGCTGTACTGGCTCGGCCGAGCATCCGAGCGTGCCGAGGCCGTCGCCCGCGCGATGCGGGTCATCGCGTCCGCCGCGCCGCTCGCATCGTGGGACGGACGGGCGACACCCGCCATGCGGTTGCTCGCGACGCTGACCGGCAGCGAGGCACCGACCGTCATCGTCGTCGATGGTGGTCACGCTCCGGCGCTGAAGGATGCGCGCCGGATGGCGGTCGAGGCGGCTTCGGAATCACTCGAGTTCCACATCGGATCGATGCTCGCCGAATCCGCATCGGTGCGTGAGTTCCTGTCGACCACCACCGGTCGCGTGCTCGGTGAGATGGTGAACAGCCGCGAGCGACTCGCGGCACGTCCCGACGACGTCGACGCACTCGATGCCGTGCTGTTCCAATTGTCGGCGTTTGCAGGGCTGTGGAGCGAGAGCGTCGTGCGCGGACCCGCCTGGTACTACGGCGACTTCGCGAAGCGGTACGAACGGGCGCTCGTGTCGATCGCGAGCGCTGCGACCGCAGTCGACATCACGACCGATGGGACCCTGAGCACCGATGCTCGGAGCCGTGGACTCGAAGCGGTCCTCGGGGCGAACGACAGCCTCGTCGCATACCGTCGACGTCACCGCAGCGATGTCGAACTCGATGCCGTGCTGGCGCTGATCCTGCACGATCAGCGCAATCCCCGGTCCGGTGCCGCCTCGATCGCAGGGATGATCCGCAATGCCGAGGCCATCGGCTGGACGGCGGGCATCGATCGTCTGGAGGCGTTGGCGTCGCAGATGATCGAGTTCGGTGTGGGCGATCCGCCGGAGCGTCTCGATGCTGCCGAGGCGGAACTTCACGAGCTCGCCGTCGAACTGACCTCAACCCGACTCGTCGCGCCGCCGCATCCGACGCTGGTCCGATCGCGCCTGATCGACCCGGGAGCGGTGGCATGACCCGATACCGCGTCGTGCACCGCACGTCCTACACGTACGGCCTGGCCGTCAACGACGCCTACACGGTGGCGTGCCTCCTCCCGCGAGATCGTGAATTCCAGCAGGTTGTCCACTCCCAGGTCGTGGCGACACCGACGCCGGACGAGTTCGTCGAGACGCGCGACGTCTTCGGCAACCGCATCGTCCAACTCGGGGTCCATCACCGTCACGATGCGTTCGAGATCTGTGCGGACAGCGTCGTCGAGACGCGTGTTCCCGACCTTCCCACGGCCGATCGATCGTGGGAGGAGGTCGCAGCGACCGCCCGCGGACTGCGCGGAGCGGCGGCGACGAAGGTCGGGCCGTACCGCGCCGCAACGCAGCCGTCGACCCCGTCGAAGCGACCCGAGCTTCTCGCCGCGCTCGCCCGGCGGATCTTCACCCCGGGGCGTCCCGTGGTCGAGGCGGTCACCGATCTCTCACGGGAGATCTTCGAGACGTACACCTTCGACTCGACGGCCACCGATTGGGCGACGCCGCTCGATGCGGTGCTCGAGAACCAGCGTGGGGTGTGCCAGGACTTCGCGCATCTCGCAACCGCCGTGCTCCGATCGGTCGGGCTGCCGTCCTCCTACGTGAGCGGGTACATCGAGACCGAGCCGCCCCCGGGTGAAGTGAAGTCGATCGGTGCAGATGCGTCGCACGCCTGGTGCTCGGTCTGGACCGGAGACTCGGATGACGCGGGGTGGCTCGACATCGATCCGACCAACCATCAGGTTCCACCGACGCGTCACGTGACGGTCGGATGGGGACGCGACTATGCCGATGTCGCTCCGGTTCGGGGCGTCGTGCTCGGACCCGGCTCGAATCAACGCATGAGCGTCGCCGTGGACGTGACCCGTCTCGAATCCGAACCCTGACGATCCCGCGCGGTCGCCAACCGGTGTCAGGCACCAGTTGACCGGATCGCAACACTGACCACCCCTCCGCCAGTCGGTCGATCGGTGCCTGACACCGGTTGACCAGAAGGAAATGACCCATGGGCATCCATGTCGCCATCGAACACCACACGTCGTACCACTTCGACCGCACCACGACGATCCATCCCCACATCTTCCGGTTGCGTCCCGCGCCGCACTCCCGGACGCCGATCCTCGCCTACAGCCTGAAGGTGTCGCCGGAGGACCACTTCCTCAACTGGCAGCAGGATCCGTTCGGCAACTATCTCGCCCGGGTCGTCTTCAACGAGCCGTCCGATCACCTCGACATCGCGGTCGACCTCGTCGCCGACATGACGACGATCAATCCGTTCGACTTCTTCGTCGAGGAATCGGCAGAGAAGTTTCCCTTCATCTACGACGCGCAGACCGCCCGCGATCTCGACGCGTACCTGCGCCCGGCGCACCAGGCCGGTCCGCGGATGAAGAAGTGGCTCGATGGGATCGACCGCACGAAGCGGATCCGCATCGAGGACTTCCTCGTCGGGATCAACCAACGCCTGTATACCGACGTCGCCTATTCGGTACGGATGGAACCCGGCGTCCAATCGCCCGAGGAGACATTCGACCGCGGGATCGGATCGTGTCGCGACACCGGTTGGCTGCTCGTCGAGGCGCTCCGGCATCTCGGTCTGGCCGCACGGTTCGTGTCGGGGTATCTCGTCCAACTGTCGAGCGATCAGCCGTCACTCGACGGCCCGGGAGGACCCGCGACCGACTTCACCGACCTCCACGCGTGGGCCGAGGTGTACGTGCCCGGCGCCGGCTGGATCGGTCTCGATCCGACGTCCGGCCTGTTCGCCGGAGAGGGGCACATCCCGCTCGCATGCACGCCGCATCCGATCTCGGCAGCCCCGATCACGGGAGCGACCAGCACGACCGAGGTCGAGTTCGAGTTCGCGAACGTCGTGCGCCGGGTCCGCGAGGATCCGCGTGTCACGCTGCCGTACACGCCGGAGCAGTGGACCGCGATCGACGCGCTCGGCGAGCAGGTGGACGAACGACTCGAGGCCGGGGACGTGCGCCTCACGATGGGCGGCGAGCCGACATTCGTGTCGATCGACGACATGGAGGGCGACGAGTGGAACACCGCTGCCGACAGCGCGGCCAAGCGCGCGCTCGCCCACGATCTGAGCGAGCGGCTGCGCGACCGGTTCGCGACGGGTGGGGTGCTGCAGTACGGCCAGGGCAAGTGGTACCCGGGTGAGCCGTTGCCGCGGTGGCAGATCGGGATCGTCTGGCGCCGGGACGGCGAGGCGCTGTGGTCCGATCCGACACTGCTCGCCGATCCGACGGAGCCGGGTACCGCGACGGTGGCCGATGCGGACGCCGTGATGCGCGGCATCGCGGAACGATTCGGGATCGATCACGCCCGCGTGTTGCCCGCCTACGAGGATCCGATCAACGAGGTGTGGAACGAGGCACGGCTCCCCGCGGGTGACCCGCCCGAGATCGACGTCACCGATGAGGAGGCCGACGCGCTCAGCGAGCCCGATGCGCGCCACCGACTGCTCGAACGGTTGAGCGGACCCGTCGGTGAACCGGCCGGATACGTGCTCGCGATGCATCCGTCGGAGGATGGACAGGGGTGGAACACCACGGACTGGACGCTGCGCCGGGGCCGGTTGTATCTCACACCAGGGGATTCGCCGATCGGACTGCGCCTCCCGATCGATTCGCTGACGTGGCTCCCGATCCCGTCGCCGTTCCAGCGTTCACCGTTCGCAGAGCGGTCCGCGCTCCCCGTTCCGGGCGTGGTGCCCGACCCGGTGCGCTCGGACCCGAGCGACTCCGTTGACGCGAGCGAGACCGAGGCGGCCGCACCGACGGCGATCACCGTCGAGACCCGCGACGGACACGTCCACGTCTTCCTCCCACCGATCGAGGAGGCAGAGCGAGCCGTCGAACTGCTCGGAGTGATCGAGTCCGTGGCGGCCGAGCTCGATCGCGCCGTCGTGGTCGAGGGCTACCCGATTCCGCGCGATCCGCGGTTCGAGATGTTGATGGTGACCCCCGATCCCGGTGTCATCGAGGTCAACGTCCAGCCGACCACCACCTGGGCCGACATGCGCACCGTGATCGAGACGATCTACGAGGAGGCGCGCCAGACGCGGCTCGGCACCGAGAAGTTCGCGCTCGACGGGAGCCACACGGGCACCGGCGGCGGGAACCACGTGACGCTCGGCGGGCTGACCCCGGCCGACAGCCCGCTGTTGCGTCGACCGGACCTGCTGCGCAGCATGGTCACGTATTGGCAGCACCATCCGTCGCTGTCGTTCCTGTTCTCCGGCCAGTTCATCGGCCCGACGAGTCAGGCCCCGCGCGTCGACGAGGGCCGCGCCGACACGCTGTACGAACTCGAGATCGCGTTCGCCGAACTCGAGCGCGCGAGCGACGGCGAGGGTGGCGCTCCGCCATGGATCGTCGACCGACTGCTGCGGCACCTGCTGGTCGAC
>NZ_JBAVYV010000117.1:0-3410 GCF_049588435.1 Ilumatobacter sp.
GCCGCACGCGCCTCGGCGACCGCGTCGAGGAGCAGACCGAAACGTTTGACGGGCGCCAGCCGTGCCACCGCGACGATCGAGGGCTGCGGCGTGCGCTCGCCACCCGGTGCGAAACGAGGGTCGGTCCCGTTCGGAATCGCGGTGACGCGATCGGGATGGAATCCCAGCTCCACCAGTTCGGATCGGGTCGCCTCCGAGGGGGTCGCGGTGAGCCCTCGGCGGTACACCGGTGGAGCGACGCGGGATTCGAGCGCTCGCCCGAACGACGCCAGCGGTCCCGGGAGGATCTGGTCCCACATCGGGCCGTGGACATGGTGGAGGAACAGGATGCGTGGCCGTCGATACCAGACCGGCGAGAAGAACGGCACACCGTTCATCACCTCGACGAGTGCGTCGGATCGTCCCATCCGGCCGGTCGTCTCGGACACGATGGCCCGCGGAAACACCGTGTACCGGCTCCCCCGGCGCACCACGTCGTATCCGTGGCGTTCGGCTCGGTCCGGTTGGCCGGCCGCCGACGATGTGCGGTGGACGACCTCGAGGCCGGCATCGGCCCATCGCCGCTCGAACTCGTCGGCGTGCACTTCGGATCCACCGGCGTCGGGATCGTCCAGGTCGCGCCACGCGAGGACGTGGACTCGCCTGATCCCGCGTGAGATCAGGTCCTGTGCATCGCTGCGCAGGCCGTCGAGGGGGTCGGCCGTCATCGCCCACGACGATACGCCCTGGGGCGCCGCGCGGGTGGATACCATTCGGGCGCTTGCCAGACCAGACCGAGACATCTCACGACCAGCCGCCTCCGGCGGCTGCCCCGGAACCCGCGGACCCCGCGCCCGAATCCGCAGAGCCCGGCCGCGTCACCGACGTCGAGGTGGTCCCGTTCGTTCTCGGGGGGCGCCTGCGCTTCACCTGGCGCGGCCTGATCGCCGTCGGCGCGCTGCTCGGGTTCTCGATGATTCCGGTCCGCGGGCTGTTCCGGTCACCCGGTTCGTCGATGGAGGAGGGCTTCATGCTCGTCTTCCCACGCCTCGTCCAGCAGGGCAAGATCCCCAACGTCGACTTCCTGCACCTCTACGGACCGGGTTCACTCGATGCACTGGCGGGTTGGTACTGGATCTTCGGGTACACGCTGGAAGCGGAGCGCGCCTTCGCACTCGTCCAGAACCTCGCGATCATCTTCGCCCTGTACGCGCTGACCCGCCCGTGGGGACGCACCACGGCCCTGGGCGCCGGTGTCGTGGCGGCGTTGCTGACGATGACGCCGATCGGGCTCGCCGCGCTCGCGTGGCACGGTGCGATCGCCCTGGCCCTGTGGTCGACCGTGTTCGTGATCCGTGCCCGCAACACCGGACAGATCGCGTCGTGGGCGATCGCCGGCCTGCTCGCCGGGCTCGCGCTGTCGTTCCGGCCCGACGTCGTCATCGCGATGACCGCAGCCGTCCTCGTCGGTGGCTGGGCTGCGCGTCGGACCGCGGTCCGTCCGTTCCTGCTGGGTGCCGTCGTCGGCCTGATCCCGATGTGGATCCAGCTCATCGTGGCCGGACCGGTCGAGGTGTTCGACGGCGTCGTGATCGACCCGGTGGTGCGCCTCCGGCCGGGTCGTGAGCTTCCCACTCCCCCATCGTTCGACCAGGTCGACGGCGCTCTCCAGGCCGTCGCCGAGGGTGTTCCTCCGTACTGGCCGCTTCCGGCGATGTCGGCGAATCACCAGCTGTTCTTCTGGTTCTTCTCGGTCGTCCTGATCGCCATTGGGGTTCCCGCTGCGGCGTGGTGGATCCGTCGCCGGCACGGGGCCAACCCACTCATCGACACCCTGCTGGTCGCGGGGGTCTTCGGGCTCGGGATCCTGCCTCAGGCGCTCCAGCGCCCCGACTCGACCCACCTCGCCTGGGTGGCGATGGTGTCGTGGCCGCTCCTCGTCGCGCTGATCACCCACCTGCTCCGCGGCCGTGTGGGCTCCGGGATCGCCCGAGCCACCGTCGCCACCGGAGCGATCGTGGTCCTCGTCCTGATGCTGGTGGTCAGCCCGTTCTACACGTACCGCTACTACCTGCTGCAGGCGCGAGTCTCGATCGGGGATCTGCCCCTGCCGTTCCTCGTCGAGCGCGACGATCGCAAGTTCTGGTTCGGGAATCCGGAGGTGGCCAACGCGCTGAACGAGATGATCCCGGACCTGGAGGCGTTGAGCGAACCGGGTGACTCCCTCATCGTGGGCACCGCCGATCTGAGCCGCACGGTCTACAGCGACGTCTCGATCTACTTCCTGTTCGACGACCTCGACCCAGCGACGTACTACATCGAGATGGACCCGGGGCTCGCCGATGCCGAGGACTCGGGCCTCGCCGAGGACATCGAGGACGCCGACTTCCTGGTGCTCACGAACTTCTGGTCGGGATGGCTGGAGCCGAACACCTCGGTGAAGCGTCAGTCGCAGGAACACAATCAGGCCGTGGCCGACAACTTCTGCCTCGTCGGTCAGTACGAGTCGAACCTCTTGATGCTGTTCGAACGCTGTGAGGGTGGCGGCGGCATCAGCGGCGCCGACGTCGACGGCATCTACCCGGTCGTGCCGGTTCCCGAGGAACTCGCCGACTGACCGTCGCGGAGTGAGTGCAGCTGCGGTGTGAGCCACGCGGCGACCTCCGATGCCCCCTCCGGGGTGTAGTGCAACCCGTCGTAGCGGATGTCGCGGCCCGCGACGAACGGCCCGAGGTCGACGGTCTCGACCCCGTCGTGAGTTGCGGCGTAGCGGGTGAACACGTCGGCCATCATCGCCTCGCGCACGCCGACGGCATCGTCCCACGTCGGCTCGAGCCGCGGAGCTGTGGCGGCGAGCACGAGGAGCGAGTCATCGTCGACGCTGATCGCGCGGAGCAGTTCGAGCCAGTCGGTGAGCGCCTTCTCCCATCGCGGTGACCCGACCTCCACCAGCTCTCCGTCGATCGAGCGGTCCTCGAGATCATTGGTCAACAGCACGAGCGTGGCGTCGACCGACTCCGGCCCGGCGACCGCCGCCCGCAGATCGTCGGACCATCCGGCGCAGAACTCCGACAGGTCGACGGGGGCGAGTGCTCCGCCGTCGGACACGACGACATCGCCCTCCAGGAACGAACACACGGGCCGAGTCACGGGGACGACCTCGACCTGTTCGGGATCGAACGACGACTGGTCGGGCGCCCACGGTAGACCCGCCAGGAAGCCGTCGAGGCGGCCACCGATCAGGGTGTGGGCGACCGAGTCACCGAGCACGGCCACCCGCATCGGACCGGTCGCCACCGGATCGACGGGAGTCGATGTCGATGTCTCCGGCGACGGCGTGTCCGACGTCGTGCTGTCCCCGGGCGATGTGGGCGGGATCCCGGGGTCCGACTCGGCCCGGTCCTGGCCGGAGGAGCGAGCGACCACAGAAG
>NZ_JBAVYV010000118.1:0-8839 GCF_049588435.1 Ilumatobacter sp.
ACGATCAGCTGCCCCGTGCGGTGGCGATCTGGGGAGCTGCCGGCGCCGTCGCCGGTGCGCTCGGACCCACCCTCGGCGCGGCGATCGTCGAAGCACTCGGATGGCGTTGGGCGTTCTTCATCAACCTGCCCGTCGGGATCTACACGGTGATCGCGGGTCGATCGCAGTTGCACGAATCGTCGGACCCGACGACCCGCATCCCGTCCCCGGTCGGCGTCGCCCTGGTCACGATGGCCGCCGGTCTGCTGTCCTACGCCGTGGTCGGGACCGACGAGTTCGGGTGGCTCTCGACGCGCACACTGGGCATCTTCCTGGTCGGCGGCCTCGCGGTGATCGTGTTCATCGCCCACCAGCGTCGAACCGCGGCACCGGTGCTCGATCTCGAACTGTTCGCCATCTCCAACTTCAGGTGGGCGAACCTCTCGATGCTCGTGTTCGGCGCCGCCTTCTCGGCGCTGTTCTTCGGATCGATCCTGTTCCTCACCGAGGTGTGGGGGTGGTCGATCCTCCAAGCCGGATTCGGAGTCGCCCCCGGGCCGCTGCTCGTCGGCCTGATCGCCCCGCGCGCCGGAAATCTGGCCGGCCGGATCGGCCAGCGCCCGCTCCTGCTCGTCGGCGGTCTGCTCTACGCGTCGAGCGGCCTCTACCGCCTCGTCATGCTCGGGCCCGAGTCCGACTACCTGCGTGACTATCTCCCGTCGATGCTGCTCAGCGGGCTCGGCGTCGGGTTCGTGTTCCCGCAGCTCGCGAGCGTCGTCGCACAATCGCTGCCGCAGAACCGCCGCGGTGTCGGCGGTGCGGCCCTCCAGGCAGGACGGCAGTTCGGTGGCACGTTCGGAGTCGCGCTGACGATCGCGTTCCTCGGGGCGTCGACCAGCCTGGCGTCCGCGCTGGTCGCGTTCGATCACGTCTGGTGGTTGATCGTGATCGGTGGTGTGGGCACCTCGGTTCTCGTGCTCCCGATGAGAACCCCCGGCAGTACGGGCGGTGATCCGGCCGGGTCGTCAACGGCTGAGACCGGGCGGCCGCACCCCGATGAACTGGCGGTCGGTTCCGAATGACGACGGTCGTGCTCCGGCCCCCGCCGCGGGTCAGGGTCGGCCGCCGGTCATCGGACGCCCTTGATCTGCACGTGTGTTCGAGAGCTGTCGATATGGTCGGGCGGGCATGGCGCGGCTCCCGGGTGATTCATCGAGCGCGGCGCGACGAATCGACCTGATCGCCAGCGACCTCGACGGCACGCTGTTCACCCCGGACCATGAGCTGAGCCTCCGAACGATCGCCGCGATTCAGGCGGCCGGCGAAGCGGGGATCCGCGTCGTGGCGGCGACCGGGCGATCGACCACCTCGGCGGTGCCACGCATCCGGCCTGCCGGCGTGATCGAGACCGTCGTCTGTTCGAACGGCTCGCTGATCCACGACGTGGTGTCCGACGAGACGACCCATCGTCTTCCGATCGACCCCATCCACGTCGATCGGGTGTTCGCGGAACTCACGGCGCTGGACGAGCGGTTCGCGTTCTGCTGGGAGACCGATCACGGCAACGGCTGGGACGACTCGTTCGAGGACATCGCGTTCGTCCACGAAGACCTCGGTCAGCGACGCGGTCTGCGGCGTCGTCCGACCACCGAGGACGTCACGACCAAGATCATGGTGCGCCATCCCGACATCGTCGAGGAAGCACTCAGCGCACGGCTCGCCGCAATTCTGACCGACCCGGTCACGGTCTCGACCAGCGGTGTGCAGTTCGTCGAGATCACCGGCGAGGGCATCGACAAGTCGTCGGGACTCGAGCTGCTGTGCCGACGGTGGTCGATCGATCCGGCCCATGTCGTCGCCTTCGGTGACAACCACAACGATGTTGCGATGCTCGACTGGGCCGGTCACGGAGTCGCGATGGGCAATGCAGCGCCGAGCGCGCTCGACGTGGCGGACGAGGTGATCGGCCTCAACGCCGACGATGCCGTTGCGGTGTGGATCGAGCGCCAGCTCGCCGGCGGTTGCTGATCAGCGAGACGCCTCGCCGACGATCGTCGGCTACAGGATCTGGGAGAGGAACAGCTGCGTGCGTTCCTCCTGCGGATTCTCGAAGAAGTGCTCGGGCGTGCCGACCTCGACGACCTGACCGTCGGCCATGAAGACCACGCGGTCGGCGACCTCACGGGCGAAGCCCATCTCGTGGGTGACGCAGATCATCGTCATCCCCTCCTCGGCGAGGTCCTGCATCGTGTCGAGGACCTCCTTGATCATCTCGGGGTCGAGTGCAGAGGTCGGCTCGTCGAACAGCATCACCTTCGGGTGCATCGCGAGCGACCGGGCGATCGCCACACGCTGCTGCTGGCCGCCCGACAACTGGCCGGGGAACTTGCGTGCCTGGTCGGGGATCTTGACCCGTTCGAGCAGTTCCATCGCCGTCTTCTCGGACTCGATCTTCGACTGTTTGCGGACCTGGCGCGGCGCGAGCGTGATGTTCTCGAGCACGGTGAGGTGGGGGAACAGGTTGAAGCTCTGGAAGACCATGCCGGTCTCCCGCCGGATCTCCTGGATGTTGCGGATGTCGTCGCCCAACTCGACGCCGTCGACCACGATCCTGCCGCGGTCGTGCTTCTCGAGCCGGTTGATGCAACGGATCAGCGTCGACTTGCCGGAGCCGGACGGTCCGATCACCACGACCACTTCCTGCTTGCCGACGCGCATGTTGATGTTCTTGAGCGCCTGGAACTGACCGAAGAACTTGTCGACGCCGGTCACCTCGATCATCACCTCACCCGACGCACCCAGCATCTGGGTGGCGTCGGCGAACACCTCAGCGGTGGGAGCAGTCGTGCCGCTGGTGGAGTCGGTTTCGGGCTGGTCGCTCATGAGTGGTCCTTCCGGTCGTTCACTGAAGTCATCGGTTCCCGGTGTCGAGTCGGCGTTCGAGGCGCTGGCTCTCGCGGGACATCGTGAACGAGATCGCCCAGAAGCCGAAGGCGACGAACACGAGGGACTCGGCGATGCCGAACCCGCGGAACGCCGTCTGGGCGTGCACGATCTCACGGACGCCGAGGAACTCGGGGATGCCGATGAATGCGAGCAGGCTGGTGTCCTTGAACAGCGAGATGAACTGTCCCACCATCGCGGGGATGACGGCCTTGAGCGCCTGCGGCAGGACCAGCAGACGGGTGATCCCGGCCGGAGACATGCCCATCGCCTGGCCGGCCTCGGTCTGTCCCTTCGGGACGGCCTGGAGACCGCCGCGCACGATCTCGGCGATGTAGGCCGACGAGAACATGGTGAACACGATGATCGACTTGGTGACGAGCGGCAGGTTCTGGCCATTGAGGAAGAAGCCGATGAACAGTTGCGCCATGAACAACAGGGTGATCAGCGGGACACCGCGGAAAACCTCGATGTAGGCGGTGCACATGAAGCGGAGCACGGGGAGCGAGGAGCGTCGACCGAGGGCGAGCAGCAGTCCGATCGGGAACGCCAGGATCGTCGTCGCCGCGGCCGCGGTGATGTTCAGTTGCAGGCCACCCCAGTCGTCCCAGTCGATGCCGGGGAGGTCGATCAGTCGGCCGATCTGCCATGCCAGGACGGCCACGACGGTCAGTGCGCCGAGGCGTGCGCCTGTGGCCGCTTCGCCGCGAGCGGCGGCGGCGACTCCGGTGAGCGCGATCCCGAGCACGATGACGGTGTCGAGCCCGAACCCGGACAGCGTGAAGAGCAGGAACGCCGACGCGGCACACACGGCGGAACCGATCCAGCCGGCGATGGGGGGCAGGTCGTCCGAGCGCAAGCCGACCAGGTACAGAACGATCGGCATCAGTGACCCGGTGACGAACAGCCACATCAGGCCCTGCGTGCCGCTGAGCGTCATGAAACCGGACGTTCCGACGAGCAGCCCGGCGCTCATCGTCAACTCCGGAATGTGGATGAAGCGCACCAGCGCGAGCAGCACCGTCAACCCGGCGGCGATCGTGTATGCCCCCTGGTTGTTGAGGTCGGGGACCAAGCTGAGCACGGCCGCGGCGAAGACGAACGGGGCCAGCGGCAGGATCTTGAGCAGGACACCTGCGACGCCACCGCGCATGCGGATGGTCGAGGCATATCCGACCAGCGCGGCGAGGAAGAACCCGATCAGGAGCAACCAGGGATCGAGCGTGCGCACGCCGACGACCATGCAGAACAGGATGAAGGCGGCGATTCCCCAGTAGATCCCGGCGATCTCGCGGAACGATGTGCTCGGGCGGACGAGCCCGGCCTTCTCGGCGGTGTCGAGCGAGCGTTCACGGATCCATCCGAGGAGCAGCCCGCCGGCACCGCCGATGAGCAGTGCGTGAACCACGAGGCGGGTCCGTTCGCTGCGCGGAAACAACCCGACCATGAACAGTTCGAGGTTGGCCCGGACCGGTTCCCATCGGGCGGTCTGGAAGACGAACTTGCCCAGTCGGTAGCCCAGATAGAGCGCGACGAATCCGAACACGATCGAGAAGATCGTCGAGAAGATCGATCCGAACAGGTTGGCCTTCAGCCACTCCTTCGGGGTCTGGTCGCCATGGCGCGGGGCACCGGCCTCGGCCAGACTGTGCATGATGTCGCCGCCACCGTCCTCGGGTGCGACGGTGTAGCCCCATTCTCCTGCTGCACCCATGGGCTATCTCCCCGCCAGTTGGAGTCGTCTGTTCACGATGTTCAAGACGAGCGAGATGAACAGTGAGAACGTGAGGTAGATCCCCATCAGGATCAGGATCATCTGTGGTGACGGTTGGTCGTTGCCGATCGCTGTGCGCGTGAGTTGGGTGACATCGGGATACGCAACAGCGACCGCCAGTGACGTGTTCTTCGTGAGGTTGAGGAACTGGTTGATCACCGGCGGGATGGCGATCCGGGCGGCCTGGGGGAGGACGACGAAGCGGTAGCGCTGGAACCCGCTCAGAGCGAGGGCGTTGGCCGCTTCGTTCTGGCCCTTGTCGACCGCGAGGATCGAGCCGCGAACGATCTCGGCGATGTGGCTGGCGGTGTAGAGGGCCAGCGCGAGTGTCAACGAGACGTAGCCGTCGTTGGTGGCGATGCCACCTTCGATCAGCCGTCCACTCTCGGACACGGACGGGAACGACGGGACGAGCGGCTGTCCGAGCACGACCCAGGTGAACCCGGCCAGGACGATGAAGACGCCGAACGAGTAGAGGACCCGGTGGTGCGGCTGTCCGGTCTGGACGTTGATCTTGGTCCTCCAGCGCCAGACGAAGATCGCCACGAGTAACGCGATCAGCAGCATGAACCAGAACACTCCGCTGTGGCCGTCCGTTGCGACCGACGGCAGGCCGAGTCGCGTCTTGCTGTAGATCAGGAGGTTCGAATCGGTGCCGGGGAACTTGATCTCGCCCGGTGGGTTCGACGGATTGAACAGTGGGAAGCGCCCGAACGTGAAGACGGCGAAACCGAAGAAGATGATGATGACGAGCGGCGGGATGTTGCGCAGCGTCTCGACGTAGAGCGCAGCCAGTTTGCGGACGATCCAGTTGTTCGAGAGGCGGGCGACGCCGATCACGGTGCCGAGGATGATCGCGAGCACGATGCCGACCGATGCGACGGCGGCGGTGTTCTTGATGCCGTTGAGCAGGAGGACCCGGATCGACGAGTCGGGGTCGAAGCTGGAGTCGCGGATCTGGAAACGGGCGGGGGAGTCGAGGAAGTCGAAATCAGTGTCGATCCCGACTGCGTCGAGGTTGCGGGTCAGGTTGCCGAACAACCATCGAATCGCAACCACCACGATGATGACCGCTGCGATTTGGGCCAGGACGCGTAACACCTTGACGTTGCGCCAGAACGGCGGCCTGGTGGTCGTCGGTTCAGACGTCGAGATCGTGTTGGTCACGCAGTGATTCCCCCAGGGTCATTGTGCGATCGAGCGAGTGGAGCGGAGGCGGCGCTGGTCGAGAGCGTCACCGTGGCGACCCGGGTCGGCCCGCACGATGTGGGGACCGACCCGGAACAGCCGGGTGTTCGGTGTTCAGGTGTTCGTGATCAGCGGAACGGCGGGACGTACATCAAGCCGCCCTCGGTCCACAGGTTGTTCGGTGAGCCCTCGAGGCTCAGGCCGATCGGTGTGATATGAGCGTCGTAGATCTCCTGGTAGTTGCCCACCTGCTCGACCGCCTGGACGGCGTAGTCGGCGGGGAGACCGAGCGTTGCCGCCACGTCATCGCCCTGGCCGAGGAACGTCAGGATGTTCGGGTCGTCACCGTCGTAGCTGCCGATGTTGCTCGAATCGAGTCCGAACTCCCAGGCCTGTACGGGTGCCATCACGGCCCAGTTGACCGCCTGGGCCCACTCGGTGTCACCGTCGACGACCACGGGTCCCAACGGCTCCTTCGAGATGACCTCGGGGATGATGAACTGCGCTGCGCCGCCCTCGTCCTCGATGGCTGCCTTGTTCGAGGCGAGCGCAGATGCGTCAGCGGTCCACGCTTCACACTGGCCCTCCTCGTAGGCGGGACGCAGTGTCGTGTTGTCGTCGAACACCACCGGGTTGTAGTTGATCCCACGGGCGGTGAAGACCGAGCTGAGGTTCAGCTCCGTCGTCGTTCCCGAGAGGACGCAGATGCTGGCATCGGCGAGTCCTTCGAGGTCGGTGATGCCCGAGTCCTCGGGGACCATGACGCCCTGACCGTCGTAGAAGGTGGTGAACAAGAAGTTGCCACCCTGGTCTCCGTCACGCGACGCGGTCCACGTCGTGTTGCGGATCAGCACGTCGACCTCGCCGGACTGGAGTGCCGGGAAGCGGGCGTCTGCGTTGAGCGAGACGTACTCGACGGCCTCGGCATCACCGAGGATGCCGGCTGCGACGACCTTGCAGAAGTCGATGTCGAAGCCGGCGTACTCGCCGGCCGAGTCGACCACGCCGAAGCCCGGGAGGGCCTCGTTGGCGCCGCACTTGACCACGCCGGCGTCCTGGACGGCGGCCAGCAGGCCGCCTTCGGTCTGGACGACCTCGACGGTGTCGCCGGTGTCGTCGGCTGCGTCCGTATCAGTCGGCTCCGTCTCGGCGGGCTCGCTCGTGGAGGCATCGTCGCCCCCGACGTCGGTGTCCGCGCCCTCGATCGTTTCGTCGGTCGTGTCCGAGCTGTCGTCGCCGCTGCTGCTCGAGCACGCTCCGGCCACGAGGCCGAGCGCCATGACGGCCGTTGCGGTTCGCTTCCATGTGGAAGCACTCCCCCTGCTGATCATCTGTTCTCCTCCTTGAGTGTCGAGAGCGTTCAATCTCTCGTCGTGTCCGCCGATCGAACGATCTGTGGACGTGAGGCGAAGCTAACACGTCGACCCGTGACACCGGACACAAGACGCTGGGCTGTGATCCGGCGTTCACGCTCCCGTCACGGTCGACGACCGTTCGGGCGGTCCACGGCGATCCGCGCATCGCCGCACCGGTGGGGCAGACTGGCGGGATGATCGATGCAAGCGCTTCCGTCCAGTCCGTGACCGTTTCGACCGCCCGGTCGGTCCCCGCGGACGCTCAGGCCGTCGGGTTCGCCGTCGCCGAGAAGGGTTCGGTGCCGAGGCAACTCGGGCTCAGCCGAACGGCGCTGAAGGCGAACGGTTTCGAGGGCAAGTCCGGGCAGATCCTGGCCGTTCCGAGTGCCGACGGCCTGGTCGTCGCGGTCGGTATCGGCGACCCGGGCGAGGTGGATGCGAACGAGCTGCGTCGAGGCGCCGCTGCATTCGCTCGCTCCGCCTCGAAGTACGCGCGGCTCGCGACCACCCTCACCGACGTGGACGGCGTGGACCCGGCAGCGGCAGGCCAAGCCGTCGCCGAGGGGGTGCTCCTCGCCTCCTATCGGTACGTCGGACTGAAGAACGACGAGGGCGGCGCGTCGAAGCTGACCGAGCTGACCGTCGTGGCGAAGTCGAAGCGTGCTCCGGGTGTCGGCAGCGGCGCCGAGACGGGTCGGATCGTCGCCGGCGCGGCGGCCTTCGCCCGCGAGCTCGCGAACATGCCGCCGACCTATCTCAATGCGAAGGACATCGCGACCAAGGCGGTCGAGCTGGGTCCGGAGGCCGGGCTGGCGGTCGAGGTGTTCGACAAGGACGACCTGACCGCGATGGGATGCGGCGGGATGCTGGGGGTCAACCGCGGATCGACCGAACCGCCCCGCCTGGTCAAGTTGAGCTACACACCGGACAACCCCTCCGGCCACCTCGCGATGGTCGGCAAGGGCATCATGTACGACTCCGGCGGGATCAGCATCAAGGGCAGCGATGCCTTCCACCAGGTGATGAAGATGGACATGTCCGGAGCGGCGGCGGTGCTGTCGGCGATGTCGGTGCTCCAGGCCCTCGGATGCAGCACGAAGGTGACCGCATGGTTGATGTGCACCGACAACATGCCCTCGGGGTCCGCACTCAAACTGGGTGACGTCTTGACGATGCGCAACGGCAAGACCGTCGAGATCCACAACACCGACGCCGAGGGCCGCCTGGTGCTCGCCGACGGGCTGTCGCTCGCCGTCGAGGAGGAGCCCGACGCGATCGTCGACATCGCGACTCTGACCGGCGCCGTGCTGGGAGCGTTGGGACCCGAGATCGCCGGGTTGCTCGGCACGAACGAGGGGTGGACCGCCACGGTGAAGGCGGCGAGCGACAAGGTCGACGAGCCGACATGGCAGCTCCCGCTCGAGAAGCAGCGCTACCGGAAGTTGCTCGATTCGGTCGTGGCCGACATGAAGAACATCGGCGGGCCCTACGCGGGCACGATCACGGCGTCGATCTTCCTGTCCGAGTTCACCGGTGACGTGCCCTACGCGCACCTGGACATCGCTGGCCCGATGAAGGTCGACAGCGACCAGGGGATCTA
>NZ_JBAVYV010000119.1:0-1638 GCF_049588435.1 Ilumatobacter sp.
TGATCGATGCCGATGGCAACGTCCGCTACGACCACATCGGCGAAGGCGCCTACGACGACATCGACGCAGCGGTCGGCGCGCTGATCGCCGAGAAGAACGCCTGATCGTTCGGACGGACAGGCTGCGCCCCACGTGATCGACGCATTCGTCGAAGCGGTCCGTTCACTCGGTCAGGTGTGCCAACTGGTGATCCTGGCACCCGTCGGCCTCACGATCGTCGCAGCGCGCGGCCGGTGGTCCGCCGTCGCCGGCGCCGTGTTCGGCGTGGTCCTGGGCGGATGGTTCTTCGTGACCGACCGGTTCGGGCCGATCACCGACCTCGAACTCCGGATCACCGCGGTGGTGTTGATCGTGGCGGTCGTCGCGCTCGGATTCCCGCAGGTCTTCCGACGCGATCGGCCTGCCTGGTCCGACGAACTCGGTTCGGCGGTGGCGTCCCCCGTCGGCACCGCAGCGATCACCGCGCTCGTCGGCGTGACCGTGACCCAGTGGTGGCGCCCCTGCGTCGGAGCCGAACTCGGCTCGATCCTGACCGCCGCACACGACGACCCGTCGGGCGAGTTGCTCCCGACGATCGGATTCATGCTCGGAATCTCGCTCCCCCTGGTCGTGATCGGCTTGGTGTACGCCGCGTGGAGGCCCGGTGCGACGACCGCGAGGACACTGGGCTGGGCGGGCGCGGCGCTCGCGATCGTCCTCGCCATCTCGGTCATCGCCGGGCAGCACGGAGAGATCGTGGCCCGTCTGTTCGAATGGAGCCAATAGCTACCCTCCAGGGGATGCAGATCGTCTCCGCACTCTTCGTCGAGAACTTCGAGATGCGCGAGGCCCCGGGGCCCTCGACACGCATCGACATGACCGGCGTGATGTTCTCCCAGGCCAGCCCGACCCCGGTCCCCGTGACACTGAGCCCGCACCTCGTCGCCCTCATCTTCTGTCCGGAAGGCCAGTCCGGGAGCGGCGTCTTCGAGGTCGTCTTCCGGCGCGGCGTCGACGAATCCAGCGAGCAGGTGGCCCGCAACGTCAGCCCGTTCACCGTCGAACCGGGCAAGTTCACCTACCGGCTGGTGAAGGGCGAACTCGATTTCACCGAGTACGGGCAGGTATTCGCCCACTGCCGGGTCGACAAGAACGCGTGGCACATCGTCCCGTTCACCCTGCTCCCCCCGGTCTCGGGCTGAACGTGCCCCGCGTCGAGGCGACCCGCATCGTTCCCGTACCACTCGACGTGGCGTTCGCCGTGTCGCAGACCCACGGTGCAATCCGCCTGGAATGGGATCCGTTCGTCCACCATCAGCACCTGATCGACGCCGACCGGCCCGCCAAGGGCGTGCGCACGAGAACCGTCTCACGGCACCGCCTCGCGATGACATCCGAGTACGTCTCGTTCCGCCCTCCGAACCAGGTCGGGATGAAGATGGTCGAGGGGCCATGGTTCTTCTCGACGTTCGCCGGCGGGTGGACGTTCGCGGCGGGGTCGACCGACGAGGAGACGATCGCCACGTGGCGCCACACGTTCAGCGTTCGGCCCTCGTGGTTGGCGCCGATCGCCGACCGGATCGGCACCTGGTTGCTCGGTCGGGACATCGAGGCGCGGATCGGCTCCTACGCCGCCGCATGCGAGAACCCGCGCGTCCT
>NZ_JBAVYV010000120.1:0-1960 GCF_049588435.1 Ilumatobacter sp.
CGTCATGCCGGCTCCCGATCGAACTGCGAATCGACGATCTCGGCATAGGTCGGGCACGTCTCGATCAGGGCGACGTGCCGCCCCTTGCCGACGACCCGACCATTGTCGACGACGATGATCTGGTCGGCGTCGGCGATCGTCGAGACCCGCTGGGCCACGATCAGGACCCCGGCCTCGCGCACATGCGGTTGGAGCGCGAGCCGCAAGCGAGCGTCGGTCGCCAGGTCGAGCGCCGAGAACGAGTCGTCGAACACGTAGATGTCGGGCCGGAGGACGAGCGCCCGGGCGATCGAGAGTCGCTGGCGCTGTCCGCCCGACACGTTCGTGCCGCCCTGCGTGATCGGACTGTCGAGCCCGTCGGGCATCGTCTGCACGAACCCGGACGCCTGAGCGATCTCGAGCGCCTGCCACAGTTCCTCGTCGGTGGCATCGGGTCGACCGAAGCGCAGGTTCGACGCCACCGTTCCCGAGAACAGGTACGGCTTCTGCGGCACGTACCCGATCGACCCCCACAACAGATCCGGATCGAGCTGGCGCACGTCGACACCGTTCACCGCCACCGTGCCCTCGGTGGCGTCGAACAATCGTGGGACGAGATCGACGAGCGTCGACTTGCCCGACCCCGTACTGCCGATGATCGCCGTGGTCCGCCCCGGCCGCACCGTGAACGAGATCTTGCTGAGCACCGGAACCGCCGCGCCCGGATAGGTGAACCCCACGTCGGTGAAGTCGACCGTGCCGTGCTCGCGGACCTCGGTGACCGGGTTCTCGGGAGGCAACACCGACGAGTCGGTGTCGAGCACCTCGACGATGCGCTCCGACGCCACCGCGGCACGCGGGATCATCGAGATCATGAACGTGAGCATCACGACGGCGATCAGCACCTGGACGAGGTAGCTGAGGTAGGCGACGACCGAACCGAGTTCCATGTCGCCCGAGTCGATGCGTGCGGCGCCGAGCCACAGCACCGCGATGTTGGACATGCTGATGAACAGCGTGACCGTCGGAAACATCAGCGCCATCAGCCGTCCCGCCCGCAGCGAGGTCGCAGTGAGCTCGTCGTTCGCGCCGGCGAATCGCTCGACCTCCTCGGGCTCGCGGACGAACGCCCGGACGACCCGGATGCCCGTGATCTGGTCACGCAGCACCTGGTTGACGCGGTCGACCTTCAGTTGCATCACCTGGAAGGTCGGGACCATCTTGCTGATGATCACCGCGAGGACGGCGATCAGGATCGGGATCGCGACGAGCATGATCACCGAGAGCCCGGCGTCCTCGCGGACCGCGAAGATGATGCCGAACACCATCGTGATCGGTGCCGCGATCATCATCGTGCACGCCAGCACCACCAGCATCTGGACCTGCTGCACGTCGTTGGTGACCCGGGTGATCAACGACGGCGCGCCGAACTGGCCGACCTCCCGAGCGGAATAGCTGTTGACCTGCTGGAAGATGTCGCGACGGAGATCGCGCCCGAAACTCATCGCCGCACGGGCGCCGTACCGGACAGCACCGACAGCGAACACGATCTGCACGAGACTGAACCCGAGCATGATCGCACCGACTCGCCAGATGTACGCGTTGTCACCCTCGAGGACCCCGTTGTCGATGAGCTCGGCGTTCAGCGTCGGCAGCGTGAGTGCGGCTGCGGTCTGGACCGCCTGCAGCACGATGACGATCGTGAGCAGCTTTCGATACGGCCCGAGATGGGTGACGAGGAGACGACGGAGACCCACGATCGATCAGCCGACTCGACGCCGACGCAGGAACGGATCCTGAAGTGCGTCGGGTTGATATCCGGCATCGTCACTCGACAGATTGACCCCCGGCGGGACGATCTCGTCGATGCGATCGAGGACGTCGGTGGGCAGCGTCACATCGGCGGCACCGATCTGCGACTCCAGGTGCTCCATCGTGCGCGGACCGATGATCGGCGCCGTGACCCCCGGGTGCTGCATCA
>NZ_JBAVYV010000121.1:0-10058 GCF_049588435.1 Ilumatobacter sp.
GTCGAGCTCTGCGGCGCGGAGTTCGGCCGCGAAATCGCGGGCATCGCTGTCGTCGATCATTTGGGAGGCAGCGCGAGGAGGCCGGCAACGTCATTCCAGGCGTCGCCGGCATTGGAGATGTCGAACCAGACCGCGTCAAGACCGAACGATTCGGCTCCTTTGACGTTGAGTGGTTGGTCATCCACGAACAACACACGCTCCGCTGGGACTCCAATCATGTCGACGGCCCGCTGAAAGGCACGCGGGTCCGGTTTCAAGATGTCGGTGTCGGAGCAGTCGACGAGGTGGTCGACGAGCTGCAGGAAGTCGACGTCGGCTTCCCACGTGCGGCCGTGGAACGCGCGCATGTCGTTGGTGAGGATCGACACCCCGTATCCGGCGGCAAGAGCCCTCGTCGCGACATCGGTCGCCTCCGGACGGATCATGCCGGCGATCGGCGGGTCGAACAGCATGATCATGTAGTCGCGTAGCGAGAGTTCGCGACCAGCAGCCGTGCCAACATCGGCGGCGCGGCGCTCCCAGTATTCGCGTTCGGTGAGTTCGCCCCCGGCGATCATCGATCGCCAGAGGGGATCGGTGGACGGGTCAACGGGACCCATCCAGTCGAAGGTGCCTGGCGGTAGACCGAGTGTCGATTCGGCACGGTCGTGCATCTCGACTGGGTTGAGCAGGCAAACGCCACCGAAGTCGAGCAGCAGGACATCGTGGCGACGTTCACGCTGGGTTCCGGTCATCGTCCGAGACTAGAACCGCATGCCATGAAGGATGCAGAAGTATCCCGCATGACGGGATGGCTAAAGCGGTCTCGCGGGTCGTCCACTGAACCCGAGTCGGCGTGAGGTCGACAGTGCAAGAGTTCTGACGGCTTCGGCGATCTGGTCCTGGCGGTCATCGATCCGGTCGGCGGGGCCGGCGACACTGAGCGCAGCAACCGTGTCGCCTGAAGCGTTCCGAATCGGCGCGGCGATCGACACGACGCCGACTTCGGATTCGTGCCGATTCTCCGCATATCCGCGCTCACGGACGTCCTTGAGGTGGATCGTGAGTGCTCGGTGAGTGGTGATCGTGTATTCGGTCTTGCGGCTGAGAACCCAGCCGTCGAGCAGTCGCTTGAGAGCGGCTTCAGGTAGGAATGCGAGCAGCGCCTTTCCTGAACCTGTGCAGTGTGCATCATTGCGCCGGCCCAGTTCCGTGAACATTCGGAGGGTGTTCGGGCTGTCGAGGCGTTCGACGTACACGACTTGCCGACCGTCCAACACGCCCACTTGGACAGTCTCGCCGGTCGCGTTGCGAAGGTCGGTCATCGGGAGCAGCACCGCCTCGTGGAGGTTGCGCTGAGATGGTACGGCTGCTGCGAGATCGAACAATGCGAGACCGAGGCGGTAGCGCCCGGACTCCACGTCCTGCTCGAGCAGCCCCTCGTCGGTGAGGGTGCTCAGGACCCGATGCACCGTCGAGGTCGATGCGCCGAGGTGTGAGGCCAGATCGGTGACCCCCCAGTTGGGGTGGTTCGAGGTGAACGACTTCAGGACGCGGACTGCGGTAGCGACAGACGAGAGTCGGTTCCCGGACACGCTCCGCAACGTACTCGCTCTCCTCTTCTGTCCCTCTATACGGAAAGCTCCTGGCGTGATGCTGTCGGGCTCTCAGCTCGCGGAGTCGACGGTGGTTTCGTAGCGGTCGAGGGCGTTGTCCCACGTTGGGCGGCCGTGGGTGGGCTGAGTCTCCGTCCACGTGTGGAAGTGCGAGCCTGCCATCCGGTTCCGGTACTTGTTCATCACGGCGATGTGGGCGTCGCTCGTGACGAACGCCGTGATTGCTTCTTGGTCTGTCCACGCCGACAACGTCCAGAACGTCCGGCTCAAGGGTGCAGCTCGCAACGAAATACCGATCGCTCCGGGAGCTCTGAGAGTTGCTCGTCTGATTCGCATCGCGGCGACGAGAAACCCGAGAACGTCGCGTCCTCGTGTGAGTTCGAGCCGTGACACCTGGACCAGGGTGGCTGAGCCGGCGGAGTTCGCCGATGTCCATGGAATCGTCATCATGATGTGTTCCTGTCGGTGGTTTCGGGGAGGCCGGCGAGGTCGATCTGAAAGACGTCGAGCAGACCCGATGTGTCGACGCTGGTTGCTGCCGGGGGCAATGCTCCTTGGATCTGGAGCGACGCGATTCCGTGAACGCCGGCCCACAGCACCCCGGTGAGTAGTTCGTGCGGGCTCTCAGATCGCCACCCGGTCGTCTGTGCCGAAGCGGTGAGGGTCGCCAACTCGTCGTAGGCCGCGGTGGAGGCTCGGAGATAGTCGGGATCGGTCCGGTCGAGCAGTTCGGGACGGAACATCAGCTGGTACGCACCGGGATTCGCGAGCGCGTACTCGACATATCCGCGCCCGGCTCGGAACAGCCGAGGGAGCGGATCATCGTCGAGCGGCGCGGAGCGCGAACGGATCGTTTCGGTCATCGTGTCGAACGACGCAGCGGCGACTGCTGACAACAGCGCCGACAGACCTGCGAAGTGACGCAACGGCGCACCGTGCGACACTCCAGCATCACGCGCTACTTGTCGCAGAGTCAGCCCGTCGAGTCCGCGGGCATCGAGATGGGCCACCGTTGCAGCGATCAGCGTCTCCCGCGTTCCAATCATGTAGACAGTGTATACACATCCGTAGACAGTGTCTACTCGACATTGAACGGCCACGGTGGCTCGGAGAGTGAGTGGTTTCGGCCCACCCACCTGGCCGCGCGACACCCCACTGGTACAGTCGAAGTGATGGTTCGTACGCTCGATCTCGCCACGTGCGCCGGCCGTTGAGTTGCGTTCGACGACGATCAGGTGCAGCACGTCGCCGAAGCGCTCGAGGACCTGATGGAGACGTTCGATACGGCAGGCGCCGAGGTCTGTCGATCATGCAGGCGCTCGTGCCGGGCGAGGCTGTGGTGGACGGGCTTTTCTGAACCCTGGCTCTCGAGCCACACGGATGGCGGCGGCGAAGGCCGGGAACGGAGCCCGCAACCTGTCCGTGGTGCGGTCTCGCCCGCTCGAACGAGCAGCGCGCCGCGCACCGGATCGGCGCGGACATGCTCTCGCCAGCGGAGCAGGCCCGTGCTGGCTGAGGACGCCGCGTGTGTGGCGCGGTGTACGTCGCGACCGATTACCGATCGATGTCCGCCCCGAGTTCCTGCAAGCGGACCATGACCGACGTCGATCCTCACGTGCCCGGTCCTGCGATGTCGCAGGCGCAGCGGGTCCGCACGAGAATCGAGATCGCCGCGGTCGGACTCCTGTCGGTCGAAGGAGCGCGGATCGCCGCCGAGGCACGACTCGATCTGTTCGGAGTCGTGGTCATCGGATTGATCACGGCGCTCGGGGGAGGTCTGATCCGAGACGTACTGCTCGGGGACGTGCCACCGCCCGGGCTGCGATCGTGGCCGCTGTTGGCGGTCAGTGTCGCCGGCGCGGTCGTCGTCATCGTCGGCTATCCGTACGTCGACCATCTACCGACGTGGTGTTATGTGACGCTCGACGCGGCCGGCGTCGGTCTCTTCTGTGTCGCGGGGGCTGCGAAGACGCTCGACCTCGGGCTGCACTTCTCGCTCGCACTGGTCATGGGCGTGCTGACCGGGGTCGGCGGGGGAGTGGTCCGCGACATGATGATCGACGTCGTGCCGCTCGTGCTCCGCGCCGAGCTCTACGCGGTCTCACTCCTGGTCGGTGCCGGCGTGTTCGTGGCGCTCACCGCATGGGGCCGTTCACGAGGGCTCGCGATGGTCGCCGGCGGATCGGTGTTCTGTGTGCTGCGGCTCCTGAGTGTCTGGCAGGACTGGAACCTTCCGACGGTCCGCGGGATCTGACTGCTTCGCCACGTTCTCGGGACCGCTCAGGGAATCGCCTCGCTGCGCATCGTCACCGATCGCCTCCGCGTCGCCGATCGGTCAATCGCCGTCGACCGACGCCGTCTCGAGGATCGAGGTGCGATCCGCGACCGAGACGATCGTCGCGCCGGTGGGGGTTGCGCTCCGTGTGATTCGGGCCGCCGACAGCGCCCCGTTCCTCCCGCCGGAAACGACGACGAGGTCGTCCTCGCGCCCCTCGCGCTCGAGCCAGCGCTCCGGTGATTCGACGACTCTCGTGGCCTTGTGGAGCAGGTCGTCCATCGAGGGGTGGAGGTCGGTGTCGCTCACGACGACGAGCGTGCGTCCGTTCGAACGGAGGCGTTGTGCCACGGTCACCGAGAGCAGACATGCCGAATCGGGTTGTCGACAATGAGCCGAGGACAGCGTCAGCACCACCCGCTCCCAGCGCTCGACACCCGCTCGGACGAGAACGACCGGGACATTCGACGCGACGACGAACGATCGGTCGCCGGCGCGTTGCAGCGTCGGGAGCGACGTGGTCGATGTCGCGGGGGCGACGATGATCGACGCAGCGAACGAGCTGGCGGCGTGCAGTACCCCGGCACCTGCATTCAGGTCGTATCGGACCTCGAGGTCGGCATCGAGTGAGAGACGGGTGATCGACCGTTCGACCGTGGCGCGGGTGTCGTCGGAGGCCGACGCACCGTCGTCGGTCAGGATGTGGACAGGTCGGACCACTCCGACATCGGTCTGCGCGATCGATGCGGCGACGTCGAGAACTGCGTCGGTGTGGTCGGCGCCGGCAATCTTCGCCACGACGAATCGACCGATACGCGATGCATCGACCGGGGGCACCGGAAGCCGGACTCCGTACCGGGTCGAGAAGACCGAGGCGAGCACGAGACTGACCACGACGACGATCATCACGGCGTTGACGGTCGACGTCGTGAACAGACCGACGCGCAGACCGACGAACGTCGCCGCGAGCGTCGCGGCCGCTTGGGCCACGGACAGACCGAACGTCACCCCGACCTCTGCGCCGGTGTAGCCGAAGAGAGGACGGCACAGGAGAGCGGCGATCAGCTTTCCGCCGATACACGCGACGAGGAACACGGCCGCCAGTCCGAGGGTCGCCGGGTCGACCAGCACCTTCGGGTCGATGACCGTTCCGATCGAGACCAGGAACGTCGGGATCAGCAGCGCCGATCCGAAGAACTCGATGCGTTCCATGAACTCGCCCTCGTTGGGCACCAGCCGATTCAGGGCGAGACCACAGAAGAATGCGCCGACGATTCCTTCGATGCCGACGACCTCGGCGACGACGGCAGCGGACAGCAGCGCGCCGAAGACGAACCCGTACTTCAGGATCCGTGACCGGCCGAAACTCCGAAAGAACCACGTCGCGAGACGAGGGAGGACGAGAAACGAGTAGGCCAGGAGAATTGCCAGCCCGAAGACCACCTGCAGGATCAGTTCCACGCCGCCCGCGTCTCCGTCGGCCGAACCGGAGATGAAGGCGAGGATCACGAGCGCCAGGGTGTCGGTCAAGACCGTGGCGCCGACCGTCGCCGCAACGGCCCGGTTGGCCGCCAGTCCCATGCCCCGAACGATCGGGTAGGCGACCAGTGTGTACGACGCGAACAACGACCCGAGGAGCACCGAGCCGGCGACGTCGTATCCGACCAGGAAACCGCCCGCCGTGCCGAGCAGCTGCGGAATCAGAAATGTCAGGGCCATGAAACCGATGGCCTGTTTGCGGAAGCGGGCGAAGACGGCGAGGTCGAGCTCCAGCCCGGCCAAGAACATCAGGTACACGAGCCCGACTTCTCCGAGTTCGTGCACGACACCGGTGGTGTCGCTCACCACACCGAGCACCTGCGGACCGATGAGACAGCCGCCCGCCAACAGACCGATCAGGCCGGGCACTCGAAACTTCTGGACGATGATCGGTGCCGCCACGATGACGATCATCACGACGAGCAGCTCCCAGGCGGTGCCCTTCGGGCTGTCGAGGTGCAAGAATTCCATGGCCATCTCGTCCCTATCCCTGCCCGCTCATCCCAATGACGTCCTGATGACCGGCACCGAGTCGGGGTCCTTTTCGAACGAATCGATCAGGTTCGATTTGCTCAGCGAGTCGAGAGTGCCGTCATTGTCGAGCGCACGGATCGCCGCGTTGACGACCTCGACGTTGTCGCTGTCGAGCGGCATCGCGACCGCGAAGGGCAAGTCGACGACGAATCGTGCAACCGTGGTCAAGTCCTCGCGGCCGTTGGTGACGATCAATGCGGTCGACAGATCGACCAGAGCCGCATCGACCTTCCCGTCGGCCACTGCGGCCACGGTTTCCTCGAGGCTGTTCCGGATGATCGGATCGTTGTCAGGCTGGACCATGTCGTTCAGAACTTCGACCTCGATCGTGCCCTTCTGCACTGCCCATTCGGCTTCCTGGGCCGACTTGAGATCTGCCATCTCCGCCCCGCTGCTCATGATGACACCGACCCCATTTCGATAGTACGGCGTCGAGAATGCAAGAGATTCCGAGCGCGCGTCGGTCACCGAGATCTGTGCCAACGCCATGTCGACTCCTGTGAGATCGCCACCGACGATCTCGTCGAACGGACGATCCACAATTTCCAGGTCGAGGTCGAAGCGCTCCGCCATCTTCTCGGCGATGCCGTACTCGAAGCCTCCGGTGAGGTTGGACGGGTCGCTCCCGTTCCAGAATCCTGGCGCCGGCAAGCTCGTCGCAACGACGAGCCGTCCCTCGTGAACCGGCTGGAACACCTGGCCGGCGATGTCGGCCGTGTCAGCGCACGACGAAACGGTCAAGATCAACGCGATGCTCGTCGCGAGGCGTGCCACGAGCGTCCGAGTTCCGGCTGAACGCGGTTCGCCGCGCGCGGCCACGGGGGTGCATTCCCGAGCGTTCACCGTTGTCCCTCCGCGAGAGCGACACTGGACGCTGTGACGGGCGCCCCGAACTGCGTTCAGCAAAACCGCCAGCATGGACATCTTCCCCTCGTACCCGTTCTCGATCCTGGACCTTTGCTCACGCACCTCGACGTCGCTCGGAGGATTGATGCGTCATCGGTTCAGATGGCCATCAGCCACGGATGGTCGATCCAGGCTTGAACGGAGTGTAGGTCGTGGGACACCTCGGACGAAGAGCTGATCGGCGACGTCGCACGTGTCGCTTCGCACCGCCCGCCGCACCACATCATCCGCTGTCGTTCCGGCCGAAGAACGTCGGTTCAGCGTGTCAGGCCAGATCAGATCCGATGTTCGACTGACGGTCCCCTCGTCGTCGTTGCGCGCGCCGACGAGGCGAACGATGGTGATGGCGATGGCGCGGGTGAGGTTCTCGAGGGTGAGGAGTGGACGCTCGCAGGGTGGATTCCCTACGACGTCAGCAGGGCGCGACCTTCGAGGAGGAACGCGCGAGCAGCGCTCGTCGGATCGGAATCGGTGATCAGGTCGGAGTACCGGAGCACGGCCATTCGGCCCGCCGACCAGTACTCGCTGGTCGGCTTGTCGTCCGGGTACCACGGTGCGACGTAGATGTACGGGAGCGGTTCGGAGCCTGCGGATGCGTCCTGGTTCACGTCGCCCGGAGAGAATCCGTAGCTCGCCCGGGTGGTGCCGGTGGGGTCGCCGATCTCGATGGCGGGATCGAAGTGTTCCGGCCAAAGCGTCGGCTCGGTCGAGTGCGGGGAGTCGTCGTCGAGCGAGAGTTCGTCGAGGATCCCCCAACCGAACCTGAACCACACGGCGAGCGCGGCGGCGTCGTTCGAATCGATGGCCAGGTCGTCATCGAGCCCGCCGGGCTCGGGAATGTCGAGCTCGCGGGCCCACCCGACGTCAGGGTCGACACCGACGAACGCGCCGGCGGCGCTCAACGTTGACAACGGCTGCGTGCCGCGTCCGGAGTCGGAGTCGACGACGATGTCGTCCCCGCGGATGCCGATGGTCGTCATCCCGTTCGGACCGGAGAATGTGGGTGTCGCGAGGCCGCCGGGGGCTGCACGCAAGCCCATCCGGCCCATTGCCTGTCGGCGGGCCGGGCTGACGACGTACGCCGCGACGCGATGCATCGCGAGGCGGGTCGCGGGGAACGTTGATGAGAGTTCGACGAGTGGTGTGGTCATGGGAGAAGGCTTTCGTTCGGGTTGATCCGGATGCGGGCTCGCGACGTCACATCAGCAGCGGGTCGGTGATGACTTCGACGATCGACGGGCCCTCGTGGGCGAGGGCGGTGGTGACGGCGTCGTGGAGTTGGTCGACTGCGGTGACGCGCTCTCCGTGGGCGCCGCAGAGTTCGGCGAAGGCGGCGAAGTCGGGATTGTGCAGGCTGGTCTGCCAGACGTCGAACTCACCGGCGCGCTGTTCCTTGCTGATCTTTCCCAGCTCACTGTTGTTGAGCAGGACGTGGGTGATGTCCATGCCGTACTTCACAGCGGTCGTGATCTCCATCGCGTACTGGCCGAAGCCTCCGTCGCCCGACACCGACACGACCTTGCGTGAGTCGCCGACCGCTGCCCACGCACCCATCGCCGCGGGGAAGGAGAACCCGATCGACCCGAGGTAGCCGGACATCAGGACGTCCTGGTCGGCGACCTCGAAGTAGCGGCCGAACGAGTAGGTGTTGTTGCCGACGTCGACACAGATCACCGCATCGTCGGGGATGTGCTCGGACAGTTCGGCGAAGATCGAGGCAGCGTTCATTCCCGAGCCGTGGTCGTCGACGCGGCGGCTGGCCTTCTCGTCGCGCCAGATCTTCCAGCGATCGGCGATGACGGCGCGCTGGTCGATGCACGTTCGCTGTCCGTCGAGGCCTGCGGTGAGCAATCGGGCGGTCGTCGCGACCGCGCCCTGGAGGCCGATCTCGACGGGATGATGCCGGCCGATCGCCATCGGATCGTGATCGACCTGGATGATCGGTTTGTACGGCGCGATGCCGGTGTGATTCGAGAACGACGCCCCGAACGCGACGACGAGATCGGACTCGTTCATCAACCAACTCGCCACCGGTGTGCCGCTGCGCCCCAGCACCCCGCAACCGAGTGGATGGTGGTCCGAGATCGCACCCTTCGCCTTGAACGTCGTGATCACCGGCGCGCCGATCAGTTCGGCGAGTTCGATGACGGTGGCGACGTCGGCGCGCGCGCCTTGGCCGACCACGATGACCGGATGCTCCGAACCCCGGATCTTCTCGATCGCCTCGTGCAGCTCACGCTCGGGTGGGGAGATGTCCTGCGATCCGGTGCGTCCGTCGGGCCCGGACGCTTCCTGATCGGACCGTTCGACCTGGACCTCATCGGGGAAGATCAGATGGGCGACGTTCCGATCGACGATCGCGGTCTTGCAGGCGAGCGTCATCAGTTCGGCGTGGTCGGCGGCCGACAACACGACCTCACCGAACCGTGACACGTCCTTGAACGCGTTCGCCAGGTCCATGTCCTGGAACGCGCCGCGGCCCTTGGTCTTCGACGGCACCTGCCCGGACAGCGCGAGTACGGGGGCGCGGTCGACCTTCGCGTCGTACAGACCGGTCAGCAGGTTGGTCGAGCCGGGTCCGGCGATGCCGAAACACGCGGCGAGTCGACCGGTGAGCTTGCCGTAGGCGGTCGCGGCGAACGATGCCGCGCCCTCGTGACGGATTCCGAAGTAGCGGAGATCGCCGCGCTGTTCGGCGCGATGCATCGCGTCGGCGAAACCGAGGTTCGAATGGCCGACCATGCCGAACACGGAGTCGACACCCCAGTTGACCATCGTCTCGACCATCACGTCCGACACGGTCCGCTCGTGCTCGACTTCCGGTGGGAGCGCCACGTAGACGCCGTCGTCGCGCAACTCGCTGGCGTACGCTTCGGGTGCGTCGTCGAAACCTTCGGGCGGCGTGCCGTTGCACGGGCTGTAGTCGTAGCCGTGCCACGGACACCGCAACCACCCCTTCTCGATCGAACCCTCCCCGAGCGGACCGCCCTGATGCGGGCAGTGGTTGCTCATCGCTCCGTAGGTTCCGTCGACGTGGGTGACCGCAAGGGTGCGCCGACCGACGCTCACCGTCGTGACACGCCCCTCGGGCAGATCGTCGACGTCGAGCACCTTGTGCCACTCGTGCGGCCCATCGGGTACGGAGACCGCTTCGGTGGATGGCTGCTCGTCGTCACTCATGATGAGACTCGTTTCGCTTCGTTGTGTCG
>NZ_JBAVYV010000122.1:0-12429 GCF_049588435.1 Ilumatobacter sp.
CCCCAGCCCACCGATGGCGCCAGCGCCGTCGCCGACCTCGAGGCGCTGCTGGCCGCGGCCGGCGAGGAGGGCCCGTTCGTGCTGGTCGGCCACTCGATCGGCGGCATGATCGCGCGGCTCTACGCCACCACCCATCCCGACGAGGTGAGCGGCATGGTGCTGATCGACGCGGCCTCGGAGTTCCTGCAGGATGCCGAGACGCCCGAGCAGTGGAGCATCCAGCGCCGGCTCATGCGCGTCGATGCGACCGAGATCGCCGATTCGGTCGCCGAGTACCCCGACATCGAGACGTGGGATCTCGACACCACGTTCGCGGCGCTGCGCGGCGCCTCGAGCCTGGACCCGATCCCACTCGTCGTGCTCTCCGCCGACGAGCTGATCGGCCCACAGTTTCCCGCCATGATCGACGCGGGTGCCGTTCCGCCCGATGTACCGGCCGACTTCGGTGACGTCGTCGACGCGGCGCAGGCCGAGGCACAGGCCCGACTCGCGGAACTCGTGCCCGGCGCCACCCATGTCACCGACACGAACAGCGGCCACAACATCCACCTCGTTCAACCCCAACTCGTCGTCGAAGCCGTCCGCGACGTGATCGCGGCAGGAGCATGACGGACCGCGCTGGGGGCAGCGACAGGTCGACGTCGAGAACCGACTTCCCCGAGGTTCCGTCGTGCCGGCACATGCCCGGCTGTCCACCGGCGAGCTAATGTCCTGGAACTGGTCCGGAGCTGCCCGGCCGTTGACCGAAAGCGGCCGAATGCGACGATCACCGATCATGGTCCTGGTGGTCGGCGCGCTCGTCGCCGGCTGCTCGTCTGCGAGCACCGAGACCGCGCCTCCCGCGACCACTCCCGACAGCGGAATCCTCGCCGGCTATCCGACCGACCACGACGCGGTGTCGCCGTTGCTGATCTCAGCGCTCGCGCCGGCACCGGTCCCGGTGATGGGAACCGACGGCAAGGTCCACGTGGTCTACGAGCTGGAGGTTCTGAACTTCTCGCCTCGTGAGGCGACCCCGACTCGGCTCGAGACGGTCGTCGGCGGGCCCGACGGGGAGGTCGTGTCCACGCTCGAGGGGGAGGATCTGGCGCGCCAGACGTTGGTGGTCCTCGGCGAAGGGGGATCGATTCCTCTCGGTGACACGGGCGTGATCCTCGTCGACGACGTGTACGACAGCCACGACGACGTGCCGGTCTCGGTGACCCACCGACTCAGCGCCACGTTCGGCCCGGCCTCGCCGGACCTGGCCGACGCATGGGAGTCGTCCTTCGATGGAGATCCGGTCACCGCGACCGGTGGTCCGGTGGCCATCAGCTCCGAGTCGCCCGTGGTGATCGGGCCCCCGCTCGCCGGGGCCGGCTGGTACGCGTGGAACGGGTGCTGCGGGCCGAGTACCCACCGCCGATCGTTCTTTCCGGTCGGAGGCCGGCTCAACTTCGGTGAGCGCTACGGAGTCGACTGGGTGAAGCCCGACCTGACGCTCGACGCTGCCGCGATCGCGGCGTCCATCGAGGCCGGCTACCTCCCGACATTCGAGGACGACCCGACGGACAACGACGCCTACGGGGCGTACGGCGAGCCGCTGCTGGCGGTTGCCGACGGGACCGTGGTCACGGTGACATCGGGGATGCCCGACGAGTTGCCCGAGTCTGCGCCGACCGGCTTGAGCGCCGCAGAGCTGGGCGGAAACTACGTCGTGTTGGACATCGGTGACGGCGTGTACGCCTTCTACGCCCACCTCTCGCCCGGCGGGGCCACCGTGGAGGTCGGTGACGAGGTCACTCGCGGCCAGGTCATCGGACGGGTGGGGAACTCGGGCAACACCACCGAGGCGCACCTCCACTTCCATCTGATGAGAGCTCCGGCGCCGCTGTCGGGGGACAACGTCGCGTTCGAGATCGACGCCTTCGGCTACGCCGGGTCGATGGATCTCGAGGCCGACCCCTTCGAAGGCTTCACTCCCGGTCCGGACGCGGGCGCGCGCGCCGACCAACTCCCGCTCGAAACGAGCGTCGTCGACTTCCCCGAGGTCCGTTGAACGTGTTCCGATCAGCGGTTGTCGTCGCGTTGGCAGGGACACTCGCGTCGGTGGGCTGTGGCTCGTCCGAGCCGTCACAAGGCGCGAGCAGCACCGGGGCGGCGGGTTCGGACGCGAGCGGCGAGCCGACGCCGGCCTTCGCGGGCGAGGTCGACCTCGGCAACGGGCGCTCGATCTACGTCGAGTGCCGAGGCAGCGGAGGGCCGACGGTCGTCCTGGTGTCCGGCCTCGGTGAGCGGGCCGACAACTGGATGATCACGTCCGCCGACCCGGCCTCGGCGGCGGGCTCGGTGTTTCACGGCGTCGGCGAATTCACCAGGGTATGCGCCTATGACCGACCCGGCACGACCAGAGCGATCGAGACGAGGTTCGAGGCGAGCCGATCGACGCCGCTGGACGAACCGGCCACCGTGGACGACTCGCAGGTCGACCTCGACCTGATGCTGAGCGCTTCGGCGGAGCCGGGTCCATTCATCTTCGTGGGCCACTCCCTGGGCGGCCCGATCGCGCGGCTCTATGCCGCTGCGCATCCGGACGAGGTTGCTGGTCTCGTCTTCGTCGACGCCTTGAGCGAGGCGGTGGGTGACCACCTCACCCCGGACGAGGTCGAGAACTTCGAGCAGCTCAACGACCCGGCGTCACAGGGGAGGCCGCCCGGCTCGGAGGAGGTCTTCTACACCGACGCCGTCGTCCCCCTTCTGCGCGACGCTCCGCTGCCTCCCGTCGTGCCGACGGTCATCCTCACGGCCGACCGATGGCCCTTCACGGCCGAGGTGGTCGAGTCCGGCCAGGCATCGGGAGCGATTCCCGAGTTCGCCACCTTGGAGTTCACGGACGTGCTCTGGGCGGCCCAGCTCCAAGCCCAGGCGGAGTTCGCGGCGGAGTTTCCCGACTCCACCCACCTCACCGAGACCGACGCAGGCCATTACATCCAACTCGACAATCCTCAACTCGTCATCGACTCGGTTCGGGACGTGGTCGATCGGGTGCGTTCCGAACCGCCCGGATGACGCAACGATTCGGTGCTCCGAATCGATGATCAGCGAATATGTCGCCGCGAGATCCACTCACGCCACGCTCAGCGTCCACGACATTCGCACTTGGGAGACCACGAACCGACGACGGGTCACATTCGTTCTTGCAGGCGTGTGCCTGGGAGCCTCGTGCTCACTGCGTGTACCTGGACGAGCGGGACGGCGCTCGCTGACAGTCCGACGGGCATCCTGCCGGGGTACCCAACCGACGTCGACGAGATCTCTCCGCTCGTCATCACTCCCCTCGGCCCGCATGTGATGACGGGAGTCACCGTGGCGCTCACGCCGCCGTAGCCGTCCCGGTGAAGACTCCGGTCGCGTACGTGGCGACGTTGGGCGTCGACTGTCGGAGTTGAGCGGTTGGAACGTAGGTGAACGCGAACCCGTCGATCGTCACGTTCCAGCCAGCTGCCTCCATCGTCGCCACGACATGGTCGACGCTCTGGTCGTAGATCGGGGTCAGCATCCCGATGGAGCTGTGGCGGCGCTGGCGGTTGTGGAACACCTCGACGTATTCGAACATCACCGAGGCCAACTCGACTCGGGTGTTCCATCGTTTCCGGTTCAGCAGCTCGGTCTGCATCCTGCCCCAGAACGACTCGATCACGGCGTTGTCATCACAGTCGCCGATACTGCCCATCGACGGCACGAGCCCGGACTGACGGGCCCGATGGGTGAATGCCCACGAGGTGAATCCGCTCTGGGTGCCGTGGTCGGAGTGAATCACGACCTCGCCCCGGACGAGGTCGAGAACTTCGAGCAGCTCAACGACCCGGCGTCACAGGGGCGACCGCCCGGCTCGGAGGAGGTCTTCTACACCGACGCCGTCGTCCCCCTTCTGCGCGACGCTCCGCTGCCTCCCGTCGTGCCGACGGTCAACCTCACGGCCGATCAATGGCCGGACCCCGACGTTGCTCACTTCGGATCGGGCAGACCTCGCGTGCTCGGTCGACGCGTCCGCCGCTTCACGGCGGCGAGCTCCACACGCTCTGGGCGTGCCTTGTAGAACGGGTCGAGCGGGTAGCAACCCGAGATCAGACCGGCCCGTGGTGCCGTGGTGCAATCACTGAACGTCCGGCAGACGAGTTGACGGCGCATCGCCGACCCGGCGAGCACGTCGCGAGGCAGGTCGGGGTAGGAGAGCGCCATGCGCCCGAGGCCGATCATCGAGACATCACCAGCGTTCACCACGGCTTGGCCCACGTGGGGCAGCCACTCCTGCAGGTACGAGTATCCCGCGCCGATCACCGCCATCTCGGGAGCGCTGCGGGCGAGCGCCGCGGTGGCCGACACCTGGCGGGCGACGCCGACGAGCGGATCCTCGGGCGGCAGATATCCATCGGACGGCGGGAACAGCGCAGGCCGTTGCACATGGGGGCAGTAGTACGGGCTACCGGCCGTCGTCGACACCAGACCGACGCCGAGTGAGCGCAGCATCTCGATCAACGCCAACGGCTCGGTGAGATCGATCCCGCGTCCGCTCGAATCCGCGCCGAATGCGAAGCGGTACGGCTCGTCGGTCACGGGCGCACCACGACCGTCGTCCCCGGCCGTGTACGGCACGGAGTCGAAGACCGAGAACCGCACCCCGATGGCGAGCGCAGGCGCGGCGGCGCGGATTCCTTCGATGATGGAGCGCATGAACCGCGTGCGATTCGAGAGGACGCCGCCGTAGCGACCCGGCCGGTCGACGGCACTGAGCAACTCGTGACCGAGGTACCCGTGGCAGGCCTTGACATCGACGAAATCGAAGCCTGCTTCACCGGCGAGTACCGCTCGGTCGACGAACGTCGCCACGAGATCGTCGAGTTCGTCGTCGGTGAACACCGATGCATTCCCGGCGCCGGCGGATTCGTCGAGAAGCGGGTGGCGGTAGGCCGTTCGCGGAGCCGCCTGCCCGTCAGGTCGCGAGTAGCGACCGGAGTGGGTGAGCTGGAGGCCGACCACCTGCCCGTCGGTGAACAGCCGTCGCAGGTCGGACAGCTGCCCGATGGTCGCGTCATCGATGACGAGCTGGTTCGGATTCGCCCGGCCGTCGGGCCGCACCGCAGTCGCTTCGGCCCAGACGAGACCGGCACCTCCCTCGGCGAAGCGCGACCAGCGACGCCGCACGAGATCGGTCGGTCGGCCGTCGAGGGTTCCGTCCCATCCCTCCATCGGCAGGATCGCGAACCGGTTCGACACCTCCAGGGAACCCGCTGATCCATCTCGGATCGTCATGGGCTGGGCGAGTGGCCCGTCAGGAACGAGTGTCTCGTCGACGGGGAGATCGACGTCGAGCGCACGAAGGTGCGCGACGAAGGCGTCGTGGGTGTCTAGCTTGCGGACCTGGGGAATCATGTCCATTCCTCCAGTCGGCGGATGATGTCGGCGAGCACGTCGCGGTCGCTCCCCGGTCGGCGGGTCGCTTCGGGAGGCGTCGCGTCGCACGATGCCCAGCCGCGGAGTTCGAAGCACATGGCCGCGTCGTGGCGGTAGCCCGGTACGGGAGGTCGGAAGGTGAACTGGCCGAGGTACTGCAGCAGGTCGTTCAACTCGTGGAATGCCGGGTCGCCGGCCGCCCAGAGTCGATCGCGCCGGGCGAACTCGGCAGGCGCGAACGTGGACAGTCCGAGGAGATAGTCGCTGCCCCACATCACCATGTCGATCGCGAGATCGTTGCCGGTCAGCACCATGAAGTCGGGACGGACCTCATCACGCAACCGCAGACGATCCCATTCCGGCTGCCGCGACAGTGACGAGTGCTTCGCCCCGATGCACTCGGGGATCTCCATCAGAGCCCGGTACGCGTCGAGACCCACGACCCGTCCGTAGGGCACGAACATCGTTCCGAGTTCGAAACCGATGAAGCGGCCGACCTCGGCGCCGACCCTCGCGTGTGCGTCGACCCACTCGTGCTCGCTCAGCCCACCGAGGCCGTGCGACGGGAAGACCACCGGCGTGCCACCGCGACTGCTGATCGCCTCGGCGGCCCGCAGCAGTGCCGACTCGTCGTGTCGGTCCCCGGGTGCGTCGGCGACGAACGCTCCCGCCACGAACCGTCCGTCGGTGAGCGTCGCCGTGCGATCGAGCACCTCGGCGACGGTCCGATCGTCGAGCAGTTGCACGTAGCCGGTGTCCATGTTGACCGCCGGAACCAGACCCGCCTCGCTGGTGCGGGTGACGTGCGCTTCGAAAGCATCCCAGTCGATCCCTCCGTCGGCGAGGAACGGCAGCAGGATCGCCGACATCCCGGTGATGGCGCGACGCGGCCGCACCGGTGGCAGATCGGCGACTCCCTGTTGATCCATGGCGATTCCTTCTCTGGATTGTGCAAGCGCTTGCAGATCGTATCGAATTGATCGTACGCTGCCCCCAGCCGCCTCGTCCATTGTCGATCCCGAGGCGGTGAGAGGATCACGTGATGACGAAAGCTGCGGTCACGCTCGCCGACGTCGCCGCCGAAGCGGGCGTGCACCCGAGCACGGTTTCGCGCGTCCTCAGCCGCCCGCAGCTCATCGGGGAGCCGACACGTCGAGCAGTCCACACGGCGATCGACAAGCTCGGCTACGCCCCGAATCGCGCCGCCCGACATCTCGCCGGGGGCCGGATCGGTGCGATCGGTGTGCTCGTTCCCGACATCACCAACCCCTTCTTCGCCCAGGTGGTCCGCGCCGTGCAACGGGGCTGTCGTGCGAACGGCCAGACCATGCTGCTCGCCGACACCGACCAACGCGCCGCGGACGAACTGTCCCAAGCTCGGGCGCTGGCCGGAAGCGTCGATGCGTTCGTGGCGTGCAGCCCCATCGCGGCGACCGAACGGTGGCTGGAGGTCGTCGACGAGGCGCCGGTGGTCTTCGTGAACCGTCGGGCGAAGGGTGTGGCGTCGGTGGCTCTCGACCAGGAGGCGATCGTCGAACTGGGCGTCACCCACCTCCGTTCCGGCGGACACCACTCGATCGGCGTGGCGCGCGGACCGCAGTCGTACTGGTCGAGTCGGGCGCGCGACCGGGCCATCCGCCGGCTCCCCGACCTCGTCGAATTCGGTCCGGTGGCACCCGACCATGCGGGCGGGCTCGCACTCGCCCGCGACCTCGTCGCGTCGAACGTGACCGGTGTGCTCGCCTTCAACGACGTCCAGGCCCTCGGCATCGTGGCGGGTTACCGGGCGGCCGGCCTGTCCGTGCCGCACGATCTGTCGGTGGTCGGATCCGACGACATCGCGGCCGCAGCCATCAGCGACCCGCCTCTCACGACGGTGGCCGCACCCGTCGAACGACTCGGTGAGGCCGCAGTCGACATCGTCTCCCGGTTGCTCGAGGGCTCCACCGAGCGTGCCGAGGTCACGCTCGGCGTCTCGCTCACCGGACGCGCCTCGACCTGCCCCGTGCCGGCGTCCAGCACAACCTCGGTCGACAAGGAGGATCGGCAGTGAACCGACCGTTCGATCGACGTCAATTCTTGAAGGTGTCCACTGGAGCACTCGCTGCGGGATTGGCCGCGTGCAGTTCTGACACCGACGGCGCCCCCGGCGACAGCGGGTCGTCGGCACCCGGCACCACCGGTGGCACGCCGACCACCTCCGCTCCTCCCCCGACGACTCCTGCCTCCACGGTTCCGCCGACGACCGTTGCGCCCGAACTGCTCACGGCCGACAACGTCCTCGTCCCTCCGGGAACGCCCGGCCTGATCGACGAGGCGACCTTCCAGCAGCGCGCGGCGGACTATCTCCGCTTCAGTACCGAGGTCCCGAGCGCCAGTCCCGTTGGGGTGGCCGCCCAACTCGGCCGGGCCACGCGCGAGCCCGACTACTCGTGGCCGATCGACGACGTCACCGTCGAATCGTTGGACCCGGTCCTCACCAAGATCGACGAGTGGCGAGACACACGCGACTTCGACCTGATGTATCTGCACTGGGTGCTCGCATTGGGACAGGGCGACACCCCGAGCACCCGGTTGACGCCCGAGGTGATCGCGGCGATCGGGGAGCGCTTCGTCGCCAACCGCTACCGCTACGACGACCCGTTGCCCGACGACCGGGTGGACAACCTGTGGTTCTGGTCCGAGAACCACATCGTGATCAACCTCGTCATCGAATACCTGGCCGGGCAGCGCTTCCCCGACGAGGTGTTCACGGTCACGGGGCTCACCGGCGTGGAGCACATGCAGCGCGCCAAGCCCGGCATTCTCGAGTGGGTGCGCGAGCGCGCCCAGCTCGGGTTCTTCGAGTTTCACAGCAACGTCTACATGCTGAAGAACATCACACCGCTCCACCTGCTGGCCGAGCATGCGGACGATCCCGAGCTGGTCCAGGCGGCGGCGATGGCGCTCGACCTCTGCGTGCTCGACCTGGCCGCGCACACGCACGCCGGCTGCTACACCGCGCCGCGCGGACGCACCTACAAGAAGGACAAGATGTCGGCGCTCGACGAAGCCACGTTTGGAACCGCCAAGTTCCTCTTCGACGACACGACGGCTGACTACCCGAGGCGTACCGACGGCGGATCCACCTTCCTCGCGATCGGAGCGCGCTATCGGCCGCCGCAGCTACTGATCGACATCGCGGTCGACGACCGCGAGAGCGTCGTGCGTGAACGCCACGGAGTGTTCCTCGACTCCCACGCCCCTCTCGAAGATGCACCGGTCGCGCCGTACGGCAAGGACTTCGCCGACCCGGCCAACCTTCCGTTCTGGTGGAGCCTCGGCGGCGTCGGATTGTGGCAGATGGCGCGGACCGGCGTTGCGGAAGCAACCGACCATCGCCTCTGGGACACGGAACAGTTCGAGCAGGTGAAGTTGATGGCAGCGATCAACGACAACGACCCGGAGAAGATCCGGGCGTGGGTGCACGAGTTCGATGCAATCGTGAACTTCGGGTTCCTCAGCGAAGCCAACACCTACGCCTACCGACACCCGAAGGTGAGCCTGGCCTCGGTGCTCGACCACCGCTTCGGCGAGATGCGTGACCAGGTGCACGCATGGCAAGCCGCGATCGACGAGGACGCGATCGTGTTCACCAACCATCCGCTCACGCCGCCGACCGTCACCGACGACTGGAGCGACGATCCCGACCCCGGCTACTGGACCGGCGAGGCCTCGATGCCGCGCAGCGCCCAATACCGGCGCACCGCCGTGCACATCTACCAACCGGCGTGGGACGAAGCCACCGACGCCACGCTCTGGTCGGTGTTCGCGTATCAGCCGTTCACCCACGCGTTCGTACCGCAGGACCGCTTCGACGAGGTCCGCCAGACGGGCAACTGGACCATCGCCGCCAAGGACGGCGGCTACATCGCTCTGTGGTCGTGGCGCACCCCGACCTTCAAGCCCAACGATCCGGGCGTCTCGACCGGCACGTTCACCCAGCCGTACGACCTCGTCGCCGACGGAGGGCCCGACAACGTCTGGATCGTCGAGGTCGGCAACAGCGCCGACGACGGCGATCTCGAGTCCTTCGTCGCATCGGTCACCGCCGACGAACCGGCCGTCGAACAGACGGCGGAGGGGTTCGACATCGCGTGGACGTCACCGTCGTCGGGTGCGGTCGAGTTCTCGTCCACGGGCTCGTTCGTCGTGGCCGGCGACGAGCAGCCGCTCAGCGACCATCCTCGCCACGAGGGCCCGTGGGGCAGCGTCGAGCACGAGTCGCCCGTCTACGAACTCTCCAACGACGCCCACGACTGGGCCGTCGACTTCGACGCGGCGAAACGACACGTGTCGTGAGCGACGCATCCGTTCGGTTCGCGGTTGTCGGAGCCGATCACCCCCACGTCTTCGAGATCGTGCACGGCCTCACGACGGCCGGCGCCATCGCTGCGGCGCACGCTCCCGAGGGAGGACTCGTCGAGGCATACGTCGGCTGGCAGACGGAGTCGGAGGAACGTCCCGCCGACGACATCATCGCCGACGACTCGATCGCGCTCGTCGTGCTCGCCGGCGTGCCGTCGCAACGCGCAGCCGTGGCCGTCGCTGCGCTGCGCGCCGGGAAGCACGTGCTCAGCGACAAGCCCGGTGTCACCACCTCCGACCAGCTCGACCAGATCCGATCGGCGATCGCCCACCGCAACGGACGGTCGTGGACGGTGCTGTTCTCCGAACGGTTCGGCAACCGCGCGATCAACGCCGCGGTGGAGTCGGCCCGAGCGGGCACGATCGGCAGGGTCGTCCACGTGATCGGTGCCGGCCCGCACCTGCTCAGCGCCGAGCATCGACCGGACTGGTTCTGGGACGACACATCGACCGGTGGCATCCTCGTCGACATCGGTTCGCATCAGGCCGACCAGTTCCTCGCCATCGCCACCGGCGCCGACGGGACGCCGGGCGACGTGCGACACGCATCGGTCGGAAACGTCGCTTGTCCCGATCGCCCGGCGATGCAGGACATCGGCGCGATGACCCTCGTGGCGAACGGCGTGGTCGGTGATCATCGGGTCGACTACCTCACCGCCGACGGGCTCGGCACCTGGGGAGACGTCCGGCTGACGATCGTGGGCTCCGACGGGGTGATCGAGGCGCGAGCGAACATCGACGTGGCCGGCCAGCCCGGAGGCGAGCACCTGATCGTCGTCGACGCCGACGGGACACGCCGCGTCGACGTGTCGCATCGTCGGATCGATTGGGCCGAGTTGCTCCTGGCCGACCTCGCTGACGCCGGCGAACGTCTGATGACGCAGTCCCACGTCATCGCCGTGTGTGATCTGGTCCTGCACGCCCAGCACGCTGCGTCGCGGTGGGGCGAATGATGGGCGATCTTCGCGTCGGTGTGGTCGGGCTCGGTGTCGGCGTCGAACACATCCACAGCTGGTCGAGGGTGGCGGGCGCATCGGTGGTGCTGGTCGCCGACGTCGACGTGGAGCGTCGCCGAGCGGTCGAGCGGGAGTGGGGTGTGGCCGCCGTCGACTCGCTCGATGCGCTCCTGACCGCCGGTATCGACGTGGTCGACCTGTGCACGCCGCCATCGATGCACGAAGCACAGATCGAACAGTGTCTGGCCGCGGGCGTCCACGTGATCTGCGAGAAACCACTCGTCGACTCCGTGGCGGCATGCGACCGCCTCCGCGCCATGGCCGAGAGGGCGCTGGCCACCTCCGGGGCGCGCCTCATGCCGGTCCTCCAGTACCGGTTCGGCCACGGAGCACTCCAGGCACGAGCGCTGGTCGAGGCGGGTCTCACCGGCCGCCTCTACACCGCGTCGGCATCCACCTGGTGGCGTCGCGGCCGCGGCTACTACTCCGTGGCACCCTGGCGCGGGACGTGGCAGGGCGAACGGGGCGGGGCGGTGCTCACGCACTCGATCCACGTCCACGATCTCCTCACGTGGATCGGCGGACCGCTTGCCGAGGTCCGGGCGATGGCGACGACTCACGTCAACGACATCGAGACCGAGGACTGTGCCGTCGCGATCGGCCGGACCGTCGATAGTGGGCTGACGTCGATGAACGTGAGCCTGGGAGCGGCGACCGAGTCGAGCCGACTGGTCTGGTGCTTCGAACACGTGACGATCGAGTCATCGACGTCGCCCTACGACCCGGCCGCCAGTCCGTGGTCGTTCGAGTTCAAACGTCCGGCCGTCGCGGAGTCGGCCGAACGAATCCTCGCCGAGGTGACGGCAACGAAGCCGCTGTACGACGGGCAGTTCCAGGACTTCGTCGATCGGGTCGGCGACGGAGGGTCCTTCGCGGTCACGCTCGACGAGGTGCAGTCCTCGCTCGAGCTGGTCACCGCGTGGTATCGCAGTTCCCGCACGGGATCGATCGAGACACTCCCGCTCCCCGCCGATCATCCGGACCGCAGCTCGTGGCGCCCGCCGGGGGTCGACTGACTCGCTCCGACGCCGTAGGTACCAGTTCCTCCAGCTCCTGACCCGGGTGTGAGCAGAACAGGCGAACGGCGACTTCGGCACACGGCAGTGGAGCGTGGCCAATCCCGCACCGCCGAACGTGACGCGCCGCATCCTGGGTGCAGGCGCGCGGCGGTCAGCGTGATTGCTGTCGTCGCAGAAGTTCGTGCAGCTCCGGCAGCGCGTCACGGTCCTTGTCTCGACCGGCGAACTCCTTTGAGGCGACGATGTCATCGAGTGACGCCAACCTGACGGTGAGATCTCCAACGTCGTATCCAACTCCACGAGCGGAGAGCTCGACGTAGTCGTGCCGGCCACCGTCTCGGTCCCGTAGCTCGACGAGCAGGTCGACCGGCCCGGCATCGGTCATCCACGCCGAAGATCCGAATTGTGACAACGTCTCGGCGTCGATCGTGACCGGCAGTCGACGCGCCTCCTCGTCGGACAATCCGCCGACCCGCAATCGGCCGTTCAGCTGAACCAGCGCCGCAGCCATCCGTCCGAGATTGTCGGTGGTCGTGTTCGGGACGCAATCGACA
>NZ_JBAVYV010000123.1:0-10904 GCF_049588435.1 Ilumatobacter sp.
GAGGTCCGACTCGCTCAAGAGTTCAGCGCACAGCTGGGCGCGTTCGTCGCGCAGCGCATCGTCTCCCGGATAGGGCGCCCCGGGCTCGCCGGAAGCGGTCACGGTTCCGATGGCCATCAGTGCCCCATCGGTGCCACAGTCGACGACGGTGCCCAACGCGAAGTCGTTCTCGTCGAAGAAGTCGAAGCAGGTTCCCGGCTCGAGATCGGCGATGACGATCGCGTTCAGCGCGCCGTCGAAGCCGTCCTCTGCGATCGAGCCGGTGAACGCCCCGTCGACGTCGAGCGAGGCCCAACACGAGATGTCGTCGACCATCGGCTCGCCGAGCCCACTCGGTGACACGAACCCGACGCCCGCTCCCCCGAGCGTGAGGTCACGGCCGGTGAGCGCCTCCACCGACTCGCTGCAGAGTTCACGCAACAGAACACTCGCCTCCACGGCGTCGTCGGGCAGGTTTCCGGCCGGAGGGGTGACCGCACCTGCGAACTCGGCACTGTGCGGCTCGTCGCAGGGAACCGGCGTGTAGTCCTGGAGCGCGTCGTCGAAGTCGGCACACACGGGCCCGTCTTCGGCGATCGAGTCGGTGGGCTCGTCGACACTGGTGTCGTCGCTCGTCTCGGCCACGTCGGTCTCGGCCACATCGGTTTCGGCCACGTCGGTCTCGGGTGCGGTCTCGGCCACGTCTGACTCGGCCACGTCCGTCTCGGCCACGTCGGTCGATGGTGCGGTGGCCTGCGATTCCGTGTCGACGGGTTCGGCATCGGATCCCCCACCGCCGCATGCCGCCAGGGCGAGAATGCTCGCGATCAATAATCCGCCTGGCCCACCGAGTCGTGTCATGGGCGGTGATCGTAAACGCAATCCACGATCGCGCGCTGCGACTTGTAGCGTGGGCCCCTACATATCGAATACATGGGGCTGACTGGTTTCGACGTCAGTAACGCTGTTCGAGTTTGCGACCCGAGTTTCTCAGACTCGTAAAACGGGGAAACCACAGAATTGCCGATGAGCAGTTCGCTCTCGCCGCCTGATTTCGATCAGATGAGTGAAGAGTCATCGTGAGCAGAAATGCCGCACGGGGCCAGTCAGCTACAGCCCGGCAACAGAAGTAGCCGATGACGGTGGGAAAGACCACTGACGGCGAGAAAGACCGCTGACTTTCAGGAAAGACTGAGCGTGGTCCGGCTTGATCGGACAGCCGACCCGTCGGTGTCTCAGCGTCAGAGGCAATACCGGGAATGGTCGTAGCGAGTTCGTTCACCGGCTGATGGACGGGGGTTCGATTCCCCCCAGCTCCACGAAAATTTTGGCGCATATGCCCTACGCAGGGCGTATGCGCCTTCGTCGTCCAGCGCCTGGAGGGCGGAAAATGGGCGGCACAGAACGTCGACACCGTGTGCGGACCCGTTCATAGTGGACAGCGTGGCCCCGGTAGCTGGTTGACCGTTCTCGGACGCGGCTGCGGTTCCTGGGCGACACTGGTTCCGGTAGCTGCACTACACCCCCGTTGGTTTCGCTGCTGGTGCTGAATCTCTTCGATGATGACGCTCGACGTCGTAAGACCCGGGGCTGATCCCGCTGTTGACCTCAGCCCGGCACCGTCACCTAGATCAGTCTCCCAGCGACCAAGTCACGGGCCACGCGGACCAGCATGGGCCACGGTAGGTGGTGCCCCCAGTGGAGCTCCTCGGCTTCGACAAGCGACACAAAGCTGGGCAGCAGCGCGCCGATCACCGTTGGATTGAGGGGTGGCGTCGGGCCAATCGAGGGGCGGGTCAACAGCCACGCGAGAACCGGGGAAATAACGGACTGAGCGGAGCCGTTGTGAGCTACAAGATCGTAACCCGCCAGGTCGCTGATGAACTCGGCCCTCGGCTGTTCCTCGGGCTCAAGGGAGATGCTGGCCGGCCGGCCGCGACGCTGATTCCCCCATCTCCACACGGTGATGTCGCGAGACATCCCGGACCCGAACCCTCGTCACCGGCGGCCTCGCGGCCGAAGCCATCTCTAGCGATGATCACTCCTCTGCCTCGATGAGGTTGTGTAGGGCCGGATTGTCGATTTCGGCGGCGACGAGGGCCGCCGCGGGCGCATCGCCGTCGTGGCCGAGAGCTGCCCCGTGAAGCAGGGAGCGGACCGTGAGCTCCTTCATTCCGGTTCTCGACGAGAGGTGTCGCATGGTGTCCAGCCATCGTTCGGTGTCGGAATGACCATGACGGATGCCGAGGTTGCATTGGGCGTCGAGAATGTAGCCGTCGAGCCAGACGTAGGGGTCGGCGAGCCGGTTACATCGGGTTCGCGCGTCGGCAAGCACGTCGAACGCGCGAGCGGTCTCGCCATTCACCGCTGCGACCATGGCGAGACCGCGCGCCGACATTCCTTCCCAGCAGGGATCGCCGAGTTGGCATGCTCTGGCGAAGGCCTGTCGCAGCAGCGCGTCCGCACCGTCGGGGTCGTGGCGGGCCAGTTGTACCTCGCCGCGCAATGTCTGGGGCCAAGGGAGGAGGGCCAGCCAGTGATCATGTTGGGCGATTCCGATGGAGGCGTCGAGCTGGTCGGCGGCTGTGTCGAGATCGTTGCGGAGCAGACTGATTCGGCCCAGCATCGAGAGTGCGAAGGCCTCGCGTCGGGGTTCGCCGGCGACTCGCGCCAGATCGATCGCATGCTCGAGGAGACTGGCTGCTGTCGCATAGTTCGCTCGGTCGCTTTCGACCGAGCCGAGGTATGTCGTCGCCTTCGCGGTCATCGACGGTGAGTTGTCTGCGAAGTCGAGTGCATCGGTCAGCCACCGTTCGGCACGGTCGTAGCGGGCGCGCAGGAAGTCGACGTAGCCAACCTCGGCTCTGGCGTGTGCCACCGACGCGCGATCGCCGTGCGCAAGCGCGATCTCGTCGGCTTCGTACAGAGCGGCCAGCCCTTCCTCGTCGAACCCGCGGAGCGAATGGACCAGTGCCTCGGCCAGCACCAGCCGTGAACTGACACGCAGGTCCGCCACGCTCGTGCCATCGGCCAACCTGACTGCGGCCCGCAGCGATTGCACGCCGGCCTCGACCGCCCCGGCAGCGACCGCAGCCGAGCCGGCCTCGACGATCGCCGCGACCGAGGCCGGATCGGTGTCCGTCTCCTCGTCATCGCGGGTTTCGAGCATCGCTGCCTGCACCACCGGTCCCGGCGTCACGCCGAGTTCGCGGTCGAACAACTCGGTGCACGCTGTGAACTGTTGCTCGGCAGCCACGTCATCTCCGATGAGCCGATACAACCGGATCACCAACGCCTGATGGTTCTCGTCAAGCGGGCTCATCATCGCCGCGCTCATCGCGTAGCCGAGCGCGGCCTTCTTGTCGCCTCGGGACATCGAACCGAGTGCGGCCTCGTGCAAGATCGCCTCCGACGCCGCCGCGACGTGTCGCTGCTCCGACAGCAGCCACGACTCGAAGGCCGGTGCACCCCGCAGCACGATCCCGTCGAGCAGGTCCGATCCCAACCCGGGAAGTTCGACTGCCGCCTTCCATCCGCCCGTCGACACGAGTGCGACATCGACGACAGTGTCCGAGGGGAGGCGCAGGGCGACCGGGTCTCCCTCGAGCGCACCACCATCACCGAGGCTTCGCCGGATCTCCGAGAGGTTCCAGCGCAACGCGCGAAGCGGATCATCGGCCTCCGAGAACAACAGCGAAGCGAGCTGCCGCCGCGACGGTTGTCGCTCGTTCAGAACGAGGAACGTCAAGAGGGCCCAGCTCTTCCGACTCCGGAACCGGTAGACGTCACCTGACGAACTCTCGATTCGCGGGCGACCGAGCAGGTGGATGGTCAGGCTCATGATCGCCCGAATACTCTCACGTTGTTGCCGATACCCCGTTCTCTGCGAGCTGTGCCGCTGCAATCAGCACGAGCGGCTCCGGGAAGTCTTCGCAGTACTGAGAGAGATGCACCAGCCGCACGTGTCCGTCCGTCCCGATGATGAACTCAGCGGTCGCGCGCCACGGATCATCGACGAGCGGCCGACCTCCGGCGCGGCGCTCGTCCTGAAGACTTGCGCCGAGATCATGTGGATGCGCCCAGAACTCGACGGAGGCGTCATAGAGGACGCGTTCGACCGACCACTGGCCGATGCCGTAGGCCCGGTATGCAGAATGATCCGGGTCGCACAGCACCGGGCACGGCAGCCCGAGTTGATCCCGGTATGCAGCGGCTCGTTCCGGCTCTCCCTGGGCGACGATCACGGGCATGATGCCTGCCGCTCGATAGGCCGGGAACTCCTCGAGAAGGCGCGTGGCGCGATCGATGCCACACCCACATCCGAAGTGACGCCAGAACATGAGCAGCGCAGGCTCATCGGCCCAGAACTCCGACAGCGACCGGTTCGCTCCCACGGAATCGGGGAGCACGAGGTCCGGAGCCGCAGCCCCGCCCCTCAGCCCGATTCCCTCCGGTTCGGTCGGACCCACTGTGAACAGCTCCAACCACTCGGACTCCGCCTCAGCGGTCAGCGCCTCGACCGTCCGCGGCCACGCGGCGCTCACGTATGTTCGCTGACGGGGTAGATCTCGTCGGCAACCAGCCCATGGGCCTCACGGTGCACCGTGTCCGCAGCCTCAGCGTCGGGCGCCTCGACCAGGCAGAAGATCTTGCCGGACTCCTCGTCTACCCAGTAGCGGAGGTAGTTGACCCCGTGCGCCGCTTGGTGCGCGAGGTCTGCCTGGTGGGCGCCGGCGACGTCGCTCGCTGACACACCTCCCTCGATGTTGTGAACGTCCATGAAAAGGGGCATTGCGGGTCCTGTCTGTTGTCTCCCCGGCACCGCAGCGTCGAGGTCGTCGGATACCGCCACTGGACAACACCCTTGTTTGACGCGGCGTTTGACGATCACCCGGGAACAGCTCTGGGCAGCGAGGTTTCCCATCAGGCAACCGTCCACACGAACGCCGCCCGGGTCGGGCTCAGGTAGTGATGGGTGAGGCGACTTCAGACAAGTGAACATGCAGGTCAACCGCGGTCAACATCGGACACTCGAAAACCAACCCTGACCAGGCATGACGCCCCAATCCCCCTCGGGGATTCGGTCCCCCAGCTCCACATCCCTCCTGCGGGGTTCGGATGTTTCAGTTCTCGTGCTGGTCCAGTGGGTTCGTCGCCGATCGGCGGGTGCGGTCCACGTCCGGTCGAGCCACGACGTCCCGATACGGCTACGAGTCAGGCTGGCGGACCGAGGCACGGAACGCGGTCGGTGTCATCCCGGTTTCGCGACGGAAGTACTTCACGAAGTTCGTCGCCTCGTCGAAACCCAGCTGCCTGCTGATCGCTGCGACCGTGTCGTCGGAAAGGGCGAGGCGGCGTTGCGCTTCGAGCACGATGCGGGCGACGATGACGTCCTTCGCCGAGACGTCGGCGATCGCACGACACGCTCGGTTGAGCGACTTCGCCGAACAGCCGAGACTCCGTGCATACGGGGCGACGAGGTGCCAACGTCGGCATCCGTCGTCGACGGCGGCGCGGTAGTCGCGATATCGGGACAGCAGAGTCGGATCGACGAGTCGGCTCGTGGTCGTGCCGCTCGCGCCGAGCGCGAGTCGGCCCACGAGCACCGCGGTCTGGAGAGCGAGGAGTTGCACGAGCCGCTGGCGATCTGCGAGCAACTTCGCGTCTGAGTCCATGCGATCGAACAGTTCGGCGACCGCACCGCCGAGTTCTCGGTCGAGTCGCACATGTGCCGGCAGTTCTCGCGTGTCGTCCGAGACGAGGTGTCCGCTGACGATCAGCATCCAGCCGGTCCAGTCGCTCGGAGGTCCGAAGCGGTGGACCTGCCCCGGCGAGATCACCAGGCAGGAATGCTCCGTCAGCTCGTGCGTCTCGAAGTCGACGACGTGGGTGTACGACCCCGAGCGGACGTAGACGAAGCACTGGAAGTCGATCCGCTCGAAACCTCGTTGCCGATCCGCTGCCACGCGCGCTCGCAGCTCGGCTGCGGGGACCAGCTCGATGTCGAGTCGGTAGGCGTCGTCGGGCGGGCGGTAGCGAACCGGAACCACGTCGAGCATGTCCGATTTTTACCATCATCACTTCTCGTTGTCACCTTGCCTCCGGCGGATTTCACCTTCATGCTTGGGCCACGAACCGAACGAAGGGGAAGCAGATGGACATTCGAGGTCTGGGTTACATCGGGATCACCGCCGACGACATCGAAGATTGGCGCTCGTACGGCGAGCTGTTGGGGGCAATGGTGTCGGACGACGAGCCCGAGCTCCGGTTGCGGTTCGACGAGCGGCCGTACCGGGTGCTCGTCAGCGAGGGGCCGGGCGGATTGGCGTTCGCCGGATGGGAAGTGCCGGACGCGGATGCTCTCGACTCCGCCGTCACCCAGCTCTCTGCGGCCGGATTCACCATCGATCGTGGATCGGCCGACGAGTGCGATCGTCGGCATGTACGCGGTCTGGCACGAACGACGGATCCGGGAGGCTTCACGCTGGAGCTGTTCCACGGCCCGATCCTCGATCACCAGCTGTTCGTGTCGCCGACCGGCGTCAGCGGTTTCACGACCGGAGCCCACGGGATGGGCCACATCGTGCTCGGCACCCCCGAACTCGAAGCATCGGTCGACTTCTACACCAACGTGCTGGGCTTCCGGGTCAGTGACTTCTGGCGGCCCGGAGACGACGACGTCGTCTTCCTTCGCTGCAATCGACGCCACCACAGCCTCGCGCTCGTCCCGGCATCGGAAGCTGCGCTGTACCACTTCATGGTCGAGGCCCGAACCCTCGACGACGTCGGCTACACCCTTGACCGTCACATCGATGCGGGCACGCCGATCTCGATGAGCCTCGGCAAACACACCAACGACCAGATGGTGTCGTTCTACAGCCGCTCCCCCTCGGGATTCGACGTCGAGTTCGGATGCGGCGGCCTCCTCGTCGACGACGCGACATGGACCGTCGCCCAGATCACCCAACCGAGCTTCTGGGGCCACCGCTCCCCGACTCCGTGACCGGCGACGCCCGCCTGCCGGACCGCTCACACCGGCTTCGCCGTGGGGAGCATGACAGCCTGAATGTCAACCGTTCAGACTTCGGGACCGGATGACGACGGCGGACGCCGCGACGATCGCCACGGCGAGTGCGGTGAGCAGGCCGTTCCCGGCGGCATCTCGTCGCTCCATCACGATCACCAGACCCCACATACCGATCGTCAGGCCGCCCGCCACACCGGTGCGCTGCGCCCACCGCAGCAGCGTCGCCGTCGGAACGACGCCGCCCACCGGAAACGACGCGGTGAGCGCCACCGCCGAGTGATGGAGCAGCAGGCAGCACGCCACCACCACGACCCACGGGGAATCGACCTGCTCGACGGTTGCCAGCACATGGCACACCACGACCGCGATGATGAGGAGCGCCGTGTGGGAGTCGGGGCGGAATGCCGCAGCGATCGCCAGCGCACCCATGAGGACTCCACCGAACGGCCACCACCGGCCGACCTCGGCGGTCACGGCGGCCAACGCGCCGAGCGGTGCCAGGACCACGACGAGGCGCAACATCCACTGTTGTCCGCTCGTGCCGTGGAGTTCGTCGATCCACGCCTGGATCCGCTCGGCGTTCATCGGCGAGCCATCCGGGGAGCGGCGGAGCGGCGAGCGAGCTCGCGCAGGAACGGATCGAGGCTGCCGGGGCCACGCCAGGCGATCACCGGGACACCGATCTCCTCGATCACCCGCACCTCGCGACGACGTTCGAGGAGCCGGATCCGCCAGGCCAACTCGGTCGTCGTGTCGTGTCCGTCGTGGACATCGGTGGGAAGCGTGTCCACCACAGCGGCCGTGAGCCCGTGGCTGACGATCGTCGCTGCGCGTTCGAGCGCGACCGGCGAGATCAACGGTGACAACATGATCGCGAGCGCATCGCCGGGGATCGCAGCCCGACTCACTCGGAACGCCCCCGTCCGGCTCGGATCGGGCTCCAACATCGCGAGCCGGTCCAGGATCCTGCGGAGATGACTCCGCCCGCTCCCTGGCGGCAGAGTGGCGCGGCCGCGTGACCCGAACACGTGCAACGACACGCGGTCACCACGAAGCAAGAAGTGCTCGGCGATCGCGCCGGCTGCGCGCACCGTCGTGTCGAGGCTCGATGCTGCGCCGTCGATCCCCTCCGACGGCCCGAAGTCGGCGAGCGCATCGACGAACAGCGCCACGTGACTGTCCTGGTCGGAGTACGTCGACGTCACGTGGAGTTCACCGTTGCGGAGCGAACGTTGCCAATTGATCCGACGCAGACGGTCACCGGTCTGGAACGGCCGAATGCCCGAGAACTCGCTCCCGTCGCCAGCGTGAGCCGAGCGGTCGATCCCGACGAGGCCGTTCGCTCGATGCTGGGACGCCGTCGCATCGAACACCTCGGGGAGCGGAAGCGTCGTCAGGTGATGCCGGGAGGCGACGGCCTTCCAACGAAATGCACCCCAGGAACTCACCGCGACGACGTTGATCGGTCCGACCTCGTGCGGTCCCCAGTGAGTGCCCCGGATGGCCATCGAAACTGCGGCGGGCGGACCGCCGACGGCAGTGGCCGCGGCGACGACACCCGTCCCGGGGCGCGTCTCGAGCCACTCTCGATGCGGTACGAACGCGATGACCTGATCGACGCCATCGCCGCCGTCGTCACCGTTCACTCCGGCCGCCGAGTCCAGCGTCCCGTGATCGCCGACGGCATCGAACCGGCCGGTCCACGTGGTGGCTTCGCCTTCGCGGATCGTCCGGGGGGCAAGCGCCGTGCTGAGATCCAGCCGCTCGTGGGGACGGGTCGTCATGGACCACACGGCGACGAACGCGAACGGGGTCGCCAGCACGAGCAGGATCGGGACGCGGAACAGCAGCGCGGCAGCCACCCCGAGCACACCGAGCAGCACCGCCCGCAGATGGGCCGGGGACGGCTGCCACGAGTCGGTGCGCGAAGGGCTCATCGCAGGCCCGAGGGAACCATCAGCGAGTCACCGGGATGTCGACTTCGAGGGTGCTCGGCGTCGGGACCGACGACAGCACCGACGCGACGACCGACGCGCCACTTGCATTGCTCATCCACAGCTCCGGCTTGACAGCGACGCGGTGTGCGAGGACGGGAACCGCAACCGACTTCACGTCCTCCGGCGTGACGAAGTCACGGCCGGCAACCACAGCGAACGACCGGGCGACGAGCATCAACGCCAGTGCCCCCCGGGGTGACGAGCCCATCAGGACCTGGGAGTGGCTGCGGGTGGCACCGGCGAGCGCGACGCAGTAGCGGCCAACGCTCTCGTCGACGGTCACCGTTTCGATCGCGGTCTGCATGCCCAGCAGCGTCGGGGCGTCGACGATGGCACGCAGCGTCTGCTCCTCCTGGCGGCGCGCGAGTCGGCGGCTCAACACGTCCCACTCCTCGTCGGCGGTCGGGTAGCCGAAGCTGACCTGCAGCATGAATCGGTCCAGCTGCGCTTCGGGCAGCGGATAGGTGCCCTCGTACTCGACCGGATTCGCCGTGGCCAGAACATGGAACGGACGCGGCAACTCGAAGGATTCGCCTTCGACGGTGACCTGTCGTTCCTGCATCGCCTCCAAGAGCGCGGACTGCGTCTTCGGCGGCGTCCGGTTGATCTCATCGGCGAGCAACAGACCCGTGAAGAGCGGCCCATGACGGAACGAGAACTCGTTCACCCGCTGATCGAAGATGAACGATCCGGTCAGGTCGGCCGGGAGCAGGTCCGGGGTGAACTGGGCACGGGCGAAGTCCAAGCCCAACGTCTGCGCGAACGAGCGCGCCGCCAGCGTCTTGCCGAGCCCCGGAAAGTCCTCGAGCAATACGTGACCGCCCGCCAGAATGGCGCTCAGCACCATCGCCAAGGGTTGGCGCTTGCCGATCACGGCCGTCTCGACCTCGTCCAGGATGGACGTGGCCAATCGGGACACTTCGGGCAGTTCGAGTTGGGTCATCAATCGTCCTTCGGGTTTCGGGTCGCGGGAGGAGTCGGTGCGGTGAACTCTTCGATCAGCGCGATGGTGTGTGCGAGCGTGCGGCGTTGCGTCATCTTCCGCGCGGCTGCCGGATCATCGACGAAGCGGGTGAGTTCGGGTCCGAGCACCCGAGCCGCGGCCTCGCCGTCGTCGGCGCGTTCGATGGCGTGGTCCGCCCGCAGTTGATCGTCGATCACCGCGACGAGCGACGTCACGATCTCATCGACCGGTTCCGCCTCGTCCTGGCCGGTGCGGCCGGACAACCCAGGAAGTCCGCGTCGACGGCTCTGCCGCGAGTTCTGCCGGAGTCGGGCCGTGAGCTGCAGCACCCGCCGATCCACCCGAGCCGACGACCAGGAAGCGTTGCTGTGGTCGTACCAGGTGAGCGGGTCCGCGACAGGGGCGAGCCCGATCACCAGCCAGGACGCAGCGGACACCAGCGCCACGACACAGGCGACGATCACGAGCCGCGGGTCCATCCCCAGCAACACCATCAGCGCTCCGACGACAGCACCGACGATGGCGGTCGTCGCTGCCCAACGGGCGGTGTCGCTCGTCGGACGACGGGGGCCGGGACCCTTCACTTCGTCCTTCCGATCGCCGCATCGACGTCCGTGTCCGACGCGTCCGACGGAGCGTCCGATCGGGCCTCGGCCAAGGTGCGATGGAGGCGGTCGAGCGCCATCAGCGCAGCCTGCCGATCGTCCTCGACGAGTTCATGATCGGAGAAACGAGCCTCGCGATATCGCGCCGCAAGCTCTTCGATCGCGCTGGAATCCACGGCGTAGCGAGCCAGGACGCGCTCGGTGAATTCGAGTGACGTGTCGGCGGGGTCGCGGCGAAGTCCCGCTGCCGCCACATCGCGTTCGAGCTGCATCCAGCAGCGCACGATCGCGTTGCGCGGAGCGCCGTCGAGCAACGCCGCGCGCTGCACCGC
>NZ_JBAVYV010000124.1:0-6966 GCF_049588435.1 Ilumatobacter sp.
CCCCACAACGGCGCCAACCACGACGTTGCCGCCGCCCACGACCACCACGTCGACGTTGGCACCATCGACGACCACAACCAGCACCACGACGCCCCCGGAATCCGGCAGATCAGCGTGCGAGACGTTGCTGGCGCTCATCGACGACACGCGCTTCGGTCACCTCCGGCCGCTCCTGTTGTTCCTCTCTCACATCCTCGGCTGCTCGTCCTAGCCCGGGGGTGTCGGGGGAGCGACGTCGTTGCGAAATCCGAATCCTTCCGGTCCCGGTCCGTGGTCTCGGAGATGATCCAGTCGGCGAACCGCGTCAGCGATCGACGGGATCTCTCCGACCGGAATCCACCACAACACGTTGGTCACCCCCGACGGCGGCTGGAACCACTCGGTGCGCCGACGGAGATAGCTGGCGTGCCCACTCTTGTACATGAAGTGGTGGAGTGAGTCGAGATCCGTCCACACGGACAGATTCGGCGCCCACAGCGGACTCCTGCGTCCCGGTACCCGGACGTAGCTCGCCGATCCACCGTCCTCGTCCGTCAGACGCCACACAAATCCCGGTGTCGCCTCGGCGATGGCGTTGATCGGTTCCAGCGCCAGCCGGAACTCGGTCATCTCATCGCTGTCGAGAGGCGCCCGGAAGAGCCCGAGATTGAGTTGAGCCAGGTGAAACGCCGCCATTGCGTCGCGTGATCAGTAGTCGATCGCGGAGAACTCGCGCAGCTTCGACACCCGGTGCCGTGCGTCCACGAAACGAACGGTTCCGCTGCGGGACCGCATCACCAGGCTCTGAGTGCGTGCGCCCCGGGCGTCGAACCGGACGCCACGGAGCAGCGCCCCGTCGGTGAGCCCGGTCGCCGCGAAGAAGCAGTTGTCGCTCGTGATCAGATCGTCCTGGGTCATCACCCGATCGAGATCGAATCCGGCCTCGAGCATCGCGGTGCGTTCCGCGTCTCCCTGGGGGGCGAAGCGCGCCTGCATCTCGCCGCCCATCGCCTTGAGCGCCGCAGCGGAGATCACGCCCTCGGGCGTGCCGCCGATCCCGAACAGGACGTCGGCGCCCGCATCGGGCCAGCACGTCGCCACCGATCCGTAGACGTCTCCATCGGTGATCAGTCGGATGCGGCACCCGGCTTCGCGGACCTCGGCGATCAGGTCGGCGTGGCGTGGGCGGTCGAGGATCACGGCCGTGAGATCCTGCACTTCCTCCTGCTTCGACTTCGCGATCCACCGCAGATTCTGCGACGCGCTCGCCGTGATGTCGATCGAACCGACCGACTCGGGTCCGACGGCGATCTTCTCCATGTAGAACGACGGGCCGGGATCGAGCATCGAGCCGCGGTCGGCGACGGCGATCACGGACAGTGCGTTCGTCTTGCCGTGAGCAGTCAGCGTCGTGCCGTCGATCGGATCCACGGCGACGTCCACGAACGGCTCCGACCCGTCGCCGACCTGCTCGCCGTTGAAGAGCATCGGAGCATCGTCCTTCTCGCCCTCCCCGATGATGACCGTGCCCGTCATCTGCACGGTCGAGAGGGACATCCGCATCGCCTCGACCGCGGCGCCGTCGGCCGCCTCCTTCTGACCGCGACCGACCCAGCGTGCGGCGGCCAGACAGGCCGATTCGGTGGCCCGGACCAGCTCCATCGCCAGGTTGCGATCGGGGCGTTCACGTGACGACTCAGTCATGCCGTTGACCGTACTTTGCGCGGCGCCAACGACCCAGTCGTGAGCGGTTTGTACGCTCCCTGCGTGGAGCCTGTCGCGTTGTCGTTGGTCCGAGCGGGACGGGAGTTGACCGAGCCGCAGATCTCGCCCGACGGTCGGTGGATCGGATTCGTCCAGCGCTGGAAGGGCGCCTCGTCGATCAATGCCGTGCCGCTCGCCGCCGACGGAGCGGTGGCGGGACCCGAACGCCAGCTCACGTTCGGACCCGATCCGGCTCCAGGCCGCGGGTTCGGCGGAGGATGCTTCGCCTGGGTCGACATGCACATCGGTGCCAGGCACGAACGTGCAGCTTCGGTTCCGTCGCTGATCTATGTCGCGGACGATGGCGAGCTGTGGTGGCAGCGGGGTCTCGAGCTCGAACGGATGACCGCGCACGGAAGGTCGGTGCGCGCCCCGGCCGGCGCCTCGGGGGATGGTCGGCTCGTCGTGTACGCCGTCGACGAAGCGGAGATCTGGTCGCTCGATCTCACGGTCGGGACGACGCGGCGTCTCGACGACGGACGCCACGCGTTCTGCTTCGATCCGGCGATCGCCCCGGACGGGGACGTGGTCTCGTGGACGGGGTGGAGTCCGCCGGCGATGGCGTGGGACGCAGCGGTCCGGGTCGATCGTCGGCTGCCCGACGGTTTCGGACGCGACAGCGACGATGGCTCAATCGCAGAGTGGCGACTCGACGAAGGTGCGTTCCAGCAGCCTCGATTCACCCCGTCCGGCGAGCCGGTCCACGTCCACGACGAATCCGGCTGGCTCAACGTGCACGTCCGCGATCGACCGGTCGTCGACGAGCCGCTCGAGCATGCCGGCCCGACGTGGGGGATGGGCAACCGGACGTACGCGTTCAGCCCGGACGGCTCGCGGATGGCGTTCACCCGCAACGAGCGCGGTCACGGAGCGCTGTGCATCGTCGACCGATCCACCGGCACGGTCGAACAGGTCGGGCGTGGCGTCCACGGTCGGTTGTCGTGGTCCGGTGACCACCTTGTCGCGTTGCGCGCGGGTGCGCGTACCCCGACCCAGATCGTCGTGTACACGTCGCCGTTCCACCGTCGGACCACTGTCGCGTTGTCGCACCCGGACGTGTGGCCGCGAGACGAACTGCCCGAGCCCGAACTGATCGAGGCACCGTCGTCGACCGACGGGTGCACGTTGCATGCCCGTCGGTTCGCTGTCGGGAATGGTCGGCTGCTCGTCTGGGTCCACGGTGGCCCCACCGATCAGTGGCAGGTCGATTGGCGCCCGAGGATCGTCTACTGGTGGAGTCGGGGGTGGGATGTGCTCGTCGTCGACCCACGCGGCACGACGGGCCACGGCCGGGCCTATCAGCAGGCTCTCCACGGTGGCTGGGGACGCCTCGACGTCGACGACACGGCCGATCTGATCGGCGCGGCCCACCGTTCCGGCTGGGCGACACCCGGCTCGACCGTGGTCGTGGGCGGGTCGTCGGGTGGGCTCACCGCGCTCGGCGTGCTGTCCGACCATGGCGACCTCGTGGCCGGCGGGGTGACGTCGTACCCGGTGAGCGATCTGCGGGCCTTGACCGAGGTGTCCCACCGCTTCGAGGCGCACTACACCGACACGCTGGTCGCTCCGAACGACGGTTCGGCCGAGTCGGATGCAGCGTTCGCAACGCTGTCGCCGATCGGACGCGCCGATCAGATCACCGCGCCGCTCCTCGTGATGCACGGATCCGACGACCCGGTCGTTCCGATCTCCCAGAGCGAACGGCTGGTGGACACCATCCGACGGGGCGGCGGCGACGTGGAGTTCGTCGTCTACGACGGCGAGGGTCACGGATTCCGCCAACCCGACAACGTCGCCGACGAGTATCGCCGCACGGAGGAGTTCCTCGATCGGGTGGTCCCGCTGGTCTGAACCCCGCGGTCTGAACGGGCGCGCAGATAGCGTGCGGGTCGTGGCTTTCGTGAACAAGCAGGGTGGTGAGCAGCAGCAGGACAAGGCTGCCGCCGGTCAACCCATCGACTTCGATCCCGACGACACGTCCGTCGTCAAGGTGCACTACGACCTGTCCGCGTGGTCGTTCGACCACCGTGCGGAGCTGGCTGAGGCATTGGCCGATGCCGGGATCCCGCACTACTGGGACGAAGAGGAACTCGTCGTGCCCGAGGTGGTCGAGGCCGACGCCGACGCGATGTTCGAGCAGCTCGAAGCCCTCCTGGGCCCGTTCCCGGTCGGTCTCGCCGACGACGACGAGGCGGTCGAGTACGGACTCGACGAATGGAGCGACGGCGACCGATCAGCGCTGACCGCCGCATTGGTCGAGGCCGAGATTCCCCATCGCTGGGACGGCGCGGTGATCCACGTCGCGGCCGATGCCGAGTCCGATGTCGACTCGCTCCTCGACGCGATCGAGGCGGGCGAACTCGGGAACGCCGTCGACGAGGGAGCGAACGAGCCGCCCGACGGTGTCCTCGGTGACATCTTCCTCACCGCCGACAAGCTGGCCAAGGATCCCTTCGACGCCAAGGCGCGCCGCAAGATCATCGACCTCGACGGATTGATCGAGCCGAAGTATCCCCCGTACCAGCTCGCCCCGCGGGTGTGGTCCGAGGCGGTCGCCGGTGTCGCTGCGATCGTCGACCGCATTGTGGCCGATGCCGAGGGCGGAGCCACAGTCGACCACCCCGTCGGCGATGACGGGCATCTCCAGGAGTCCTCCGACGTGATCGGGTTGGCCCAGGAACTGCGCTCGACCATTCGCGACTACGTCTGACGCGCCAAGGACGACACGAGGAGGATCGCTGCGTGCTGCTCGCCGAACTGGAGATCTTCCACAGCCGACCGGCACAGCCGACCCGTCGGATCTCGCTCGGTCACATGGCGCTGCCCGTCGACCCCGCACCGGGGTTCGGTGGGTTGCTGCTCGGCGCGATCGTCGCGCAGCATCTCGGGGGAGTCGACGACGACTTCGTGCCCGACGTGCACCGCCTCATCGGCGAGGTCGAGACGGGGGGCCGCATCGTGCAACCTCGACTTCGGCACCGATTCCAGCTCGACCGGCACGGCCTCGGGCACAGCACGCATCGCCTGCTCGGGGAGGGCGACGACATCTCGTTCGACTTCGCGACGACCGGCACCGATCTGGCCCAGGTCCTCGGCGCGATCTACGCCATCGAACGTCTGTCGCTCGATCACCGGCGAGCGGTCGCTCCGGTCGTCCAGAAGGCCGCGCGTTGGCGAGGTCCGATCGGCCCCTCGATGGTCGCCTACCTCGCCGGCTCGCAGACCACGACGCTCGAGGCGCTCGCCGACCCGAGTGGGTGGGCGATGAGCCTGCTCGGTTTCGAGCTCGGCGGCGCGAAACCGTCGAAGCGTGAGGTCACGAAGGCGTTCCGTTCCAAGTTGCGCGACGTCCACCCCGACCATGGCGGCGTCGAGGTCGATGCGGCCAAGTCGATGTCCGATCTGGCCGAGGCGCGACGGATCCTGTCCTGATGGCGAAGACGACTCTGCTGCTGTACCCGGGGGCCGGAACCGGGTGTGATCATTCGAGCCTGGTCGCGACCGAGACCCTGTTCGGTTCATCCGCGTACGTGGAGCGTCGCGACTTCCCGTATCGCACGCAGGGTCGTCGCGCTCCGGATCGTGCCCCGAAGCTGATGGCTGCGATCCGCGACGACCTCGGCGACTTCTCCCGACGGCGTGGCCCGCTCGTGATGGGCGGACGGTCGATGGGCGGGCGGATGACGACGATGGTCGCGGCCGACGTCGACGATCACGGCCCGGTCGCACGGCTCGCCGGGCTGGTCCTGATCTGCTATCCGCTGCATCCGCCCGGCAAGCCCGACCGACTCCGCGTCGAGCATCTCCCGAACCTGCATGTTCCCTGTCTGTTCATCTCCGGCACGCGTGACCCGTTCGGGACCCCCGACGAGCTCGAGGCGTGGACGTCGACCATTCCCGGGCCGGTCGAGCACCACTGGATCGACGGTGGCCGCCACGACCTCGCGGGCAAGGACGACGAGATCGCCGATCGCATCAGCGGTTTCGTGACGGGCATTTCCTGACAGACATTTCGTGACAGACGTTTCGTGACAGACGTTTCGTGACAGACAGTTCGTGACAGACATTTCGTGACCGCGGTGTCACCGCATGAGACGGCGGGTGTCCGTGACGGTCAGACCCACTCCGTCACGTCGAGCGTCTCGTCTTCGGGGTTGAGCGATTCCAGCTCCCGGTGGGCCGTTTCGGGATAGGCCGCGACGACGAGGATCGTCACGATCAACTGACCGATCGCGAGCAGGGCCATCGTCGATCCGTACGTCCATCCGCCGTCGATCAGGCGCCCGGTCAGACTCAGCCCGCCGATCCCGCCGATCAGTGCCGACGCGGTGACGAAACCGGTCGCCCGGGTCCGGTTCGCCGTCGGGAACAGTTCGGTGCGGTACACGGTCATCGCCGGGTACACCGCCGAGCCGAGGATGCCGCCGAGGAGTGAGAACGCCCACAGCCCGATGCCACCGACGGTGAACGCGGCCACGATCGACAACGTCGACACCGGCAGCGCGACCGTGATCAGGCGGCGGCGTCCATGGCGATCGGCGAAGCGGCCCCCGAGGATCAGCCCGATCCCGGCCGGGGTGCCGATCAGGATCGAGAACAGCGCGATCGAACTCCCGTTGAAGCCGCGGATGTCCTCGAGATAGGTGTTCTGGAAGAAGCTGGCGGGGGCGATGAAGACGTTGCCGGCGAACGCGACGGTCGCGAGGAGGAGGAAGCGCTTCCGATCGAGGCGCGGCACCTTGCGTGGCCGGTCGACGCGCTCGGCGTCGGCCGTGAAGCGGCGCGTCTCGGGCAATCGTCGCGTGAGGTCGAATGCGACGACGCACCAGATCAGCGCGATCAGGTACACGTAGCGCCAACCACCCGGTCCGAGGTCGGCGAGGCTCAGCGAGATCACGGCGATCCCGGCGCCGAGACCGGCCGCCATCGCCAGAACGCTGATCGCATACGCCCGACTGTTCTTCGGGACCTCCTCCGCCGCGACCACACCGATCACGAACGCGAGCGCGATACCCATCGGTCGACCGAGCGTCTGCGTCGCCACGAGCACCGCGAAAGTGGGCGCGATCGCGCCGAGCGCCGTCAGCAGCGGCGCGAGCCACGCGACGATCACCAGCACCTTGCGGCGCCCGATCCGGTCCGCGATCACCTCCGCCGGAAGCGCGAACACGATTCCGGCGCGCACGATCGAACCGGCGTCGCCCTTGGCGGTTTCGCTGATCC
>NZ_JBAVYV010000125.1:0-29240 GCF_049588435.1 Ilumatobacter sp.
GTGCAGCCCACTGAAAATGCGCGTTGGTGCCTGGCACCGACGCGCGGTCAGGGGCGGGAGCGGAGGACTTTGCCGGGGCGGGCGCCGGTTGCAACGCCGTCGGTGAACGTGACCACACCCGACTTGATCGTGTGTCGGTAGCCGTCGACGTCCTGGAGCAGGCGTCGCCCGCCGGCGGGCAGATCGTGGACCATGTGTGGCGGGTGGAGGTGCAGCGCGTCGTAGTCGATCACGTTGACGTCGGCGACCATGCCGGGCACCAGCCGACCACGGTCGGTCATCCCGTAGGCGTCTGCGGTCGCGGACGTCTGCAGTTGGACGGCGCGTTCGATCGGGATCTTCGGTCCGCGGGTGCGGTCGCGGGTCCAGTGGGTCAGCATGTAGGTCGGGAAGCTGGCGTCGCAGATCAGCCCACAGTGCGCGCCGCCGTCGCCAGCACCGGGAATCGTCGCGGGGTGTTCCAGCATCTCGCGGATCGCTTCGTGATCGTGTCCGTGGTAGTTGCCGAGCGGCGAGAACATGAAGTTCTTCCCGTCGTTCTCGATCATCCAGTCGATCACGACCTCCTCGGTTCGGCGGCCCTCGCGTTCGGCCACCCCCGCCGCACTCGACTCGGCGGTCGGTTCGTAGTCGACCGGATCGCCGAGCCGGTAGATCTGGTGCCAGGCCGTCGCCATGTAGGTGACGAAGCCGTCCCGGGTCTGGGGTTCTTCGGACAGCAGACGCTCGACGAACTCCGGATCACGCAACAGCGCGACGCGATCTTCGAGCGAGTCGCCGCGGTGCGGGCGATAGCTCGGGTGCGCGATGAACGGATGGAACGAACTCTGCAAGCCGTAGAGCATCCCGGTCGGTCGGACGGCGACCTGCGGGATCATCGGGGCGGTCTCCTCGGTCACACGGCTGGCCTCGGCGAGGGCGTCGCGGAAGGCGGTCGGTGACCGTGGCGTCTGCGCCAGGGTGTACGTCGTCGGGCAGCCCATCTCCTTGAGCGTGTCGAGCCAGTCCTCGTCGCCGCCGGTTCCCTGATCGTCGGAGACGTACTGGAAGAGGGCGTGGCCCGAGTCGCGCACCGCCTCGGCGATCGCGATCACCTCGTCGGGTGTCGAGTTCGTTCCGGGCACGAGGCCGTGCTTCGACGTGTGCAGGAACGTCCGCGACGTCGAGAACCCGTAGGCCCCCGCCGCGAGAGCGTCGCGGGTGATCTGTGCCATCTCGGCGATCTCGTCCGGGGTGACGTCGTACTCGTGGGCGCGCTCGCCGAGCACGTAGGCGCGCACGGCGGCGTGTGGGAGCTGACCGCCGACGTCCATCGTGCGCGGCATCTCCTCGAGCGCGTCGAGGTACTCGCCGTAGGTTTCCCACCGCCAGTCGATGCCCTCGTGGAGTGCGGTGCCGGGGATGTCCTCGACGCCTTCCATCAACTCGATGAGGAATCCCTCCGCGCCGGCACGGACCGGAGCGAAACCGACACCGCAGTTGCCCATCATCACCGTGGTGACGCCGTGATGGCTCGACGGTGCGAGCTCGGGATCCCACGACACCTGTCCGTCGTAGTGGGTGTGGACATCGACCCAGCCCGGCGTGACCAGCGTGTCGGTCGCGTCGATCTCGGTCGCGCCGGGTGCATCGATCGCTCCGACCGCGGTGACCACGCCGTCGTCGATCGCGATGTCGGCCACGCGCGGTGCTGCGCCGGTTCCGTCGACGACCGTTCCTCCTCGGATCACCAGTTCGTGCATGTGCCATTCTCACCCAGTTCGCCCCGCGGCACCGAGTCGCGGGAGCGCGCCCCGACCGGCTGCGCCCCGACCGGCTGCGCGACGTGCGTAGTCTCTGCGATGGCCATGGTTGCTGTTGTGGTTGAGGTCGCTCCGTTGCCTCCGCTCGACGAGCATTCGTTGTTCGTCTTCTGGTGTCAGCTGCTCGTCGTCCTCGGCGTCGCTCGTGCCGGCGGGTTCCTGGCTCGTCGCTTGGGCATGCCACGGGTGATCGGGGAGCTGCTCGCCGGTGTCGCGCTCGGGCCGTCGCTCCTCGGGCAGGTGTGGCCGAACGCATTCGAGTGGCTCTTCCCGGCCGACGAGCGGCAGGCGGGTCTGCTGCTCGGGCTGGCGTGGATCGGGATCGTATTTCTCCTCGGGATCACCGGTGCCGAGATCGACATGTCCTCGATCCGGCGCCAAGGTCGAGCGGCGACGACCGCGACGATCGGGAGCCTCATCATCCCCCTGTCCGTCGGTGCCGCGGTGGGTTCTCAACTCCCGGGGCGGTTCCTCGGTGAGTCGTCGCGCTGGGTGTTCGTGATGTTCTTCGCTGTCGCGTTCGCGATCTCGTCCCTCCCGGTCGCCGCACGGATTCTGGGTGACCTCGGTCTGATGGAGCGACCGGTGGCCCACCTCGCCCTCGGTGTCGCCACGGTGAACGACATCGTGGGGTGGCTCCTGCTCGGCGTCGTTGTCGGGGTCGCAGAGTCGGGTGCGATCGAGGTCGGAAGACTGTTCACGGCGATCATGGTCGTCACGATCACGACCGTGTTGGTGCTGCGCTTCGGACCGCGCGTCCTCGATCGGACAGCGGCCGAGATGGAGCGACGGTCGGGCGGCCCGGCAGCCGAGGTCAGCCTGCTCGTGCTGACCATCGTCGCGGTCGGAGCGGTCACCCACGCAGTCGGCATCGAGGTGGTGATCGGAGCGTTCATCGCCGGGATCGCGATCGGCGGCAGCCGCCTTCGTCACAGCGTCGGCTTCGGCGCGCTCGAGTCGGTGACCAACGGGATCTTCGCCCCCCTGTTCTTCGCGATCGCCGGAATCCGAGTCGATCTCACGGAGTTGGCCTCGCCGACGGTCGCGGTCTGGGCGATCGTGATCACGGTGGCGGCAACCGCAGCGAAGCTCATCGGCGCGTACGGCGGCGGGCGAGCCGGCGGTCTCGGTCGTCGTGACTCGATCGGACTCGGGGCGACGCTCAATGCGCGTGGCGCGCTCGAGATCGTTGTCGCGACGGTCGGTCGATCGCTCGACGTGATCGGCCCGACCGCCTACACCGTCATCGTCGTGATGGCGCTCGTCACGACGGCCCTCACCGGACCGATGTTGCAGTTGATCTATCGCCGCCGGCCGTCGCCGGAGGAACTCGCTTCCTGAGACGCGTCCCGCGGCAGCGCTGATGGTCGGAACGGTCGGGCCTGTGGGACATCGAGCGCTGGGACCGGGAGTTAGGGGGATGGTTTCCGCAAAATCGCAACCTGGGTTGCACATCGACCGTCGAAGCGCAACGTACGTTGCGGTTTTCGTTCGCGTTCCCCCGGAAGCGACCCGTCCTGCTGACGAGTCGCGGGCTGATCAGTCGCCGTCGAACGCAGCGTCGAGTTCGTCCATCGCCGAGGGGGTCATCGACGTGTAGACCAGTTCGGCGCCTTGGAATCGGCGGGCCTCGGTCGCCAACGCGTGGACCTGGACGTGCTCGGCGAGCACGACGACGGTCGACGTTCCCGGCTCGACGGCATCCTTGAACCAGTCGACCCACTCGTCGGGGATCCCGAGGTCGACCACCTTCGCCGCGACCGCGCCTGCTCCGGCACCGATTCCGATTCCGGCGATCCAACCGACCGGTCCGCCGATCACGAGGCCGAGCAAGCCGAGCCACACGCCACCGCTGACCGCCGCCTTGCCGGGGCTCGGGTCGATCGTCTCGGTGACGGTGACCTTGCCGCCGTCCTGTTTCGTGACCGTGACGGCGTCCTTCAACTGCAGCACACCGTCCTGGCGCAGGCGGGCCATCGCGAGGAGGTACTCCTGAGCTTTCAGCGCGCTGTCGAACGACACCCCGATGATGACGGGCGCATCCGGATCGGACACGACTTGATCGTGTTCCTGGAGACCTGCCCGCAGCGACGGGTCCGGCGGTGCGAATGCGGCGCTGGTGTCGGGTTGATCGCTCATGCTCTAGTTGTACCCGTTCCGGACGGCCGTTGCGCTGCGGGAGTGTCCCGGGGACGCTCGCCGGAGCGCTCGCCGCAGCGCTCGGGCCGGCCGGTCGGTCATCAGCGGATCGGTTCGTACGCGGGCAGTGACTCCCCGGGCGGCGGTTCGGAGTAGATGGTCACGGCACCGTCGGTGACGAAGGCCTTCGGCGGTCCGCTGGGGATCTCGCCCGGCTTGTAGCGGATACCCCCGTCGACGTACTGCCAGAGTCCGTTCCCGTCGCGGTCGATCTCGTCGGGGCCGGTTGCGGTCGGGTCCCACCAGATCTCCGTCACGTCGTCGACGCCGCGGTAGTCCGGTTCGAGGTCGTCCGGCCAGATTCCGTGGGTTCCCCATGACAGCGACGATCCGGTCAGGGCACGTGGGCTCGGCTCGAGGCGGAAGGCCGCCTCGTTGAAGGACTCGTCCGTGAGGTCCGGTCCGGCGGCCTGGATGAAGGCGTAGAACGTGCCCGGGACCGGCGTGATCACGCCGATGTCGTCCGGTGCCGGAGGCGGCTCGCCCTGGAACCATTCGTAGATCGCGTACGAACTGTCGACCGTCCGGTCGACCCGGGCGGCCAGGTTGGACACGCCGAACGCGTTCGCCCACTGTTCTTGGTCGTAGGTCCGGGAGAACGCCGCGGTGTCGACGAGGACCGAGCCGGTCACGATCCACTCCGGAAAGTAGTTCTGCGCGGTGGCTTCGTTGGTGAAGTCGCGCGGGGCGATCGGGTCACCGTTGAAGATCACCGACGTGACCCCGGCTTCCTTCATTCGGGCGATCACGGTCGCGGCGGATTCCTGGAGGGTCGCCGGGTCGAGCGCGTAGCTCTGCGATTCGGCGATCTCGAAGCCGTTCGCCGCGGCGTTCTCCTCGAAACGCTCGTTGGCGGTGACCGACGCTGCGCTCGACTCGAGCCAGATCCGGCCGAAGACCCGCTCGGTCTCGTGCATCGATTCGTCGCCCGCGTGAATGGCGGGTTCGCCCGCGAGGCGGTTGCCGATGTACTCACCCACGAGCAGGTCGAGTTGGTCGGGCCCCTTCGTGATCCCGTACGCGAGCCCGGCGTTGTCGGTGTACCACTCGCTGTTCTGGCCGGGTCCGCAGCTGAAGCACGGGATGTCGCGGGCGGCGAGTTCCTCGGCGAACGCATTGGTCAGCGACGGTCCTCCCCACACCATGAACGGGTCGAACTCCTCGTCGATCCGCACGGCGTCGGCGCGTGCGGCGGCTTCGTCGTTGACGATTCCCGAACCCTCCACGACGATCAGCTCGACCGAGCGGCCGTAGGTCTCGAAATAGGTCTCGTAGTACTCGATCATCCCGCGCAGCGTCGCCTCGTCGTCGGCGTTGGTGTCGTCGTTCGAGATCGCCGAGGTGATGAACTCGAGGATCGGGTCCTGGTCCTGGCTCAGCCACCAGACGATGGTGATCGTGTCGTCGGTGACGCCGCGAGCGGTGGCACCTCCGTTGTCGCCCTCATACGGCGCGTAACACTCGGTGGCGTAGAACGTCTGCACCTTGACCCGCCCGGTCTCGGTGTCGCAACGCTCACCGAAGTCGACGTCGAGCCCGAGATCCTGAGCGACGCTGTAACTCATCACCCCGTCCGGCAACGGACTCTCGGGTGCCGCTTCGTCGTCGGAGGTCGGTGTCGCATCGTCGGCGTCGTCGGCGTCGTCAGCGGTCGTGTCCGGCGCGGCCGTCTCGTCGGCGGTGTCGGGCGACGTGTCGGCAACCGTGGCCTCGGTGTCGTCGGTGGTCTCGCTCTCACCGGACGTCTCCGGTGCCGCGGTGTCGTCGGTCGCGACGGGGGCGGCCGCGTCATCGCCTCCCGCGAAGATGATGACGCCGACGACGACGAGCGCCACCACGGCGATCGCCGCGATCGGTCCGTAGCGCTTGAGGGCGCGGCCGGTGTCGCTGTTCGAACCCTGGGCTGATGCGGGTTGCATGGTGGCTCCTTGTTGGTCGGTCGGTGTGGTCGTGGATGCGGGTCAGGTCGTCGTCGAGTTCGAGCGGTGGATGGCGGCCGGATCGGTCCCGAGGTAGGAGGCGACGACGTGGGGGTCGGAGAGCACCTTCGCGGGGGTTCCCACACAGATGACCGAACCCTGGTCGAGCGCGACGACACGGTCGGCGATGGCCGACAGCAGGTTCATGTCGTGTTCGATGACGAGCAGCGCGGAACCCATCTCGGTTCGCATCCGTTCGATGACCGGGGCGAGTGCCTCGACTTCGCGCTGGGCGATGCCGCTCGACGGCTCGTCGAGGAGGACGACGGTCGGGCGGTGGGCGACGACACAGGCGAGGTCGACGATCCGCCGGCTTCCGGTCGAGAGTTCCCTGATCCGCTTGTGGCGGTGGGGACCGAGGTTCATCAAGTCGATCAACTCGTCGACGCGACGGCCGATGTCGGCTTCGCTGTCGAAGGACGCGGGGAGGTGCAGGGCTGCCGAGATCGGATCACGCGAGGAGATCCAACGTTCCAACGCGACGGCGATCGTCTCGGAGACGGTGAGCGACGGGAACAGGCGCGCGTCCTGGAACGAGCGACCGAGGCCGTGTCGGGCACGCTCGCTGGCGGTCGCCGACGTGAGGTCCTCTCCGGCCACGGCGACCCGCCCGCTGTCGGCGGGTGTCGTGCCACCGATCAGATCGAACAGCGTGGTCTTGCCGGCCCCGTTCGGTCCGATGAAACCGACGATCTCGCGTTCGGCGACGTCGACGTCGACATCCGAGACGGCGCTCACGCCACCGAATCGTCGCGACAGACCGCGCACCGACAGCGCCGGTGTCGCCGGTGTCGCTGGTGTGACCGTTGAGGAGGCGGTCTCGCCCGCGTGACCGTTCGACGACGGAACCACGACCGGCGCGGGTGTCGCCGGTGCGATGTGGTCGCCGAGGAAGACCGAGCGGAGCAGATCCTCACGATCGACCAACTCGGCGGTCGGCCCGTGGAATCGGATCCGGCCGCGTTCCATGAAGTAGGCCGTGTCGGCCAGTTCGAGCGCGACGTTGACCGACTGCTCGACGAGGATGATCGTGACGCCCGTCGCGGAGATCCTGCGGACCATCTTCATCAGCTGTTCGACGACGACCGGTGCCAATCCGAGCGACAGTTCGTCGATCATCAGCAGGCGCGGGGTGACGAGGAAACTCATCCCGAGCGCAAGCATCTGCTGCTGCCCACCGGAGAGGTTGGCGGCGGGTTCGTCGAGCCGATTGGTGAGCGCGGGGAAGGTCTCGAGCACGGTCTTCATCGCGGTGTCGAGCTTTTCGTGGTCACCCCGATTGAGCCATCCGGCCGCGTCGAGGTTCTCGCGCACCGTCAGACCGGGGAACACCCCGTGACCGCCGGGGATCTGCACGATGCCGTGACCGGCGATCTCGTTCGGTGGGGCGTGGGTGATGTCGCGACCGTCGAAGATGATCGCCCCCTGGTCGGCTTCGACGACACCCGAGATCGCCTTCAGGAGTGTCGACTTCCCGGCTCCGTTCGTTCCGAGCAGCGCGACGACCGACCCCTCGTCGATCTCGATGTCGACGTCGTGCAACACCCGGACCCCGGAGTAGCCGACGTTCACACCGCGGCAGAGCAGGAGCTTCACCTCGCCACGGCGACGCTGGTTCATCACTTCGGCGCGGGCGAGAGCGGTGGTGCGGACCTGGATGATGTCGTGGTTGACGAGCTTTCCGCCGCTCGCGATGACCAGTCCGCCGATGACGAACACCGGGACCATCATCGCCATTCCGGTGCGGATGCCCCAGGAGTCGGCGATCCAGCCGATGAACGGGAGCATCAGCAACCCCGGCAGCACCCACAGGGATGCCATCGAGAATCCCATCGCGCGAGCACGCGGCGGGATCGCGAGGGAGAGTGACGCGAGGATGCCCGGCCCGACGATCGCCAGGCAGAGGGCGATCAGGAAGTTGGCGCCGATCGCGACGGCGAGATTCGGGACGACGGCGAACACGAGCGACAGCGCCGCGGTCACGACCGAGACGACCGCGAGGAACTTGAGGATCAGACCCGGATCTCGAACGACCAGCTTGCTCGCGATGCGGGCACCGATCAGGAGTCCGATCAGCTGACCGGGTTCGGACGTTGCTGCGACGACTCCACGCGCCCGTTCGTCGAGCCCGTAGGCCTGTTCGTACAGCAGCGACGCGAGTGTCGTGAATCCGATCAGCGACACGGCCAGGAACGGCATCGCGATGAAGATCCGACGCAGCGTCTCGATCTTCCAGCACATCCGCCACGCCTCGGCGTACGACGGAGGAACCTCCTCGGTGGCGACCGCCTCGTCGTCGCCACCCGCGAGTCGGCGTTCGTGTCCACCCCGGACCGGCTCGCGCAGGCGGAGTCCGAAGAAGACGAGGATCAGCGTCGGGATGGCGAAGACGAAGAACGGGGCTCGCCACCCGAACTGGTAGGCGAGGATTCCCGCCGTGATCGGGCCGACGATCGCACCCACCGCGTTGGCGGCACGGTGGAAGCTGTACACCTTCGGTCGGCGGTCCGGTTCGAACCAGTCCGCGAGCAGCGAGTTGTGCGTCGGGTCGTTGACCGCCTTGCCGAGCGCCGATCCGGACCGTGCGAAGCCGAGCATCACGATGCCCGCAGCGAGGCCGGTCATGAACGAGAAGCAGGCCCAGAGGATCGCCCCGAGCAGCGCGATCCGGACCCGCGGGTACCGGTCGGCGAGCCCCGCGATCGGGACCTGCAAGGCGAGCGCGATCGCCAGCACGGCGGCGATCAGGGTGAGCAGCCCGGTGAATCCGAGTCCGAACTCCTCACGGATCTCGGGCGACAGGATGGCGAACGCCGTCCGGTCGAGTTCGTCGACGGCGTTCAGGCCGAACAGGATCAACAGCGCGTACAGCGGACCGTCACCGGTGATCGAGCGCATGAAACCCTCGCGCTTGACCGGCGTCTCGGGTTGGTCGGGTGTGCCCGGGGTGTCGGGGGAGACGGTGTCGGTCATGCGGGTGTCACCGCTTCGATCTCGTTCTCGTCACGTCCGGGTTCGCCGGTCGCGACCTCGTCGGTGTCGGTCGTGTCGATCAGGTCGTCCGCATCGTCCCCCTCGACGATGCCCCGACGCGCACCGAACCAGCGCAGCGTGAGATCGCGGAGGTCGTACCAGAGCGATGTCAAGCCGCCGGGCGCGACGAGCAGGATCCCGAGCAACCCGATTCCGCTGGCCAGGAGTCGCCACGAACCCTGCAACCAGTAGAACGTGCCGTTGAAGTAGAGCGAGCCGAGGAACGCACCGAGCGGGCTCCCGAGCCCGCCGATCACCGCGCCGGAGAAGATGAGCAGGTTGAACTGAGCGTCGTCGACGACGAGCGCCTGCTGGTGGTGGACCACGAGCGATCCGGCGAACGCGGCAAGGAATCCGGAGATCGCGAATGCCGTGAGCTTGGCGCGCACGGGGCTGACGCCGTACGACTCGACGGCCGCTTCGTTGTCGCGGAGAGCGATCAGCACGCGACCGGTGCGACTGTTGCGGATCCCGCGGACCGCACCGAAGGCGAGCAGCATCGCGATCAGCGAGATGTAGTAGATCGCCCGCGACGACGACCAGTCGATGACACCGAAGATCGGATTGCGTTCGACCCGCCCGGTCGGGAGCCAGTCGAAGAACCGTGGGTTGAGGAAGTAGCCGCTGACGGTGATCGCGAAGGCGAGTGTCGTGACGGCGAGGTAGGCGCCGCGGAGGCGGAGGGCGGGAACGCCGACGACCAGCGACGCCAACGCCCCGATCGTTCCTGCGGCGAGCGTGGCGAGCGTGATGTCCCAGTGCCAGCGTTGCGTCAACCATGCGCTCGTCGCGGCACCGACTCCGGCGAACGCCATCTGACCGAGCGAGAGTTGGCCGGCCCAGCCGGTGAGGACGCCGAGCGACATGAACGTGATTGCGAACAGGAAGATCAGGCCCATCCGGACGACGACCGTCGTGCCGAACAGCGACGGGAAGACGGCGAAGGCGGTCGCGATCGCGACGATCGCGACGATGCGGCCGATCCGGACGACCGGGAGCTGTCGGTAGACGGCCGCGATCGGCCGGGTGTCACCCGCGTTCTGCCAGGAGGAGGTGTCCATCTCGGCACGCATCCCGCGCGTGCGGCGCAGGAGCAGCGCGACCACGATCACCACGCCGGTGATCGCGCCCATCTTCGCCTCGGCCTCGATCGAGCCCGAGTTCCACACGACCGCCTCTTGCAGGATTCCGAGCGCGAGTGACGCGGCGATGATCGTCGGAAGGTGCACGAGGCGACCCAGGGTGAGCGCGGCCAACGACCGGAGCAGCAGCAACAACCCCAACGCACCACCGACGGGCAGCCCGTAGATCCCGGCGCGGAGGAACAGGGCGATGAAGCCCAACACCGTCGCCACCGACCACACGATGCTCTGCAGGCCCTTGACCGGGATTCCGAGCATCGCGGCGCGGCTCGGCAGTTCGGCGGCGGCGCGGATCGCGATCCCGATCCGGGTCGTGCGGAGCAGCAGGCCGACGGCGATCATCGCGAGCGGGGCGAGGATCAAGGCGATGACGTGGTTCGCGTTGAAGACGCGCGAGCCGATCTCGAAGTCGATGTCGAACGGCGCCTCGATCCGCTGCGATTGCACTCGAGCTCCCCACCACCCGGGAAGGAACAGGGCGCCGACGCCGATCAGTTGAGCGACACCGATCGTGGCGACCGTGACGACCAGTCGCGGTGCGTCGAAGAACCGTCGGATGATGAGGAACTCGACGGCGATCCCGAGGACCGCTGCGGCGACGAGGCCGATCCCGAAGGACAGATACCAGCTCAGGCCCGACTCGATGATCAGCATCACGGCGAGCACCGCAGGGAGCAGACCGAGTTCGCCGGCGGTGAAGTTGAGGACCCGGTTGGCGCGGAACACCAGGTACATCCCGAGTGACACGAGACCGGTGATCAACCCGAGGATCAGACCGGCGAGCAGCGCACCTGCGGGCGCCGGGAAGAACAGTTGTTGGATGACGACCAGAACGATCGGCCAGGCGAGCCACGACACACGGTCGAGGCCGACGCGGATCTTCACGGGACCGTGACCCGCCGTTCGAGCACGAACTCGTACTCGAGGTAGGAGTTGACGTGCTCCTGGCCGGGCGCCGGGGGGACGAGTTGTGCCGACTGCAGCAGCATCCAACCGTCACGCAGCGCGCCGACCCCGTTGGCGTAGGGGGGCTTCCCGGGTGCGGCGGCGTCGGGGAGCTGCGGTCCCACCCCGTCGGTTCCGTCGTGGAACGCCCAGCCGACCACCTTCTCGTCGAGCGACGAGCCGTCCAACCACAGGTAGAGCACCTGTTGACGGGTCGTCACGTCAGCGCCGACCCGCGCTGAGCTGACACCAATCCCGAGCGACCTTCGAGTCGGGTCAGGTAGTAGTCGACGTCGAACTCGTCGTCGCCGGTGAGGTAGCGCCACAGGAGCGCACGCTGCATCTGGTCGTTGCGGTAGTCGGTGACGCCCATCCACGGATGCCATGTGCGGAAGATCTCCGCGACGCTGCCCGACTGCATGCGGGCGAAGATGTGGTCGGACGGCGGATTCTGGCGCTCGGACAGATCGCTCGTGTCCCACAGCCGGACCTGCGGCTCGGTCGGGTTGAGCCGGATCTTGTAGAGCCACCGTTCGTTGTCGCTCGGATTGGGCTGTCCGGCGTGCCAGAGCCCGTGGTGGAAGACGAACACCGATCCGGCCGCGCAGGACACCTGCTGTTCGCCGACGATGTGGTGATAGCGGGACAGTCCCGAGGATCGCACCCGCGTGAGATGGCTGCCCGGCACGAAGCGCGTGCCACCCGCACCTGGCTCCACCGCGCTCGGATACCAGAACAGTTGGACGTCGAACGTCGGATCCGGCGTATCGGTCGTGGCGTCGACGTGGAGCGGTTGGAGGTACCGGCCGCCACTCGGGATGTGGTGCACCCAGTCGTGGTCGAACGTGGGGTTCGTTCCGACGAGCGACTCGATGATCCCCCGGATCTGAGGCAGCCGCAGGTACTCGCCGATCGCGGACGGTGCGGGGTAGCAGTCGGCCAGAGGGGTCAGCGTGTGCGGCGGCTTCATCCCCTCCGGGCGCAGGCGTTCGTCGTTGAGACGGGCGATTTCCTCGACCGCCCGCTCGTTGACCTCATCGGGCACGATGGCGTCGAAGCGGAGAAATCCGTTGGCGACGAACTCGGCCATCTGGCGCGTCGACAGACGGTGTTCGGTCACGCGCTGTTCTGCTGATTCGATCAAACCATTCCCCCAAGGACGGTGACCAGCGACACAGTAGAGAGCGCGGACCCCCAGCGCCAAACAATCGCCATATTCACGGCACAAACGCGCTGTCGGTGTGTGCGCCCGGTCAACCCAGTGCAGCGAAGTTCGTGATCGCGGCCGTCAGATCCTCGACGAATGCTTCGGGATCGGCCACGGCCGCGACGTCGGTGGAGATGCCGATCTGCGCTGTGCCGTCGTAGCTGAAGAACGTGAGGTTGATCGCCGACCCGGCGAGCGGGCCGAACGCGAAGAAGTCGGTGACCCGGGTGCCGGCGAGGAAGACGGGGAAGGGTGGGCCCGGAACGTTGGACGTCGTCACGTCGACCCCGCGCATCATCCCACCGACCACTCCGGCCGAGACCGAGCCGCCGAGTCGACGCACGACGCCCGCGATGTCGGCCGTGTACGGGAGCGCCGGTTGGCTGCGGACGTCGCGCAACAACGCCTTGGTCGGCGTGTTGCAGCAACGACACCATTCTCTGGCCGTCGGCGATCGCGCAGCACCGGGTCGCGTTCGAGTTCCCACATCATCGCGTCGTTGGCCGACATCCACTCGTCGGCTGGTCCGGTTTCGTTCGTCATGCGCGCTCCGTTCGGGAAGTGAGGGACGGCCGACGATTGTCGCGCGTCGGCGCCCTGCGCGTGACGGATCAGGCGGTCTGAGTTCCGACCTTGAGGTCCTTGAACGGGACGCCCTTGTCGACGGCAGGCTCGCGGGGCAGCCCGAGCACGCGGTCACCGATGATGTTGCGCTGGATCTCGTCGGTGCCGCCGGCGATCGACGACTGGAACGAGTTGAGGACGATCCGCTGGCGCTCGTCGCCGTTGGCGTCGCTCGGATCCCATGCGATCGACGACGGTCCGGCGATCTCGAGCGCCACCTCGCGCATCTTCCACGCGATGTTCGAGCCGAACAACTTGCCGAGCGAACCGCCGGGTCCGGGGGTCTTGCCCGCCTTCTGCTCGGCACGGTTGCGCATCGCGACCATCGCCTTGGTGGTCTCCATCGAGTAGATCCGCATCAGCTGGTCGCGCACGACCGGGTCGTCGATCTTGCCGTTCTCCTCCGCCGCGCTGCGCAGCAGCTTGAAGGTCGGCTGGTTGATCTTGCCGGCGCCGGCCGAACCGATCGCGACACGCTCGTACATCAGCATCGCGGTCGCCAGCTTCCAGCCGGCGTTGTACTCGCCGAGGAGGTGATCCTTCGGAATCCGGACGTCGGTGAAGAACACCTCGTTGAAATGTGAGCCACCGTCGATCTGGTGGATCGGGCGGATCTCGACGCCGGGTGCCTTCATGTCGAGGATGAACATCGAGATGCCGGCGTGCTTGACCTGCTCGGGGTCGGTACGCGCCACGACGATCCCGTAGTCGGAGCGGTGGGCGAGGGTCGTCCACACCTTCTGACCGTTGAGGATCCATTCGTCGCCATCGAGCTCGCACTTCGACTGCAGGCTCGCGACGTCGGAGCCGGCCCCCGGCTCGGAGAACATCTGGCACCACATCGTTCGACCGGCGATGTTGTCGGCGAGGTAGAGGCGCTTCTGCTCCTCGGTTCCGTACTCGTTGAGCATCGGCAGGCACATTCCGTGGCTGATGATGAACTCACCGGCCATCATCCGGTAGTTCCCCTGCACCTCGCGCCAGATCTTGTCGTGGGTGAGGGTCAGGCCACCACCGCCGAACTCGGCCGGGTAGGCGACGCCCGCAAGTCCGACCTCGGCCGCCGCCGCGAGGAATGCCTTCTGCTCGTGGACGTTCGGCATCGCGTTGCCGGTCTGGACCGCGTGGGCCTCCATGAAGTCGACGCACTTCTGTCGGAACTCCGCCGCTTCCTCGTCGGTCACGTTGTCGGTCTGGGTGTCGCTCATCGGGTGTCCTCCGTCATCGGGCTTCATGGTCGTGCTGGATGGTCGTGCTGGATGGTCGTGCTGGATCGCAGTCGATCGTGTTCGACTTGGAACATACTGTATGACGCCATACAATCCGAATCCACCACTCGTATCAACCGGGGTCAGACCCCGTTGATCCACCGGCATCCCGCACGTCATGAGCAGTCTCACCAACAACGAACTGGACGCACCGCCGTGGTTGCGTGTCGAATCGACGCTCATGTCGACCGCGCGACTGGTGCGCGAGGCGTTCGATGCACGGCTCGTTCCCCTCGACCTGAACCTCACGCAGGCGAGCCTGATCGGATACGTCGACGAGTTCGGGGCGACCACGCAGACCCATCTCGCCGATCGCCTCGGAATCGGGCGGGCCTCGATCGGCACCGTGATCGATCGGCTCGAGAAGCGCGAGCTCGTCGAGCGCCATCCCGACCCGGCCGACCGGCGCGTCTGGCGGGTCGACATCACCGATTCCGGCCGAGCGATCGTCGCCGAGATCCGCGACATCGACGAGGTGCTCCGCGCCGAACTCCGTCGCGGCATCGGTCGCGAGGAACGCCAAGCCCTCAGCTGGGTGCTCACCCGCCTTCAGCAGAACCTGCAATCCGCCATCAACCACACCTGACCGACAACTGGTGCCAGGCACCAGTTGTCCGGCCCGAATCCACCAACACAGGAGACACCCAATGACCGAAGCAGTGATCGTCGATGCAGTCCGCACCCCGGGCGGCAAGCGCAACGGCCAGTTCAAGGATCAGCACCCCGTCGACATGGCGGCCCTCGTGCTCAAGGCCCTCGAGGAGCGCAACGGCCTCGACCCCGCGATGGTCGACGACGTCATCATGGGCTGCGTGATGCAAGTCGGCGAGCAGTCGCTCAACATCGGCCGCAACGCCGTGCTCTCGGCCGGTTGGCCCGAAGAGGTCCCCTCGACCACGGTCGACCGCCAGTGCGGATCGAGCCAGCAGTCGATGCACTTCGCGGCGCAGGGTGTCATCGCCGGCGCGTACGACGTCGTCGTCGCCGCGGGTGTCGAGGTGATGACCCGCACCCCGATGGGCGCCTCGATCGTCCAGGGCATGGGCTTCCCGTTCAGCCAGGACCAGCAGGACCGTTACGCCGAGACCGGCCTCCCGCCGCAGGGCATCGGCGCCGACATGATCGCCGACGAGTACGACATCACCCGTGAGGACCTCGACGCCTTCGGTGCACAGAGCCAGCAGCGCGCCGCCGTCGCTCGCGACGAAGGTCGCTTCGAGAACGAGATCGTCCCGGTCGAGATCGACCTCGACGGCGAGAAGGTCGTCGTGACGACCGACGAGGGCATCCGCGATGGATCGACCGCCGAGTCGCTCGCCAAGCTCAAGCCCGCGTTCAAGGAAGACGGCAAGATCACCGCCGGCAACTCCTCGCAGATCTCCGACGGTGCGTCCGCCGTGCTGATCATGAGTGCCGAGAAGGCCGCCGAGCTGGGCATGAAGCCCCGCGCCAAGTTCCACAGCTTCGCCCTCGCCGGCACCGACCCGGTCACGATGCTGAAGGGCCCGATCCCGGCCACGAAGAAGATCCTCGAGAAGACCGGCCTGTCGATCGACGACATCGACCTGTTCGAGGTCAACGAAGCCTTCGCCTCGGTCGTGCTCGCATGGCAGAAGGAGACGGGCGCCGACATGAGCAAGGTCAACGTGAACGGCGGAGCGATCGCTCTCGGTCACCCGCTCGGCGCATCCGGCACCAAGCTGATGGCGACGCTGCTCAACGAGCTCGAGCGCACCGGCGGCAAGTACGGCCTCCAGGTGATGTGCGAAGGCGGCGGCATGGCCAACGCCACCATCATCGAACGCCTCGACTGATCACCCACCCACCCTCGTTCTCGTGAACTCTTCCGGCGCTCCGTGCGCGAAGAGTTCACGAGAACACCGGGGTGATGCGCGTCAGAGGGGCTGGTTGAGCTCGATGAGGTTGCCGGTGGGGTCGCTGAAGAACGCCTGCAGGCAGATGTCGTCGACCCGCTTGGCTTCGCTGACCTCGACCCCGTGCCTCGCGAGGTGGGCCCGCGCGGCTTCGATGTCCCCGATGCGCAGGGCGAAGTGCTGCCCGACGGGCGGGACGAAATCGTCCACCTCGAGCAGATGGATCTGCTGGTCGCCCGCCTGAAGCCACGATCCGTCGAAGGTGAAGTCCGGGCGATCTGGGCGTTCGGTCAGACCCAGCACATCGACGTAGAAGCGGCGCGCTTCGGCAGCGTCGGTGACATTGAGCGACACGTGGTGGACACCGAGATCGAACATGATCTCCACGCTACGCCGCGCCAACTTTCCGGAACGCGCTCGGCCCATCTCGTCTAGCGTCAGGGCATGGCTGGGATCGCTGACGAGAAGTATGTGGCACTGACGACGTACAAGAAGGACGGCACCACCAAGACGCTGCCGGTCTGGATCGCCGACTTCGGTGGTGGTCAGGTCGGTTTCACGACCGCGTCGAGCAGTTTCAAGGTCAAGCGGATCGTGAACGATTCCCGGGTGATCCTCCAGCCGTCCGACATGAAGGGCGTCGTCACGGACGGGTCCGAGCCGGTCACCGGGACAGCCCAGGTCGTGACCGGAGCGGCGTTCGAACCGTACCGAGACGCCGTGAAGAAGAAGTACGGCATCCAGTACGGGGCGATGAACGTTCTGGGCAAGTTCATGAGCCTCATCGGCAAGGGTTCGGGGACCGATGCCGCCGTGGTGATCACGCTCGACTGAGCGGCCGGCCCGGTCGGCGTCGATCAGGCGTCGAGCGACTCCAACACGGCCTTGGCCACGACCGAACTCTGGAGCTCGAGGTCGGTGCACTCGCGCAGCGCGGCGAGCGTCGCCTCGTCGGTGATCGCCTCCGACAGCCGGACCCACGCCTGGGAACCCTGGATCTCGGCCTCCGACTGCAGGTAGAGCTGGTCGCGCGGAGAGTACGGAGCGAATACGTCGTAGTACAGGGCGACGGCGGCGGGGAGTGCAGCGTCGATCTCGGCTTGGGCTTCGGTCGTGACCGGGAACAGCCCGCTCACGATCTCCGCGATGCGATCCTCGGACGCGGCGCAGTCGAGCAGCTGTTCCGCGTGGTCGGGGAACTGCTCGGCCCAGCCGCGGTAGCGCTCGGCGGCGGACCGCTCGAGACCGGCGAGGAATGCCGGTTGCGACTCGGTCGGGACCGACTGGATGTGGTCGCGCAGGAGTGCGCCGAACTGCGGGACCTCGGGAAGGGCGGACATCGCATCAGCATCGCGCGACGTGGATCGGGGAACCCCACCGGGCCCGATCGCAGACGGTTCGCAGACGGCGCGGCGATGACGACGGCACGGTGCCAGGCACCAACGCGCATTCTCGGTGATCTCCGACTGATGGTCGAGCGGGGGATCAGACGGGGTCGGGTCGAGCGCCTGGGTCGGGCGCATCGGTGCGGGTCTTCTTCAACTCGAAGAAGCCGTCGATCTCCATCATGTCCATCAGGGCGTCCCACATCTTGAGGCCGTCCTCGGTCGACGGAATCTTGGAGATGACGGGGCCGAAGTAGCCGACGCGCTCGCCGCGAGCGTTCTCGGTCGCGATGATCGGGGTGCCGACGTCATCGCCGACGAGGGCGAGTCCCTCGTCCATTCCGGTGCGGATCACCGGATCCCACGCTTCGTCATCCGCAGCGTCGGCGTGTGCGGGATCGAGCCCGACGGAGCTCAGTGCCTTGCCGATGTCGAAGTCGACGTCGTGGTCGTGATGGATCCGCGAGCCGAGTTCCCAATAGAGCTTGAACACATCGTGGTTGCCGTGATCCGGGGTGTCCGCTGCGGCACGCACGGCTTCGAGCACCCGCAACATCTTGTGGGTCTTCATCACCGGTGCGAAGTAGTCCGAATCCGTCGGCGGTTCGTTCTTGAACAGCAGGCTGATCGGCTTCCACGTGACCTCGATGTCACGGTGCGGGATGACTTCGTCGACGACCCAACGGGCCGTTGCCCAGCAGAACGGTCAAATCGGGTCGATCCAGAAGTCGATTTTCCGGCGGCGGTCGGTGGAGGTGCTCATGTGAGCCTTTCTGGGGTGGGGGGTTTCGGAGGTTGGGGGGTTTCGTGTGGTCGGGGGCGCGGGATCGGGGGCAGCTTCGGCCTACCCGGCTCGGTGCCGGTTCAGACGCCGCTGGGTCGGGAAACGCCGAGGCCACTCCTGGCGTCGGCACCGAATCGGGCCAGTTCAGCGTCGAGGTCGAGGGCGGCGATGGTCGTCTTCGCAGCGAGGTCCCGATCGTCGATCAGGTCGGCCGGAATCAGCCACACGAGTTCGAGTTCGAGTCCATCGGGGTCGCGCACGTAGAGGCTCTTGGTGGTGCCGTGGTCGCTTGCACCGACCAGCGCCCCGCTCTCGCGCAGCGCGATCGCAAGGTCGGCCAGTTCGCCGAGCGTGTCGACCTCCCAGGCGAGGTGATAGAGGCCCACGGTTCTCGTGCCGGCATCCGATGCCTGCGCCCCGTCGCCGAGTGCGAAGAGTCCCAGATCGTGGTCGTTGTCCGAACCGGGAGCGCGCAGGAACGCACCGCCGCGCATCTCCGAGACGACCTCGAATCCGAGTTGGTCGCGGTAGAAGGCCGTCGAGCGGGCGAGGTCACCGATGTACAGCACAGCGTGGTTGAGGCGGTGGATGGCCATACTCGGTGCAACACCATTGCGCCCACAACATTCCCCACACCGCCGATCTCGTGAACTTGTCCAGCGCTCCGTGCGCGAAGAAATCACGAGATCGCTGGGGCGCGTGGCCGGAGCTGGTCGACGGAGGGGATGGACGGCGGGTGTGCGGGCTCGGGCGGGTCAGGGGGACTCGGTGGCTTGGCGGCGGCGGCGGTGGTCGGCGGTGTGGGTCCGGCTCGCGCATCGCGGGTCGGAACAGAACTTCTTCGACCGGTTGCGTGTCGCGTCGTAGAAGAGGCGCGCGCAATCCATCGCCGCACACGTGCCGAAGCGGATCGTCCCGTTGTCACAGATCTCCTGCGCGAGCGCCATCATCACGTCGGCCATCATCTGGTCGTCGAAGCGCGCAGTCGGCGGGGTCCAGTGGATGTGTGGCCCGAGGCCACCGTGATCGACGATCGACGGAGTGATCGGGAGCTCGGTCAACTCCTCGGTGACGCGGGCGGCCGCCTCGTCGGTGTCGAGCTCGGGAAGGTCAGCGAGGAACGTCGACAGAGCGGTCATGCGTTGCGCGACGCGTTGCATCGACGCTGCCGATGCGTCGGGCGCCCGACTGAACCCCACCTCGGACAGGAAGGGACGCGGATCGAACGACGGATCGTCCGCGAGCTCGTTGTGGAGATCGACCATCGCGTCGACGGTGATCCGATGCTCGGACTCTGTGACCGATGCGACGTACATGTGCTCAACGATAGCGAGAAATGATGTTGTGTAAGTAGTGAATCTCTGTTAGACCCTCACATTCCGTAAGGAGTCAAACTCCAAACAGTCCTGACAACCAGATTCGTGCGAACCAGATTCGTACCACCAGATCCATCGAGGAGGTCGAGAATGACCGCAGCATTGATCACCAGCATGCTCGTCGTCGCCAACGTGATGGGTGCCGGCATGGCGTATCCGCAGGCGAGTCGTCTCGTCCGCCATCGCAGCACCGCAGGCGTGTCGGGCGTGTGGGCCGGCGTCAGTCTCTCGATGAATCTCTGGTGGGCGTTCTACGGGGTGTCCGAGCGGCTGTGGGGTCTCGTCCCCGTCTCGCTGGTCGCCTCGGTCCTGTACGCCGTGATCATCGTCGCCTACGTGCGCGCGGTCGGACCGTCCGCCCTGCGCAGCGTCGCCATCGGGCTCTTCGCCCTCGGGATGGTCCCGCTGCCGTTCTTGTTGCTCGGTGGCTGGCAGCTCGCCGGACTGGCCATCGGCCTCTGCTACGGAATGCAGCTCGTTCCGGCCGTGGTCGCAGTGTGTCGGAGTCGGGAGCTGAGTGGACTCGCCCCGAGCACCTGGATCATGGCGTGGATCGAGGCCGTCATCTGGCTGGTCTACGGCTGGAGCGTCGCGGATCCGGCGCTGCTCGCCGGCGGTGCATCCGGCGTCTTCATGTCGGCGATCATCCTCGCCCGACTCGCGATCACCGGCCATCAGCCGTTCCGCATCCCCCGGCGGACGTTGGCTCCTGCCTGATCACCGACCGTCGGTTCGGCATCGGTCCGAACCCGTCGCGACCCCGCGATCGCGGGACAAAATCGTCCCGCGAGCCAAATCGGCTCGACCGCCACTACAGTGACACCGCACACGTGAGTCAATTTCAAGGCTCTCTGAACACAAGGAGCCGAAATGGCTACAGGCATCGTGAAGTTCTTCAATGACGAGAAGGGCTTCGGATTCATCACTCCAGACGAAGGCGGCAATGACGTCTTCGTTCACTACTCCAACATCGTTGGCTCGGGGCGTCGTTCGCTCAGCAATGACGCCAAGGTCGAGTTCGAGGTCGCCCCAGGGCGCAAGGGACCGGAAGCAGTCGACGTCAAAGAGATCTGATTCAGCAATCTGAGAAGGAGGCGGTTCTGCATGGCATCAAGCCCGCAGAGTTACCAGAAGCGGCAGCGTGAACTTCGCAAGAAGGAACGTAAGGCCGAGAAGCAGGCAATTCGACACGGTCGCAGTGCGGCCAAGGCCGAAGAGACTGACGACGGTCCTGACGAGGACGCGCTGCTCGAGGAATTCCGCATCCTCAACGAGAAGTTCGCAGCGGGCGAAGTCGGAGAAGATGACTTCGAGTACCGCAAGGCGGAGATCTTCCACAAGATGGGATTGGGTGAAGCACCCGAACCACGCGAGGAAGAGCCGGCGCAAGCCGACGCCTGAGCGAGTCGAAAATCGGACGAAGGCCCCCGGAGTGATCCGGGGGCCTTCGTGGTTTTCGGGCCGGAGGCGGTGGGGTCATCGGGCCGCCGCGGTTGGGTGCCGTGGGCGGTGAGCAGACTGGCTACCTTGCCCTCATGACCCGATCGATGACGCTCACTCGCGCGCTCCGGAACGGAACGGTCGCCGCTGTCGTGGCGCTGACGACCGTGGCGTGCACCGGTTCGGACGATGCCGATGACGCGGCCGCTGCCACCGAGCCGGAATCGACCGGTGATGCTGTGGTCTCCACCGACGAAGCGACCGACTCGACCGAAGCAACCGAGCCCACCCCGGTCGGCAGCGATGTGGATGGCGAAGCGTCCGCAGCCGATGCGCCCGTCGCTCAGGGACCACCCGGCGACCCCGCTCAGACCGTCACCAGCGATGACGTCGATCGTGCGCTGGAGCAGATCCCCGGCGAGGTCGAGGCAATCCTCGAGGCCAGCGGCGTGCCCGGATTGGCCGTCAGCGTCGTGTTCGAGGACGACGTCGTCTTCGCCGACGGATTCGGTGTTCGCGAGGTGGGCGGCGACGAACCGGTCGGCCCCGACACGGTCTTCCAGATCGCCTCGTTGTCGAAGTCCCTGAGTGCGACGGCGGTGGCGGGCCTCGTGGGGGAGGGCGACGTCGACTGGGACGAACCGGTCGTCGACCATCTCCCCGACTTCGAGCTGTCGGATCCGTACGTCACCGAGAACGTGACGATCGCCGACATGTTCACCCACCGCAGTGGGCTCCCGCCGCATGCGGGTGACCTGCTCGAGGACCTCGGTTTCGATCGCGACGAGATCTTCGATCGCCTCGCCCAGGAGCCGCTGGATCCATTCCGGGCGCAGCATCAGTACACGAACTTCGGTCTGACCGCCGGCGCCGAATCGGCGGCGGCTGCCGCGGGTGAACCGTGGGACGTCGTCATCGACGAGCAGCTCTTCGAACCAGCGGGGATGACCAACTCCTCCGCGCTTTTCGACGACTACATCACAGCGACCGATCGAGCGGTCCCGCACGGGCTCGATGCCGAAGGGAACTTCGTCGTCGGTGAACAACGCAACCCCGACCCGCAGACGCCGGCGGGTGGGGTGTCCTCGACGGCCACCGACCTCGCGAACTGGATGCGGCTCCAACTGGCCGAGGGTGACTTCAACGGTCAACCGGTGATCGACGCCGACGCGCTGCTCGCGATGCAGACCCCGCACAGCCTCTCGAACCCGCCCGGGTCTCCGAGCTCGCATTCGGGCCTCTACGGCTTGGGCATGGGGGTCGGCGTCGGTGACGACGGATTCGTGCGGTGGTCGCACTCGGGAGCGTTCCTGCTCGGTACGGGAACCAACTACGTGATGGTGCCGGGACAGCAGCTCGGTCTCTCGGTGATCACCAACGGCGCGCCGGTCGGCGCGGCCGAAGCCGTGTCCCAATCGATCGTCGATCTGATCGTCGACGGCGAGGTTTCGCGGGACTGGTTCGCGGGCTACTCGGCGCTCTTCGCCGGCCTGTTCGATCCCGATCTGCCGACCGACTGGAGCGAGGTGCCGTCGGACCCGTCCCCTGCTGGTCCTGCCGATCTCTACGTCGGCATCTACGACAACGACTACTACGGGCCGATGGAGGTCACGCAGGACGCCGACGCGCTCGTGATGACGCTCGGACCGGACGCGATGACGTTCGAACTCGAGCCGTACGACGGCGACACGTTCCTGTTCAGTCCTCCCGGCGAGAACGGCACGGGTCCGACCGGCATCACCTTCGAGGTCGATGGCGAGCAGGCCGTGTCGGTCACGTCGGAGTTCTACGATCAGTCCGGTCTGGGTACCTGGGAGAGCCGCTGATGAAGAACGTCCGACGACGGATCGGAACCGCATCGCTCGTCGCTGCGCTGTTCGCAGCGACTGCGTGTGGCGGCAGCGATGACGCGACATCCACGACGTCCGCCACCGACGATCTCGCGAGAACGTCGGGCACGTCCCCGTCGTCGGAGCCGGATGAGTCGGACGAGTCGGATGAGTCGGATGGGTCGGATGAGTCGGATGGGTCGGATGAGTCGGATGGGTCGGATGAGTCGACCTGCCTGACCGACGAGGTCGCGAACGCGGACGAGGCGGCACAGCTCGATGCGACGGTTGCCGCGTTGTACGACGAGCTCGACCTCGGGTCGGTCGTGTATCGGATCACCCGCAGCGACGAGCTCGTCGCCACCGGCGCGATCGGTGACTCGATGGTCGGATCACCGGCGGACGCCACGATGCACTTCCGGACCGGCAACGTCGCGTTCGGCTACATGGGGACACTGCTCCTGCTGTTGGTGGAGGACGGGCTCGCCGAACTCGACGATCCGATCAGTACGTGGCTTCCCGAGCTCGATGTTCCGAACGCCGACGAGGTGACCCTCGAGATGCTCGTCCGCAGCACGTCGGGATACCCCGACTATGTCCCCACCACGGAGTTCGGCGATCGGTTCGACGCCGACCCGTTCCGCGATTTTCCGCCCGAGGAACTGCTGACCCTCGCGTTCGAGTCGGACCCGTACTACGAGCCCGGAACGGCCTGGAACTACTCGCACACCAACTACGTCATCCTCGGCGAGGCGCTCGAGAGCATCGGCGGTGACGAACTCGGGAACCTGCTCCAGGAACGGATCATCGATCCGATCGGACTGCCCGCCACCGCAACCGCATCGACACCGGCACTGCCGCAGCCCGTGTTCCACACCTACTCGTCCGAACGTGAAGTGTTCGAGGAGACGACGTTCTGGAATCCGTCGTGGCAGACCGCTCCCGGTGGAATCGTCACGAGCAACGTGTGTGACCTCGTGGTCTCCGCGGCGGCGATCGGTACGGGAGCGTTGCTGAGCGGAGAGTCCTACGAGCTGTTCGTCGGCGACGACGTGGTGCATCTCGACCCGCCGCCCGACACCTGTCCGGAGGGGGCGTGTCGCGAGCTGACCGCCGACACCTTCTACGGCCTCGGCGTGCTGATGTTCAGCGACTGGGTGGCGCAGGCGCCACTCTTCGGCGGAGCGGGCGGTGTGAACGCCTCGTTCCCCGACGACGATCTCGCCGTGGCGATTCAGACGGTTGCCGGACCCGACACCGACAGCGACGTGAACCACGCGATGGCGATCTGGGCCGCGATCGCCGAGCAGCTCACGCCCGACAACGTCCCCGGCCGCTGACCCGTCGCGTACATGCACGTTGGTGCCTGGCACCGATGTGCATCAGTCGGTGGGGACTCGCCAGCGGTCGAGTTCGCCGGCGTCGCGGCCGTCATGTACGAGACCGGCGTCGATGTAGCCGTCGATCATCCGATGGTGCATCCGCATCCGGGTCTCCTGGTACAGCCCGAAGCTGACGCCCTTCTTCCCCTTCGACTTCAGGCCGGCCTGGACGCGCGGCAGGTTCGCCATGTCCTGTTCGAACACGTCGGCCAACGCACCCATCTCGTCGGCCTCGTGCCAGCTCTGTTCGAGCGAGAGCACCTGCTGCGGAGCGGCGTCGGGAACCTCACCCGAGTCGGGATTCGGCGCCAACCGGATGACATCCATGAAGCAGGTGTCGGGCGTTGAGCCGGGACGCCAGCGGTAGACGAGCGACTGGCCGACGCCGGCCCACGGGGCGAACGACGGGAACAGGTGGTACAGCACGGCGTCGAGCAACTCGGAGTCGGCACGATCGCTCAGGTCGGCTGCGTAGCGCGCCTGCATCGCCTGGCGGAACATCCCCGCGACGATGGCGCGCGGGTTCGCGTCGTCGGGCACGTCGATCTTCATTCCCTCGGGCAGCTTGCCCTTCGGCGAGTTGGCGGCAAATGCCATGTACGCGTCGACGACCTGCTGCGGGGTCATCTCCGCGAGGTGCGGGCTCTGGGCGCCGAAGCCGTTGATGAACCGGGTGACGTTCGGGGAGTCGGGCCAGATCGAGTACTCGCTGTTCTCGTCGGCCGTGAACTCGAGGATCTGCGGGTGCGTCGCGATGACGTGGTAGCCCTCGGCGAACGCCTCCATGCACACCTTCCAGTTCGCCGGGACCTCCTTGGTCGCCCAGAACGCGCGATGCCGATCGGCCATCGCGAAGTCGCGATCGAAGTGCTCGATCAGCTTGTCGGCGTAGGTCTCGAAGGTCTGGGGGTCCTCCGCCATGTTGACGAACACGAACCCCTGCCACGTCGCGACGGCCGCCTCCGGCAGACACGAATCGGGTTGGTCCCAGACCTGAGGGAAGTCCCACTCGGCGGGAAGTTCGACGAGATTGCCGTCGAGATCCCAGCGCCAACCGTGGAACGGGCACCGGAACGACGCGACGCGACCCCCGTCCGTGCGCAGCTTCGTTCCGCGGTGCAGGCACGAGTTGTGCAGCGCCTTGATCGACCCGTCCTTGGTGCGGGTCACGATCAGCGACTGGTCGCCCACGTCGTACACGACATGGTCGCCGGGGTTCTGCAGATCGACCTCCATGCACGCCATCTGCCACGTGTTGGTCCAGAGGTACTCGTTCTCGAGTTCGGCAAAAGCCGGGTCGATGTATCTCAAACGTGGGATGTCGACTGCGCCCTGGGGAGCCGAACTGTGGTCGAGCAGCGACTCGGGGACGGTTCGGCTGTCGGCGGCGAGGAAGTCCTGGACCGACGGGCCGCTGCTCCGCGCCTCGCCGATCGAGACCGGGGTGACACGTTCGTTCTCGGTTGCGGTCATGGCAGCAGTCTCGCGGTCACCTGTCGGCTGCGTAGAGCCGAAGCGGAGGCGTCGCCTACCGTGCCGTCATGGTCAACCCGTCAGTCGCGTTCGATGCCACCTCGACCACCGACGAGGTCCTCGCCGGGATCGACCTGTCCGGGCGCATCGCCGCAGTGACCGGTGGGTCGGGCGGGCTTGGCCTCGAGACCGCTCGCGCGCTCGCATCAAAGGGCGCACACGTCATCCTCGCGGCGCGCGACGCCGACAAGCTCGCGGCGGCCGTCGAGACGATCCGGGCGGATCAGCCCGAGGCATCGCTGGCGACCATCGTTCTCGACCTCGCCGATGTCGCGAGCTGTCGCCGAGCCGCGCTCGAGGTGCTCACCTCGGTCGACCGACTCGATCTGCTGATCAACAATGCGGGCGTGATGTGCACTCCGTTCGGGCACACGAGCGACGGCTTCGAGACCCAGATCGGGACGAACCATCTCGGCCACATGGCATGGACGGTTCCTCTCATGGACCTGCTCACCCGCGACGGCGGCGGCCGGATCGTCAACCTCTCCTCGGCCGGACATCGCTTCGGCGACGTCGATCTCGACGATCTCGCCTTCGAGCATCGCGCCTACGACCCGTGGCTCGGATACGGCGCGTCGAAGACCGCCAACGTCCTGTTCACGGTCGAACTGGAGCGGCGCCTCGGGCCGCTCGGCGTGCACAGCCTGGCCGTCCACCCCGGCGGTATCCACACCGACCTCGGACGGCACATGACCCCCGAACTCGTCGCCGAGATCCAGAACCGGATCGTGCAGAGCAATCCCGGAGGCTTCGAGTGGAAGTCGATTCCGCAGGGCGCCGCGACGACGGTCTGGGCGGCGACGACCCCCGACTTCGCCGATCGTGGAGGCGTCTACTGCGAGAACTGTCACGAAGCGACCGTCGTCGCGCCGGGTCGTGCGGAGAACGACGGGGTCCTCGCGAACGCCGTCGACCCCGAACGTGCCGCCGACCTCTGGGTTCGTTCGATGGAACTCCTCGCGACCGTCTGATCGGCGGAACGACCGATGGCACTGCGCTGGCCCGACGACGCTCACGACACGATCGAAGCGGTGGACCGCGACGAGTTGCGCTCCTGGTTCGAGGAGAACCACGAGTCGGCCGACGGTGTGTGGATCCACTACTGGAAGGTCGGATCGGGTCGCCCGTCGGTGAGCTGGAGCGAGGCGGTCGACGTGCTCCTGTGCTTCGGATGGATCGACACGAAGGTCCAGTCCGTCGACGACCGGTCCCACGTCCAGTACGTCACCCACCGGAAGGCGGGGAGCATGTGGTCGCGAGTGAACAAGGCGAAGATCGTCGATCTCGAGGCGCAGGGACTGATGACGGACGCCGGGAGAGCAGTGGTCGAACGGGCACGTGCTGACGGCTCCTGGGATCTCCTCACCGCGGCGGAGGAAGGCATCGTTCCCGATGACCTGTCGGCAGCGTTCGCGAACGCCACGGCCGCCCGCGTGTTCTTCGAGGGATTGACGGCCGCGCAACGCAAGTCCGTGCTGACCAAGATCTACTTGACGAAGCGGCCCGAGACCCGCGCGAAGTGGATCGCGATCTCGGTCGAGCGACTCGCGGCGGGTGTCAAGCCCCCGTACTGATCGGGACGGCACGGATCGGGCCGATGGGTCGTCAGAACGCGCGACGTGCGGTCAACCAGAAGCCGGTCCCCGCGGCGGCGGTCATTCCGGTCCACACCCCGGGCAGTGCATCGATCACGTCGCTCGGCGGCAGATGGATCGGGGTTTGATCGCCAAGGGTGTTGACCCAGACCACGGCGCCCTCGGACCGGAGCACTCGATCGACCTCGGCCGGGAAGAGCAGCATGTTGACCAGCAGGACCACGTCGAACGATCGATCGCTGAACGGGAGCGTCGAAGCGTCGGCCCGAACGCGCGGGGCGAGGTCGGGGGCGTGGCGCAGCATCTCGGCGGAGAGATCGCAACAGACGAGCGAGCCGACCGACGGCGCCACGATGCGCGCGCCGGCACCGGTCCCGGACCCGACCTCGAGCCAGTCGGCGTCGACCGGCACGCCACCTCGATCGAGTGCATCGGCGATCGGTGCGTTCTTCGTCGGATCGACGTGATCTGCGCTCCACGTCGGAGCGAGTCCGTCGAAGATCTTCTGTACGCGCGCAGCATCCTCGTCGGTCCACGGACCTCCGAACGCAGTGGCGCGGGTGAGACGGCGCATGGGGTGATCCGGTCCGGCGAACGGTTCGGGCTCGGTGGCACCGGGATGATCGGCGAGTTCGACCAGATGAACGTCCACGCCCTGCATTCAACCGTGCGGTCGAGACCCGCGCGCACGACTCGATCAGGACCGCGTCGATCAGGCCCGCGGTGATCAGGACGGGGTCGTCGGCGCTGGGGCAACGGTCGTCGTGGTCGTGGTGGTGGTCGTCGTCGTCGTGGTGATGTCGAAGCGCTGGACGAAGAGGATCGTGACGGTCGCGTCGTCGGGCAGCAGGCTCTCGATGTCGGCGACGAGATCGGTCGCGTCGGGTCGCACCTCGCCCGCGACCTGGACGGCCGCTTCGAGATTCTCGTAGTCGACGGTCAACACGGTCACCGCGTTGTCATCGGCCCAGCCGTTGGTGATCTCGACGATCTGCTCGGTCAGGAGATCGTCGGGCGACGGTACGTTCGGGGCGCTCACGTTCTGACGTTCGACCCAGGTCAACTGCACCTCGAGCGTCTCGTCGAGGGTTTCGTCGAGGCGGGCCGTGAGGTCGGCGAGAGGTGGCGTGTCGCCGACCCCGCTCGCGTCGACGCGGACCACCCCATCTCCGATCACCAGCGCATCCACCCGCCGGATCCCCTCGAACTCGCCTTCCTGCAGCCACTCGTCGACGATCTGCTCGACATCGTTGTTGAGCCGTTCGGCGTCGCTCAGGATGGTCGTCGTGGGAGCGATGGTCGTGGTCGTCTCGAAACGGGTCAGCCGCTCCCATTCGAGCGACACGATCCGGTCGGTTCCGAAGCGCGCCTGCATGACCTCGGTCAGCGGGTCGTCATCGGGAGGTGGTTCGAAACTGCGGACCCGCACCTGGATGCGTCGGTCGTTGAAGTCGATCGTCGGCGGGTCGGTCGGTTCAATCGGGCCCAGCCACTCGTCGACGATCTCGGCCGCGCGGAGCTTGCGAGCGGTTGCCTCGGCCGCCGATCGCGACGCCTGGATGAGCGGGATCGCGATCGCCACGACGATGATCGCGACGGCGGCACCGACGGCGGTGGTCCTCCGGTACGTGGTCGCCAGCCGCCGGGGTGGGACGAAGCCGGTGGCGACGAACACGATCGATGCGACGAGGACGATTGCCGCGAGGTTGGTCACGTACAGCAGGAGTGCACCCCGGGCGAGGGTGAAGCGGCCGGCTTCGATCGTGATCCCCACGACGGCCAGCGGGGGCACGAGGGCGACGGCGACCGCCACGCCCGGCAGCGACGACGAGACGTCCTTGCG
>NZ_JBAVYV010000126.1:0-7896 GCF_049588435.1 Ilumatobacter sp.
GGCCAATGGCGTCGCGCCGAGTTCCACGGCGTGGTTGCGGCGGGCGGCGACCGGATCGATGGCGATGACGTGTGCTGCGCCGCTGATGTAGGCGAGCTCGACTCCCAGGAGGCCGATCGGTCCGAGGCCGACCACGGCGACGGTGTCGCCCGGCGTGATCGCACAGCGGTCGATGCCGAACTTGGCCGTGGCGAGCGCGTCGGTGAGGAGGAGCGCCTGTTCATCGGAGAGGTACTCGGGGATCGTGCGAATCGTGCGATCTGCGTTCGGAACCTGGACGAACTCGGCCTGGCCTCCCTGGAGTCGGGCCGAACATCCGAACGCCACGGTTGCACGGCACTGTCCGATGCCGGACAGACAGGCCCGGCAGTGTCCACAGCCCGCTCCGCCGGCGACGAACACTCGGTCGCCGATCGTCGAGTTGTGGACCATCGGTCCTGCTTCGACGACCTCGCCGATGAACTCGTGCCCGACACAGAACGGTTGGAGCCCCGCGGCGTAGTCGACCTTGCCGATGGCGTCGCCGTGGTAGATGTGCAGATCCGATCCGCAGATGCTGCACTTCTCGACCTTGATGATCACGCCGTTGTCGACGGTCAGCTCGGGGTCGTCGTAGGACTCGTAGCGAATGTCGCGTGGACCGTTGAAGACGAGCGCTTTCATCGCGTCGCCTCGATCACTTCGAGACCGTCCAGCTCGTCGTCCTCACGCCAGCCCTCGAGCTTGCTCCAGTACGCGGCCGACCCGTGCACGTACCCCTCCAGTCGGTTGTCGCGACGCTCACCGGCCGGCCGTCCCTCCTGGTTGTAATAGCCAGGGGTGCAGGTCTCGGGGGCACCGCCGAGCACGACGGCCAGCGGGTTGTAGCCAGGCTCGAGCTGCTCGTGGACGAACGCCTCCTCGGCTTCCGCGGAGGGTTGAATGGCCCGATTTCCACGTTTGCCGACCGTGTCGACGATGTACGCGACGTGGCGAGCTTGACCGTCGAGCGGCGAGCAGTAGTTGGGGCTGAGCGTTTGGGAGAACAGGCCGCCGAGCACGAACAGGTTCGGGAAGCCGTGCGACATGATGCCGTGCATCGTCCGATAGCCATCGTCCCAGTGGTCGACAAGCGGCTCGCCTCCGATGCCGTGAATCGGAACGGTCATGCGCTGCTTGAAGTCGCTGGTGATCTCGAACCCGCTCGCGTAGATGATGCAATCCACTTCGTACTCGACACCGTTCGCGACGAGGCCCTTCTCGGTGATTCGTTCGACACCCTTCGTCGAGCTGACATCGACCAATGTGACGTTCGGGCAGTTGAAGGTCGGCAGGTAGTTGTCCGAGAACGTGGGGCGTTTGCAAAAGAACCCGTACCAGGGTTTCAGCAGTTCGGCGTCGTCCTTGTCGGTCACGATCTCGTCGACGCGTGCGCGGACGTCGGTCATGCACATGTAGTCGGCGAGGTCGGCGAGCTCCTTCATCTGACCGATGTCGAAGGTGGACATGTCGACATGTGATCTGATCTGGTCGAGGTAGGCCCTGATCCGGAACAGCGACTCGCCTTCGAGGATCTTCTCCCGCGGCGCGTTGCCCGCCGACATCTGATCGAAGTCCCGCAGCAGTTGGGACTGCCAGTCGGACGGCATCGACTCGGTGAACCACTCGGGAGTCGACTCGTTGCCCCGTGGACTCACCGTCGACGGCGTGCGTTGGAAGACGTATGTCTCTTTCGCCCACTCGCCGACGTGGGGGACGACCTGGATACCCGTGGCGCCCGTGCCGATCACGGCGACACGCTTGTCTGCCAGCTTGGTGAGCCCGCCGGTGGTGTCACCGCCGGTGTAGTCGTAGTCCCAGCGGCTTGTGTGGAATGTGTGGCCTGTGAAGTCGTCGAGACCGGGAATGCCGGGCAGTCGCGGACGGGCGGCAGGTCCGGTGCCGATCGTCGCGAACTGCGCTCGAATCGTGTCGCCACGGTTGGTCGCGACCGTCCAATGTGCTGCTGCTTCGTCCCACCTCATGTCGGTGATCCAGGTGTGGAACAGAGCGTCCTCGTACAGGTCGAAGTGCTTGCCGATCCGCTGGGCGTGCTCGTAGATCTCGGGCGCGTACGAGTAGCGCTCCTTGGGGACATATCCCGTCTCTTCGAGCAGCGGCAGATACACGTAGGACTGGACGTCGCACTGCGCGCCGGGATATCGGTTCCAGTACCAGGTGCCGCCGAAGTCGCCCGCACCTTCGATGATGCGAATGTTTGTGTGCCCGGCCTCTTTGAGACGCGCTGCGGCGAGCAACCCGACCCAGCCTCCTCCGAGGACGATCACCTCCACGTTCTCATCGACGGCATCTCGGGGTGTGAGCGGGGTGTACGGATCCGCGACGAAACTCTCACTTCGCGCATTCGGGCCGACTCGCACGAACTGCTGATCGAAGTCGGTACGGACTCGCTTGTTGCGCTCCTCGGCGTACTTGGCAGCCAGGTCATCGGGGTCGAACCCGAAGTCGATCTGATCCTTCAATTGTTCGTACAGCGACATTGCGTCAGATACCTCGTGATGTTCGGTGGTCCAAGGGTGAATTGTTGAATGGGTGGTGTCGGCTCGGTCAGGACTGACGGATCAGAAGGTTGGCCTTGCGGAACAGGCTCAAGGTGATGGCGTGGAGGACGTCGCCGGTCGCCTGCGGGGCCTTGCCCTCGATCGCGCGCACGTGTGTGCCCTCCAGGATGATGCCGGTCTTGTAGCAGGCGAGAACGCCGTACCAGGCGGCCGCCGACACGTCGCGCCCGGATCGTTCTGCGTACCGGGCGACGAGTTCGTCGACGGATGGAAACGCCTGGACGAGGTCGGCGGCCGGCCCGGCGTTCGCCTCGTCGTCGGGAGTGCGGAAGGCAACGATGAGACCGAGGTCGATCAGCGGGTCGCCGATGGTGGTGAGCTCCCAGTCGACGATCGCAGCCAACTGCGGACGGTCGTGTCGGTACATGACGTTGGCGGTGTGATAGTCGCCGTGGATGATGCCGGGGGCCGAACCCTCCGGGCGATTCGCATCGAGCCAGTTCCCGACGTCGTCGATGCCTGGGATGTCGGGCATCCACTGGTCACTGATCTCGTGGTAGCCCGCGAGCTGGTTCCTCCAGCGACCGACCTGGCGTTCGAGGTAGCCGTCGGGCCGACCGAAGTCGCCGAGCCCGACTGCGACATGGTCGACCGTGGCGAGTGAAGCGGCGCCGTCGACGAGCGCGATACCCATCTCCCGCTGCATGGCGGGGTCGGACCGGTGCGGCTCGGGGAGCGCGGCGGCTGCGTTGAACCCGTCGACCGGCTCCATCAGGTAGAAGCTCGCTCCGAGCACCTCGGGGTCGGACTCACCCGCGATGAAGTCGGGGTGGGGCACGCTGGTGCCGGAGAGCGCAGCGAGTACCCGCGACTCTCGGCGCATCGTGTCGTCGCTGTTCGATCGCTTGTGCAGTGGTGGTCGACGCAGTACGTAGTCGCGGTCGGCCCGACGGAATCGGAGCAGGATGTTCTGCGTGCCGCCGGTGAGCAGCGACACATCGACGAGCTCGCCGGACCCGAGGTCCTGCTCGTCCATCCACTGGCGAAGTCGATCGAGGTCGACGCCTTCGACGATCGTGTTCGTGCTCACGGGGGTGGTCTCGGCGCAGACGATCAGTGCTCGGCGGCTTCGCGCTCGAAGTACGCGGCGTACTTCGCCCGTGCGGCAGCCTTGCGGGCGGGGATGTGGGCGCTGGGCCAGAGTCCGTCGACGGGCTTGTGTTCCCGGAGGACCTGACGGGCCACGGTGGTCTTGTGCACCTCGGTGGGACCGTCGGCGAGGGCCATCACCTCGGAGGCGATGAGCATCCCGGTGAACGGCATCTCGTTCGACACGCCGAGTGCGCCGTGCAGATGCATCGCCCGCAGCGCGACGTCGTGGTACACCTTCGGCATCGCGACCTTGACGGCGGAGATGTCCTTGCGGACCTTGCGGTAGTCGTTGTACTTGTCGATCTTCCACGCCGTGCGCAGGACCAGCAGCTTGAACTGTTCGATCTCGATCCACGTGTCGGCGATCTGTTCCTGCACCACGCCGAGCGACGCGAGCGGGCCGTTGCGGGTCTGTCGTGACAGTGCTCGTTCGCACATCATCGCGAAGGCCGCTTCGACCTGAGCGATGGTGCGCATCGCGTGATGGATGCGCCCGCCGCCGAGGCGGGTCTGAGCGATGGCGAACGCGGAGCCCGGGTCGCCGAGCAGGTGGTCGTTGCTCACCCGGACGTTGTCGTAGTGCATGTAGGCATGGCTGCCCTCGGCTTCGGTCTCGCTGCCGATCCCGGTGTTGCGGATGATGTTCACACCCGGCGTCTCGGCGGGGACGATGAACATCGACATGCCTTCGTAGGCGCTGACGTCGGGGTTGGTGACGACCATGACGATGAAGAAGCTGGCGAACTTGGCATTGGAGGAGAACCACTTCTCGCCGTTGATGATCCACTCGTCACCGTCCTGGACCGCGGTGGTGGTGAACATCGTCGGGTCTGCGCCGCCATGGGGTTCGGTCATCGAGTAGCACGAGCTGATCGTGCCGTCGAGCAGGGGCTGGAGGTAGCGCTCCTTCTGGGCGTCGCTGCCGTAGTGGGCGAGGATCTCGGCGTTGCCACTGTCGGGCGCCTGGCAGCCGAACACGCTCGGAGCGAATCGGGACCGGCCGAGGATCTGGTTCATCAGCGCGAGCTTCACCTGGCCGTAGCCGGGTCCACCGAGTTCGGGGCCGAGGTGGCAGGCCCACAGCCCACGTTCCCGGACCTGTTCCTGCAGCGGCGTGATGAGCGCAAGGCCGGCTGCGTCGGACTTGTCGTAGGGGTCGTCCAGCACGAGGTCGAGCGGCTCCACCTCGTTGGTGACGAACTCGTCCATCCAGTCGAGCTGTTCTTGAAATTCGGGGTCGGTCTCGAAGTCCCAGGCCATGGCGTTCTCCAGTTGGTTCGGTTCGCTCGATCGAGCGAGTGGTTCGGACTGTAACACAGCTGTTTCAAAACGACGACCTGGTGTGTTACCTTCGCTGCATGGACGAACGCGGGTCGAGTGGTCGAGACGGGCTGATCAACGCAGCGCGGCGACTCTTCGCCGAGCAGGGCGTTGACGCCGTGTCGTTGCGCGAGGTCGCTCGTGCCGCCGGTCATCGCAACACCAATGCGGTGCAGTACCACTTCGGGGATCGCGATGCGCTCGTCGCAGCCGTGGTCGAGCCGTTCGAACACGATGTCGGTGCCCGGCGAGCCGCACTCGTCGACGTCCTCGCCTCGGAAGCGGTTCCGTCGATGCGCTCGATCGCCGGCGCCCTGGTGCGTCCGTCGGCGGCGATGCTCGAAGTCCCCGAGGGGCGCGAGCACCTGCGCATCGTTGCCGAACTGATCATCGACATCGACCGGTTCAACGCGTCGACCGGTGCCGCCGACAACTGCCTGGTCGAATGGGATCGCCTGGCCCGATCGAACATGGCCGACACGACGCTCCCGCTCCACCGTCGCTACGCCGCCATCTCACTCTGCTTCAACGAACTCGGCCGGCGCGCCGCGACTCGTCGTCGACCCGACCACCGTCTCTTCGTCAGCGACCTGATCGACCTCGTGACCGGTGTGCTCCTCGCCGACGTGTCCGACGAGACGCGACACCTGCTCGACGAGCGAGAACGCCAACGCGTGAAGAAACAGCTCAACACAACCGAAAAGGCATCAACATGAACGACGAACTCCTGGACTTCACGGGCCAGGTCGCCCTGATCACCGGCGGCAGCCGCGGCCTCGGCCGCCAGATGGCGCTCGCCCTCGCCGCACGTGGCGCTGATGTGGTCGTCACCAGCCGCAAGGTCGACGCATGCGTCGACGTCGCGACGGAGATCGAGGCGATGGGACGCCAGGCCCTCCCGTACGGGTGCCACGTTGCGGACTGGGATCAGATCGACGGGCTCGTCGAGGCGGCCTACGAGCGCTTCGGCAAGATCGACATCCTGATCAACAACGCCGGCATGTCGCCGCTCTACGACAAGATCAGCGATCTCTCGTCAGAGCTCTTCGACAAGGTGGTGGGGGTCAACCTCAAGGGACCGTTCCGATTGATGGCCGTCGTCGGCGAGCGGATGGTCGCCGACGGTGGCGGATCGATCATCAACGTCAGCAGCGTCGCCGCCGAGCGTCCCATGCCGGGAGCCGAACCGTACGGCGCCGCCAAAGCGGGACTGAACGCGCTCACCCGTTCCTTTGCGTTCGCGCTCGGCCCGTCGGTGCGAGTGAACTGCATCATCGCCGGACCGTTCCTCACCGACATCTCCGACCACTGGAACATGGACGCCTTCGAGAAGGACGCACAGATCAATCTGGCACTGAAGCGAGGTGGCGAACCCGACGAGATCGTCGGCGCAGCCCTGTACCTCGCCAGCCGCACCAGCTCGTTCACCACCGGCACGCTGATGCGCGTCGACGGCGGAGGGCGATAGCTCGCAAGAGCTGCAAACGGGGACCGAACGGCCGTCGCTCCGTTCCAACGAAGAGAAGGACTTGTTGCATGGGGGCACCGACACCGACAACGCTCGAGGGGTTCACGCCGGCCTGGCTGACCGATGAGCTTCGGCGATCGGGCACGATCGGCCCGGACTCGACCGTGACTGCGGTCGACCAGACCATCCTCGGTGAAGGCGAGGGCTTCATGGGCGTGCTCGCTCGGCTCGCGCTGTCGTACGACGGTCCGGTTGGCCCGGCAACGATGATCGCGAAGATCCCTACTCCGGTCGACCGGAACCGGGCCGCCGGTCGGGCGATCGGCGTGTACGAGCGCGAGGTTCGCGTGTACTCCGACATCCTGCCTGCGATCGACATCCCGAAACCGAAGGTCTACAGCGCCATCTACGAGGCCGACGGCCACGAGCCGAAGATGCGCGCCCAGACGATCAAGGTCGATCGTTTCCCCCTCTGGTTGCTGCGCAGACTGATCATGCGAGAGCAGGGCAAGTCGTTCGTTCCGCCGTGCGTCATGCTGATCGAGGACCTCGCCGACGGTGAGATCGGCGACCAGGTCGCCGGGGCGTCGCCGGAACGAGCTGCCGCGGCGTTGTCGGTGTTCGCCCGTCTGCACGCTGCGACATGGGGAGCGGTGAGTGTGCCGGACGTGCATTGGACCAAGGGGCCCGACACCATCCCGCGGCTCGTCCACGCGCTCTATCTCAACGGTCGCGAGAAGTTCCTGGACGCGGCGGCTCCGTACTTCTCGCCGCACTCTGTTGCTCTGTATGAATCACTGAGCGCGACGGGGGTCGAGCGGGTGAAGAGACAGCGTGTCGAGGTCCCGCAGTGCTTGCTGCATGGCGACGCCCGCCTCGACAACATGTTCTTCGGTCCCGATGGTTCGGTCGGGGCCCTCATCGACTGGCAGACCGCAACACCCGGACCCGTCGTGGTCGACGTCGCCTACTTCATGATGTCGTCGCTGCAGCACGACGTACCCGAATCCGTGGTCGACGAGCTCCTCGCTGGCTACCACGCCGAGCTGGTCGCCAACGGAGTGAACGACTATCCCTTCGACCGATTCCTCGCCGACTATCTCGACGCCACGCTCATCGTCCTGCATCGGTCCACGGGGCTCATCGAGGCAGCGGACCTCGGCGATGGCCGTGGCGTGGAACTGATGGAGAAGTGGCTCCGGCGGATCGACGCCCGCCTGCAACGGGTCGCTCCGCAGCCGTCACCGGTCGGAAGCGGCCGGGTTCGGCAGTTCATCGGCCGGAGTCGCCATCCAGCGTCTTCAACATCCGGCGCATGACCTTGCCGGTGCTCGTCTTCGGGACGTCGTCGACGAACTGGACGAGGCGGGGCACCTTGTATGCCGCGAGCGTCCCGCGGCAGAACTCGATGATCTC
>NZ_JBAVYV010000127.1:0-3330 GCF_049588435.1 Ilumatobacter sp.
GGCATCGAGTGGACCCGAGAACGTCTCGTCGAGCCCGGCCGCGAACGTGTCGACCCTCGAGAACGCCACCTGCGCAGTCAGGATGACATCGGACGGACCCCACGCGGTCGGGTGAGTGCCGGCGAAAGCCGCGGCGATGCCGGTGATCGCAGCGACGACCCCGACGGCGATGGCGTCGGTCCCCGAGATTCGATTGCGACGAATTCGGCGTCGCGATGTCAGCCGTGTGGTCGCCGTCATGCGACCGTGCCGCGGTCGGGACTCACGTCTCCCCGTCGATCATGAAGGGGGTGCATCGCCATACCACGTCACCGCAGCCATGTCCTCGATCGAGATCTCCCGGCGACCGTGACCCGGGCACGATCCGTTCAAGTCGACGAACGACAGTGGCGGAACGGGTGCATGGCTGATCAGAGGATGGCTCGGCCGATGATCGATCTCGTCCGGGCCGAACAACACCTCGTGGAGCTTCTCACCGTCGCGCAGACCGGTGTAGACGATCGGCGTGGCCGTCCCAGACTGCTGGATCAGACGGCGCGCGACGTCCTCGATCAGGACCGGGGTCCCCATGTCGAGCACGAGCACCTCGCCACCCGCACCGATCGCCCCCGCCTGGATGGTCAAGGCGACGGCTTCCTCGACCGTCATGAAGAAGCGCGTGATCTCAGGATGGGTGACCGTCACCGCCTCACCGTCGGCGATCTGGCGGTTGAACACCTCCAACATCGAACCGCGTGAACCGAGTACGTTCCCGAACCGCACGGACACGTACGGCCGCGCGTGGCACCGAGCCGCATCCGAGGTGAGCCGTTCGCAGATCCGCTTCGAGTAGCCGAGCACCCCGGCCGGATCCGCGGCCTTGTCGCTGCTGATGTTGACGAAGCGCTCCACCCCGACCTTGGCCGCCGCCTCGAGCACGTTGTGCGTTCCGATCACATTGGTCTTCCACGCTTCCGAGGGATTGTTCTCGAGCAATGGTTGGTGCTTGAGCGCTGCCGCGTGGAACACCACATCTGGGCGGTGCTCGTCGAACAACGTGGTGATCCGGGCACGATCACGAATGTCGGCGAGCACGAGTGATGCCGATCCGAGTGACGGGCGACCATCGATCGACAACTGCGTCGAGTGCAGCCCCGACTCGTCGCGATCGAGCATGAACAGTTTGGCCGGCCCGAAGGCATGGAGCTGACGGCAGAGCTCGGAGCCGATCGACCCGCCGGCACCGGTGACCAGCACCCGGCGACCGGCGATGTATCCGGCGATCGCCGAGACGTCGACGTCGGCCGTGGGACGACCGAGCAGGTCCTCGATCGTCAGCGGGCGAATCGTGCTGGTCGTGAAGTCCTCGGATGACATCGACACGTCGACCAGGCGCGGAAGGATCAGCACGGTGAGCCCGGCCTCGGCGAGCGGTTCGGTGAGCGCGCTCAGGTCGGTACCACTCAACGACGGAACCGCGATCAGCACGGAGGACGCTCCGTACTGGCGCGCGACCTTCGGCGCGTCGGCACCGGTGCCGCGCACGCGCAGACCGTTGACCCGCAAACCAGCTTTGGCGGGATCGTCGTCGAGCAACGCCACCGGCAGGTACGGCTGATCGGGTGACGCGAGGAGCATCTTGATCATCTGCGAGCCGGAACGACCGGCTCCGTACACGATGATCGGCTCGCTCAAATCCTCGGACGGGCGCCGTTGACGCTCCTCGACGAGACGCGCCGAGAAGCGCACGATCGCAGCGAGCACGAGCGCGAGGAGCAATGCGAGGGCGGGAACCGTCCGCGGGACCAAAGCGCCTTCGTTCGGATGCGCGACGACGAAGATCACCACCGCGACCGCGGCCATCGTGAAGCCGAGGACGCGAACCTCTTCGAGGCTCGCGTAGTGATAGCGGCGGCGATAGAGACCGAGTGCGTAGCCGATCGCTCCCTGGGCGGCAATCGCGGCCAACACGACGATCGCCACCCCGCGCCAGTCGATCGGGGCGGGTCGGAGGTCATACCGCAAGAGCGTCGTCACCGGGATGGCGACCACCCACGCCAGAGCGTCACCGGCGAACTGCATGATCGGAAAGGCACGCCGGAGACGGGCATCCGTGCTCGCGCTCCATCCCGGTTGCTCGAAACGACGTCCGATCACGTACTCCCTGTCCTTCGCCGACTGGCGATCGTTCACCCCGTGGACCACGGAGCCGGTTCGAGTATAGGAGTGGGCAGTGACCCTGGCACGGACTCTCGCGAGCATCTGATTCCGCGTTCGCGCCTGGCCTGCGCCCCCGTCGTGCCGTGGTGGTGCCGATGGGCTGCGGCTACGGTCGGATCAGTGGAAGCCACATCGGGAGTCGTCATCGGGGCCGGCGGCCATGCGCTGGTGTGCATCGAGGTGCTGCTTCGAAGCGGCCACGAGGTCGCCGGTTGCGTGTCCGCCGATGGCCTCGCCCGTGCCGATATTGCGTCGCTCGGCGTCGACATGATCGGCACCGTCGACGAACTCGACACCCTGCTGGTCGACGGGCGCTGGGCGTTCGTCGCGGTCGGCGACAACGCCGCACGCCACTCGCTGATCGACCGGGTGACATCGCTCGGGGCCGAACTCGTCCCCGCGATCAGCCCCGACGCCGTTGTTTCGCGATCGGCGATGGTCGAAGCGGGAGCGCTGGTGATGCCCGGAGCCGTGGTCAACGCCCACGCTCGAATCGGGCTCGGCTCGATCGTCAACACCGGAGCGATCGTCGACCATGAGTGCTCGATCGGTGCGTTCTCCCACGTCGCGCCGCGCGTAGCCCTCGCCGGCGCAGTCTCGGTCGGCGAGGAGACACTGGTCGGAATCGGTTCGACCGTCCTTCCGGGTGTGGCGATCGGAGCGCGTGTCATCGTCGGCGCCGGAGCGGTGGTCATCGGTGACGTGGAGGATGGCTCGACGGTGGTGGGGGTTCCGGCCCGCGTGATCACATCGAGCGCTCAGCCGACCGAGACCCCCGGCGGGGTGGGCACCTGGACCCGGGGTGCCGAAGCACCCGAGTCCGGACTCGATGATGCGGTCGACAGTGCCCCTCCGATCGTGCCGAAGGTCTTGGTGGTGTGTACCGGCAACCTCAACCGCTCGCCGCTCACCGAGGTGCTGCTCCGTCGAGCGTTGGACGAGATCGGCGTCGAGGCCGAGGTGACGTCCGGAGGGCTCTCCGCGCCGGCCGGGAGCCGCGTCGACAGCAAGCTGTTGCGCGTTGCACGCGAGCTGGGGGTCGGCGACGAGATCGAGGCGCACCGCGCCACCCAACTCACACCTGCACATCTACGCGACGCCGACCTGATCGTGGCGATGACGCGTGAACAC
>NZ_JBAVYV010000128.1:0-12211 GCF_049588435.1 Ilumatobacter sp.
CGAGGAAGTAGTACTGCGTCGGTCGCTTGTACCGACTCAGGTGTTCCGCCGCGAGTTGCTCCAGTTCGTCCTGGGTGGCCGTCCCTGCGACGTGGGCGACGACGGTTTCGCCGGTCAGTTCGTCGGCAACACCGGTGGCGATCACCCCGGAAACCTTCGGATGTTGCATGAGGACGTTCTCGACTTCGGCCGGATACACGTTGAAGCCCGAGACGATGATGATGTCCTTAATCCGGTCGACGAGGTAGAGATACCCGTCCTCGTCGAAGATCCCGATGTCACCGGTCCACAGCCAGCCGTCGTCGGACAGTGCGGCTTCGGACGAGGCCTGGTCGTTCAGATACCCCATGAAAACGCCGGGGCTGCGCACCACGATCTCCCCTTCGTCGCCGATGTCGACCGGCGTGCCCGAGTCGTCGACGAGTGCGACCTCGACGCCCGGGAGGACCCTGCCGACCGATGTGGGCCGCACCGGAGCACCGCGTCCGAGCGTGACGACCGGCGAGGTCTCGGTGAGTCCGTAACCCTGCGCGATCTCGATCCCGAAGCGTTGCTTGACGCCCTCGAACACCTCGACGGGCAGCGCGGCAGCACCGGAGGAAGCGAACTGCACCGACGCCAGCGAATCGTCGGGAACGTCGGCCTCGAGCCAGCGCTTCCACATCGGCGGTGCGCCGGTCAGGCTCGTGACACCGTGCTCACTCACCAGGCGCAGGCTCCCCTCGGCATCGAATCGCTCCTGCAGAACCAGGGTCGCTCCGGCATCGAGTGTGGCCATCAACACGACGTTGAGTCCGAAGATGTGGGTGAACGGCAGCGAGCCGATCGTGACGTCGGTGGAGGACAGTGGCGGGTCGACCTCGCGCAGCGCGGCGTGGATCCAGCGCAGGTTGTGGTGACTCAGCACCGCCACCTTCGCCGCTCCGGACACGCCGCTGGTCGCCATGTAGAACGCGGGCGTGTCGTCGTCACGGTCGACGATCGTCGGCTCGGTCGGCCCATCCTCGGCGGACCGGGCGATCGCGAGCATCTCGATCAGGTCGATCGTCGGTGTTCCGAGCGACGTGTCGCCGAGATGCAGACGCCCCGCATGGCCCACGAGAATCATCGTCGGATCGGCCGCCTCGAGCTTTCGGGCCAACTCGCTCGTCGGGCTTCCCGGGTTGAGCGGCATGACGATCCCGCCGAGTCCGAGTACCGCGAGCGAGGAGACGACGAACGCGGCGTCGTTGCCCGTTGCGAGTGCGACCGTCGTGTCGAGTCCGACGCCACGCTCGCCGAGGTCGACCTGCATCGCGGCCACCTGGCGGCGCAGTGCCCCATACGTCACATGGTCCTCACCGTCGATCAATGCGACCTTGCTCGCATCGTGCCCCGTGATGACGGCTGCCAGATTCATCTGTCCCCCTGATCCACCGAATCGCCCCTCGATCCTGAGATTCCAGTATGTCACGCGTCGGTGCAGACCCACCGATGCGGATGGCTACCATGCGAAGACCGGTCGACAGAGGAGAATTTCGTGACAACTGCAGCCATCTTCGATCTCGACCGAACGTTGATCGCCGCATCGACGACGCCGATTTTCATGCGGCATCTGTCCGAGGCCGGGATCTCGTCGAGCATGTCGAATCCGGTGCTGGAGTCCGTCGTCGGCGCAGCGACCAAGACGCTCAAGACCGTGTTCGACACCGTCGGCGAGTCGCGTCTGTTGATGCAGCCGGCCAAACTCGCCGTCCGCGCCGCCGTCGGATGGTCGGTCGCCGACGTCGAGACAGCGTCACAGGGCGCGGCTGCAGAGATCGCCAAGCAGATCCTGCCTTTCGCCAAGCTGCTCATCGAGGACCATCGTCGAGCGGGCGACCTGCTCGTCCTCGCGTCGACGTCACCGCTCGCGTTCACCGAGCCGTTGGCCCACGCCCTCGGGTTCGACGGCGTGATCGGCACTGCGTGGAAGCACGAGGACAACAGCTACACCGGCGAGATCGACGGTGTGTTCGTGTGGGGCCCCGACAAGGCCCACGCCGTCGAGGAGTGGGCGGCAGAACACGACGTCCGTCTCGACCGCAGCTCGGCCTACAGCGACAGCTACTTCGACGCCGCGCTGCTCGACCTCGTCGGCAAGCCGGTCGCGGTGAACCCCGACGCGCGATTGGCTGCGCTGGCCACGATCAAGGGTTGGCCGATTCGTCACCTCGACAAGAGCGAGGGTGTGATCAAGGTCGGCGGCCGCGAACTCCAAGAGTGGTCGCGCCCGTTGATGCGACCCGAACTCGTCGCTCCGTACGCCGACATCGTGTTCCAAGGCGACGACAAGATCCCCGCCGAGGGACCCGCGCTCGTCGTCTTCAACCACCGGTCCTACTTCGATCCGACGGTGATGGGACTCCTGATCGCCCGCGCCGGGCGGAACATCCGGGGTCTCGGCAAGAAAGAGGTCTTCGACGTTCCGATCATCGGACGACTGCTGCAGGGGCTCGGCGGAGTCCGCGTGGAGCGGGCCTCCGGATCAGACGCACCGTTGCGAGCCGCTCAACGCGCGCTCGAGGGCGGCGAGTTGGTGATGCTCGCGCCGCAGGGAACGATCCCGCGTGGGCCGGCCTTCTTCGAGCCCGAACTGCAGGGACGCTGGGGCGCCGCCAAACTCGCTGCCGAGACACACGTGCCGGTCATCCCGGTCGCGCTCTGGGGAACCGAGGACGTCTGGCCGCGCAACCAGCGGCTCCCGAACATGAACCCGCTCACCCGGCCCGTCGTGACGGCCGTGGTCGGTGACCCCGTCGAGCTCAAGTACCGCAGCCCGAACGCCGACACCAAGCGGATCATGAGCGCGATCTCGGCACTCCTCCCGCCGGCCGCCTCCGAGGTGCGCGAGCCGACGACCGAAGAATTGATGCGCACGTTCCCTCCCGGATACTCCGGAGACCCGTACGCAGAGGCGACCCGCCGCCCCGGCACCGACACCTGACACGACCACGCACGACGAGACGGAGACGCCATGGCCCGAGAACGCACTGCCGAGACGTCGGCCCGCATGAGCGAACACGAAGCGCTGATGTGGAACATCGAGAAGGATCCGTGGCTGAACCCGAGCGGCGCGGGTCTCGCGATCCTCGACGGGCCACTCGACATGGAGCGTTTCCGGCCGACGCTGATCGCCGGGATCGCACACACGCCACGCCTCTACCAGCGCGTCGTCCCCGGGTTCGCCCGTCTGTCCACCCCGGCATGGGTCCCCGATCCCGAGTTCGACCTGGACGCCCACCTTCGCGAGACGGTGCTTCCCGCTCCGGGATCGATGAGCCAGTTGCTCGATCTCGCCGCCCGGCTCTACGTGGAGCCGTTCGACCGGACCCGGCCGTTGTGGCGCTTCGTGGTGATCGGTGGATTGGAAGGCGGACGCTCGGCGATCTGGTCGATGATCCATCACTCGGTGAGCGACGGCATCGGCCAGCTCAGGATGGCGGAGCTGTACCAACAGGTCAGCCGCGACGAGCCTCAACCGCCCGGGGTCGACCTCGACGCGGTGATCGCCGAGGCGGTCGCGGCCGGCGGGGCGAAGGAAGCCGGAGGCGACCTGGCGACCAATGCGATCTCGAGCATCCAGGCGTCGGCGATCCATCTCGCACGACGGCAGTTCGGGATCGGGCGTCGGATGCTCGGCGAGTTCGCGATGTGGCCGGCCGATCCGAGTCGGATCGGGTCGACCATCGAAACCGCGGTCGACACGGTCCGCGGAGCGGCGTCCCAGTTGCGACCCTCCGGAGACGACGACGGTGAGCCCGTTGCGGGGTCCCGCCTCTGGTCGGGTCGTTCCCGCCACCGCCACTTCGAATGGGTCCGCCTCGAGGTCGACGACCTGAAACAGATCGGCAAGCTTGCCGGCGGAACGATCAACGATGCGTTTCTGGCGGGGCTGGCCGAGGCGGCCTACCGTTATCACCTCGAACGCGGGATCCACATCTCGACGGTCAGCTCCAGCTTCGTGCTGAGCACCCGCAAGGACGGTGTGGCCGGCGGCAACGCGTTCACGCCGGTTCCGGTCCGACTCCCGGCGGGGCCGATGACGCCGACCGAACGCGTCGCGGCGGTCATCGCCGCGACCGCGGTCGCCAAGGACGAGGCGCAACGCACCGGCGGGATGACGAGCCTCTCGGGCATCGCCAACCTCCTCCCCACGTCACTCGTGACATCGACCGCTCGATCGGCGGCGGCACACATCGACTTCTCGACGTCGAACCTGCGCGGTGCTCCGTTCCCGATCTTCGTGTCGGGCTGCGAAGTGACCGCGACGATCCCGATGGGTCCGGTCGCCGGGACGGGAGCGAACATCACCGCGCTGTCGATGAACGGCAAGTTCGACATCGGCATCGTCGCCGACCCGGCAGCGATCACCGACCCGGAGTCGTTCCGCGCCGACATCGAGGCGTCGTTCGCGGATCTCCTCGCCGCGTGCGGGTGACCGGGTCGCTACACGTGATGCGCTGAGTCCGACCCGTCGACGATGGCGAGCACGTTGTCGATCGTCGTCTCGGCGATCGCCGCCAGAGCCTCGGTGGTCAGGAAGGCCTGGTGCGCCGTGATCAGCACGTTCGGCATCGTCAGGAGCAGGGCGAAGACGTCGTCGTCGATGATCTCGGCGCTCCGATCCTCGAAGAACAGATCTCCCTCCTCCTCGTAGACGTCGAGCGCCAACGAGCCGATGTGGCCCGTCTTCAGGGCGGCGAGCACGGCGGACGTGTCGACGAGCGCCCCGCGGCCGGTGTTGACGAGCATCGCGCCGCGGCGCATCTCACTGATCGACCGCTCGTCGATGAGGTGGTGGGTCTCATCGGTGAGCGGGCAGTTGAGCGTCACGATGTGGGCGCGCTGCAGCGCCTCGTCCAGTTCGACGTATTCGACGCCGAGTTCGGTCAGGTGCTCGTCGTGGAACGGATCCACCGCGATCACCTCGCAGCGGAGGTGCCAGAGCAACCGGGCGACGATCATGCCGATCTTGCCGGTGCCGATCACGGCAGCCGTCTTGCCCGCCATGTCGAACCCGACGAGACCGTCGAGGGCGAAGTTTCGATCGCGGACCCGGTTGTGAGCCCGGTGGATGTGCCGGTTGAGGCTGAGCATCAGCGCGATCGTGTGCTCGGCCACCGCGTTCGGCGAATACGACGGAACCCGGACGACCTGGATTCCCAGCCGCCGGGCAGCGTCGAGGTCGACGTTGTTGAACCCGGCACAGCGCAACGCCACGACGAACGTCCCGCCCGCCGCGAGCGCCTCGAGCACCGGCGCGGACACATCGTCGTTGACGAAGACGCACACCGCGAAGGCACCCGCGGCGAGGCTCACGGTGTGGACGTCGAGTCGGGTCTCCAGATACTCGATCTCGATCGGCCGACCCTCCACCTCGGCATCGAAACCCCGGCGGTCGTACGGCTTGGTCGAGAACATCACGAGACGGGTCATCTCGCGATTGTCCCCGATCGTGGCACCCGACACCAGCAACCGACCGTTGATCGGGACGTTCGACTCTGGCGGTCATCGGTACGAACGGGCCTTGATGGAACCATGAACGATCGGAACGGCATCGAAATCCTGGACGAGACCGAATGTTGGCGGTTGTTGGACGAGACGATGGTCGGCCGGTTGGCCGTGGACGTCGGAGGCCGTCCCGACATCTTCCCGGTCAACTTCGTCGTCGACGGGACGTCGCTGGTCTTCCGCTCGGGAGCGGGCACGAAGCTCGCGTCCGCGGTTCTGATGCACCACGTCGCGTTCGAGATCGACGGGTACCGCCCGACGGAGCGGACGGCGTGGAGCGTCGTGGTGAAGGGCTGGGCCGAGCAGATCGAGGAGATGAACTCGGTGTTCGCGGCCGAGGAACTCCCGCTGTTCCCCTGGGCCGCGGATCCGAAGCCGAACTTCGTCCGGATCTCACCGCACGAGGTCACCGGCCGCCGGTTCCATGTGCTCGACCAGGTGTCGCCCGATTCGTCGATCGGATGGGAACCGGTCCACGCGGCCCCCGGAGCGGTGATCCCCGAGCCGAACGTCGAGTACCACCCCGGGAGCCCGTTCATGCGGCCGAGCTGATCTCCGGGCCGACCATCGCTCGGTCGGTCAGCGCGGGACCACGGCGATCGGACACAACGCAGCTTCGAGGATCCACGTCGTCACCGAACCGAGCATCGTGCGGCTGACCGCTCCGATTCCGCGCGGGCCGACGACGATGAGGTCAGCCTCGTCCATCGCCTCGGCCAGCGCCTGGCGCGGCCCGTGGAGGACGACGACCCGCTCGGCTCGCTGGTCGGGGTCGACCGCATCGATGGCGGCAGCGATTCGCGCGCGCTCCTCCTCGACGTAGTCGGAGTGTCGTTCGAGCACCAGTTCGGGTTGCAGCCACGGGACCACGTCGATCGCGATGAGCGCGCGCACCGTGGCATCCTCCGGGGCGTTGGCCAGGGCCCACGCCAACGCGGCCTGTGCATGCTCGCTGCCGTCGAAACCGACGACGATCGTGCGACACGGTCGCCGGTCCCAGCCCGCCGGCACGATCACGACCGGGCCCTCGCAGTGCGTCGCGAGGTCCCGGCTCACCGAGCCGAGCACCCGACGCCGGATCTGACCGATCCCGCGCCGACCCGTCACGACAGTGGTCCCCGCTCCGGTCAGGTCGAGCAGCACATCCGACGGGTGCCCCTCGACGGTCAACAGCTCGCCGATCAGGACCTCCTCCGAGTCGCTGTCGGATGCGGCGTCGATCGACTGTGCTGCGCCGACCTCCGCCGTCGCCCTCAGACCGGCCCGGTCGACATCGATCGCGCGACGCCCGGCGAGCGCGAACGTCGGCAGCGGAACGTTCCACGCACACACCGGCACGATCTCGGACGAGGACGCCGCCGCCATCCCGGCCGCCCACCGCAGCGCGACCGCGGCGTCCTGCGAGCCATCCACACCGACCATCCATCGGGTCGTCCGCGCGGCATCGACCTGAGTGTTGCTCATGACCCGGAATCTACAGATACTCCCGATCCGGCGACACGGCCGAAGGTCCCGAACGCACCCGGGTCGGTTCGCTTCACGGTGGAGAGGTCAACGGTGGGGAGGACGACGGTGGAGAGGTCAACGCGTGACTTTCGCCTCTGTTGCCGACGTCCGGAACAGAGGCGGAGTGGAGCCATGCAGGTCACACACAAGCCGGGGGCCACGGAGTCGACGCGACGCTGGATCGTCGGCGCCGACGGATCGGAATGCGCAGGTCACGCCGCAGCGTGGGCCGCCCGCCACGTCCGGGGGCGAGCAGAGGCGCTCCGGGTCATCACGGCGTGGAACATTCCGAGCGTCGCATCGGTCTCCACCATGGGGGCAGGTGTACCGGCGTGGGACACCCGCGAGATCAGCGACGCAGCCGCCGCCATCGCTCAGGACGTCGCCCGGTCCGTCTGCACCGAACTGGGTTCGGGTGATGATGGCGCCGCGCCGTCCCGCCAGACGACGATCCAGGTCGGCGGCAGCGCGTGCCAGGGCGACGCGTCCTCGGTCCTGCTGGAAGCGTCCCGCGAATCCTCGCTGCTCGTCGTCGGCGCACGGGGCCGCGGTGGCTTCAGCCGGCTGATCCTCGGCTCGACCAGCACGCAGTGCACCACCCACGCCATCCGACCCACGGCCGTCATTCCAGCGGCGGCGGCCGTCGGCACCACCCGCCGCATCGTCGTCGCGTTCGACGGTTCGGAGAACTCTCGAGCGGCGCTCGACTGGGCGATGGCGTTCGCGGGCGGTGACTGCGTCATCGAGTGTGTGATGGTCTGGGACGTGACACCGATCGTCGTCGGCGCCGATCAGTTCTTCTTCCCCGAGGCCAGCGACCTCGCGCGGGAACGATTCGGGCACCTCGTCGATCAGGCCGAAGCGGCCGATGCGCAACGACGGCTCACCGACAGGCCGCAGATCGAACGGACCTTCGTCGACGGTCACCCGCGACGCGAGCTCGCCCGCGTCTCGGAGGGCGCCGACCTGATCGTGATGGGCGCTCGGGGCCACGGCGCGATCGGTTCGGCCATTCTGGGATCCGTCTCGACCTGGCTGCTACATCACGTCGACCGCCCGATCGTCGTCGTCCCCCATCACGATCACGTGGGTTCGCACGAGTCGGGCACCGCCGCGCCACACTGACCGAATGATCCGGGTTTTCGTTCTGGACGATCACGAGCTCGTCCGCCAGGGCGTCGTTGCGGCGTTGGAGGCGCAGGACGACATGACGGTCGTCGGCGAGGCTGCGACGGTCGCCGATGGCCTCGCTGCGGTGCGGGCCTGTCGGCCCGACGTGGCGGTCCTCGACGTACGCGTGTCGGATGCCAACGGAATCGATCTGTGTCGTGCGATCGGATCGGAGTTTCCCGACGTCCGGTCACTGATCCTCACCTCGTTCCCGAGCGACCGGGCCCTGGTCGACGCGAGCCTCGCTGGTGCCGCCGCATTCGTCCTCAAGCAGATCCGCAGCAACGAGCTGATCGAGGCGATCCGCCAGGTCGCGGCCGGCCGCCAACTCCTCGACGACGCCGTCGTCCGTGCTGCAGCACGACGGATCCGCGACAGCGAAGTCGGCCGCCTCGACGACCTCACGCCCCAGGAGACCCGCATCTTCGAACTGATCGGCCAGGGCATGACCAACCGCCAGATCGCCGAGGAGATCCACCTCGCCGAGAAGACGGTCAAGAACTACGTGTCGAACCTGCTGTCCAAGCTCGGGATGTCCCGGCGCACCGAGGCAGCGGCGCTCGCGGCTCGGGTCGAGGAGCGCGGCCAGTTCTGAGCGAGAACACCCCGGCGTGCGGCCGTCCGCCTCAGGTCGTGGGTCGCTGCGCGCCGGTGGGGACTCGCCAGACGAGGCGCGTTCCGGACGGTTCGATGCTCTCGATCGAACACGAGCCTCCGAGTTCGGTGGCGCGCCAGATCATGTTCGACAGGCCTCCACCCGCCTTCGGTGATGAGCGGATGCCGACGCCGTCGTCCTCGACGACCACCGACACGTAGTCCCCGCCGGATTCGATCACCGCTCGTGCCGATGTCGCGCTCGCATGACGGGCGACGTTCGACATCGCTTCGCTCACGAGCGCGACCAGTTGATCGGCGACGTATTCGGGGAGGTCGTCCATCGGACCGACGATGCGCAGGTCGGGTGCGAATCCGAGGTGCTCGGCCCGGTCGTCGACGAGCGCCGCGATCTGGCTCGACAACGTCCGGCGATCGTCGGTCCGTCCGAGTTCGAAGATCGACTGGCGGAGCTGGCGGATCGTCTCGTCGAGCGTATCGGTGACGTCGTTGAGTCGATCGCGGGTGGCATCCGAGTCGACTTGGCCGATCACGGATTGGATCGACATGCCGGCGGCATAGATCCGTTGGATGACCATGTCGTGGAGGTCGCGCGCGATGCGCTCACGCTCCTTGAGCAGGGTGATCCGCGCCGTGGTGTCGCGGGCGTCGGTCACGTCGCGCACCGCCGCGATCGTCATCGAGGTTCCCTCGTACTCGATCGGGCTGAGACTGATCTCGACGGGAACCAGTGATCCGTCGCGACGCCGAGCGCTCAGCTGCAGCCCGGTCCCCATCGGGCGACGCCCCGGGTGCTCGGCATAGCGGTGACGGAGGCCAGCGTGTTCGGCGCGCTGCTCATCGGGAACCAGCGAGTCGACCGGGGTACCGACGAGGTCGGCTTCGTCACAGCCGAACAGACCGAGGGCCGCGTCGTTGGCAAGGCGGATCCGGCCATCGGCGTCGACGAGCATGATCGCATCGGGCGCAGCCGACAGCAGCGCTCGTGCCAGGTCCGCCGCGAGAGGCGGGCTGGACAACGTCGGGCCCGACGCCGGCGGGCGCTCGAGGGATTCCGTCACGTCAGCGGATCGGTTCCGCATCAGCGGCGAGATCGCGGTACTCGTCGACCAGGCTGCGTTTGAGCACCTTGGCCGACATGTTCCGTGGAAGCGGCTCGTCTCGGACGACGAGGTAGCGGGGCATCTTGTAGTCGGCGAGGATGTCCTCGCAGGCGTCGAGGACCGCTCGCGGTGTGACGAGATCACGGTCGCCCACCGCGATCACCGCCGGGGTCTCGCCCCAGCGGTCGTCGGGAACGCCGATCACCGCGACCTCCGTCAGTCCCGGGAGCGATGCGACCAGGCGCTCGATCTCGGCCGGGTACACATTGAGCCCGCCGGAGATGAGCATGTCCTTCGCCCGGTCGACGACGTAGAGGTAGCCCTCCCCGTCGACCCGTCCGAGATCGCCGGTGTGCAACCACCCGTTGCGCAGTGCGGCAGCGCTCTCCTCCGGTCGGTTCCAGTATCCCGCCATGTTCTGTGCACCGCCGACGAGGATCTCACCGATCTCGCCCGGAGCGACGGGCTCGTCGTCGATGCCGCCGATGCGGATCTGGCCGTGCAACACGGCGAGTCCGGCGGAGCCGAGTTTGCGCAAGGCATCGTTGGGCGAGAGTACCGTTCCCGCCGCCGACGCCTCGGTGAGGCTGTAGCCCTGTGCCATCGGGACACCTCGTGCCTGGACGGCCCGGATCAACGATTCGGGAACCGCAGCACCGCCCGACGACGCGACGCGCCAGGACGACAGGTCGGCCGTTTCCCAGCTCGGATGTTCGATCATCGTCTGGTAGATCAGCGGCACAGCGAAGAGTCCGGTGACGCCTTCTTCCTCGATGAGGTGGAGCGCGCGTCCCGGGTCGAACGCCTGCTCGAGGACGACGCAGCCACCGGCCCAATACGTGAACAGCCACACCGCCAGACCGCCGGTGAAGGCGAGCGGGAACGGAAGCAGCACCCGATCGGCCGGCCCGAGCGCCATCGCCTGTGCCCATCCCTGCGATCCAGCGTTCCACGACGTGTGGGTCAGGATGGCGCCCTTGGGGTCGCCCGTGGTCCCCGACGTGTAGCACACGAATGCAGGTGCGTCTCCGCCGGCGCCGGGGGCCGATTCCGTCGTCGCTCCGGTGACCCGGTGGGCATCGAGGCCATCAGCGAGGATCACCCGGCGATCACCGAGTCGTTCGAGTGCGGAGGTGAACGCCTCCTCGCTGACGACGATCCGACAGTCGGCATCATCCGCGACGTACGCAACTTCGGTCGCGGTGAACCGGACGTTCATCGGAACGACGACAGCATCGAGCTTCAACGTCGCCATCGCGACCTCGCACCACTCCGGGCGATTGCTCATCAGCAGCCCGACGCGATCCCCGCTGGCCACACCGAGGGCCGCAAGTCCCGCGGCGAGTTCGTCGGTGCGACGATCGATCTCACGCCAGGTGAAGCTGCGGCCCTCGAACCGCAACCCGATGTCGTCGGGACGGTTGGCCGACCAGTACCGGCCGATGTCTGCGAGATGCATGTCGTCTCCGTTCGTCGTGTCACGTGACGAGCGGGTCGGACCCACCCGTGACGAATTGCTCCGCCTCGTCCGGCGTCACCAGGGACGTTACGTTTTCTGCCATGGCGACGGCGGCTCGGGTCGGAATTTCGTTGATGTCCGGCGACAGTGGCATCTCCCCCGTCGAACTCGCCGTCGCCGTCGAGGAACGCGGCTTCGAATCATTGTGGCTCCCCGAGCACAGCCACATCCCGGTCTCTCGCGACACGCCGTGGCCGGGATCGCTGTCCGGTGAGCCGCTCCCCGACGTGTACTCCCGATTGCTCGACGCCACCGTCGCGCTGGCGATGGCTGCCGCGGTCACGACTCGACTGAGGCTTGGCACGAGTGTGCTGTTGCTGGCGGCCCGTGATCCGCTGTGGACGGCGAAGGAGTACGCCACGCTCGACGCCCTCAGCGGCGGCCGTGTCGAGATGGGTGTCGGGTTCGGTTGGAACCGCGAGGAGTTGGCCAACCACGGGGTCGACTTCCCCGCTCGTTGGGACCACACCCGAGAATCGGCGAACGCGATCCGGGCGATCTGGAGCGATGACGTGGCCGAGTTCGACGGCGAACACGTCAGCTTCACCCCATCGTGGGCGTGGCCCAAACCTGCGGCCGCAGCCGGACCGAAGATGCACATCGGTGGAGGTGCCGGGCCGCGTCTGCTCGGCCACGTCGCCGAGTGGGCGGACGGCTGGTTGCCGATCAGCTCCCGCCCATCGCTCGCGAAGCGACTCTCCCTGCTCGACGAGGCATGCGACCGAGCTGCACGCGACCGCTCGGAGATCGAGGTCAGCGTGTTCGG
>NZ_JBAVYV010000129.1:0-6076 GCF_049588435.1 Ilumatobacter sp.
GCCCAATCGGTGTCGCGGACGAGTCGCCGGATCTGAGTGACGGTCAAGCGGGTGGCGAGTGAGGTGACTTGGCCGTCGGCCCACGCCGGGATGGACCGCACGATCGGCATCAACTGATCGAACGACAACTCACCGGCTCGGAGAGCACCGATTGCGACCGGCAACTCGTGGGCACGTTTCGCAGCGTCGACGAGGTTCGACGCCAGATGGGGTCCGATCCCGCAGCGCCACGCCAGATACTGCTGCGGCGTCCAGAGTCCATCGCCTTGCCAGTCGCGCTTGTCGGCGTTCGTCAGCCAGATCGTGACGTCCAACAGGCGACCCATCTGGGCGTTCAGGTGACCGGCGACGTCATCGCACACCGAATCGAACGTGTCGGCATCGATCACATCGACCGGCCCGACCGGGTGATGTGAGGACGATGTCGAACTCATACCCTAAGCGTACACGTGTTCGATCAAGCAGGCAAGGGGTGGGCTATTCGGGTTCGTGATGGGTGGCAGTGCCGCGATCTGTGCACGAGATCGGCGCCGGTGTGGGACGGGATGCTTCGTGAATTTCCGCTGGACGGCTCTCGTCCACGGGCGAGATCGGGCGACGTCGTAGGCTCGTGGTGTGGGATTGCTGACCTTCAGCCTCAACGTCACCCTGGACGGGTGCGTCGATCATGAGGAAGGCATCGTCGACGACGAGACGCACGCCTACTTCACGCGCCTGATGGACGAAGGCGGGGCGATGCTGTGGGGCCGCATCACCTACGAGTTGATGGAGAGTTACTGGCCGGCGGTTGCTCGCGGCGACGAGGAGGCGCCGCCGGCGATCCGCGAGTGGGCGGTCAAACTCGAGGCCAAACCGAAGTACGTGGTGTCATCGACGCGATCGAATTTTCCGTGGACCAACAGCCACCACATCGTCGGCGATCTGCGTGCAGGTGTGCAGGCACTCAAGGACGCGACGCCGGCCGGCGTGCTCCTCGGGAGCGGCACGCTCGCGACCGAGCTGGACCGGCTGGATCTGATCGACGAGTACCGGTTCCTCGTCCACCCCATGATCGCCGGCCACGGCCCGACCCTGCACCAGAGCGGACTACTCAGCACCCGGCAGCTCGAGCTGGTCTCGGCGAACCCGCTCCGCAACGGTGCAGTCGCCATGCACTACCGGCGCACCCCGTCTCGCTGAGCGCTCGCGGTCGCCCGATCGATCGCGCTCGGACCTCGGGCCTCCCGCCGGGCCTCGCGTGCCGATCAGCGGTCGGCGAGACCGAACTTGGACTTGAGGATCTGGTGATACCGGTACGCGCCGAAGCGGACGAAGTTCGCGGTCGCGTCCGACGGACTGCAGCGCACGACGTCCCCGGGTGACAGCACGCTGTGGGGCTGGCCGTCGACGGCGACGTCGGCTCGCCGATGCCCCGCGACCTCGATCTCGACCACTTCGTCGGGACTCAGCACGAGGGAACGATCGAACAACATGTGCGGCGACACCGGGGTCAGCAGGATCGCCCGATGCTGTGGCGAGACGATCGGACCACGCGCCGACAACGAGTAGGCGGTCGAACCGGTCGGCGTCGACACGATCAGGCCATCGGCCTCGTAGTGAGTGAACGGATGCCCATCGATCCGCGCGAGCAGGCGAACCGTGTGTCCCGACTGGTTCTTCTCGACCACGGCTTCGTTCAGGGCCCGACCGACGAGCGTTCCGTTCACCGCGACGTCGAGGAGCATCCGTTCATCGAGATGCCACTCCCCCGCCTCGGCCCCGAGTCCGAACCTGTGCAACGCGTCGCACATCGTGTCCGGTTCGACCTCGGTGAGATAGCCGAGCGACCCCAGATTGATCCCGATCAGTGGGACCGCTGCGCCGGCCAACAAATCCACGCTGCGCAACATCGTCCCGTCGCCGCCGAGGCTCACGACGACGTCGGCATCGGCCAGCCGACGGTCGCTCGAGTACTCCCCCATCTCGAGTTCGTCACCGTCGACGACCGGCATCCAGAACTCGATCTCACGCTCGGCGCACCACTTCGCGACGGTGAGCGCGTGGGTTCTGGCCTCGCCGCGCTCGTGATGAGCGACCAGTACCAGGCGGGCGAGGTTCATGCGTCGGCACCGTCGTCCGTGTGGGGGCGGTGAGGAGTGGTCAGACGAACGAGGAACTCGACATTGCCGTCGGCACCGGTGATCGGTGAGGTGGCCCACCCCTCGACATGGCAACCGGCCTGGTCGATCGCATCGGCGACCTCGGTTCGGACCCGGTCGTGCACGATCGGATCGGTGACGACTCCGCGTCCGCGCCCGACCTCGGCCCGACCCGCCTCGAACTGCGGCTTGACGAGAAGGATCATGAAGGCCCCAGGCTTGCACACGGCCACCATCGGCGCGATGACGAGGCGGAGAGAGATGAACGACAGGTCGCCGACCGCACCATCGACGGGGCCGCCGAGGAGATCGGTGGTGACGGAGCGAATGTTCTGCCGCTCGATGTTGATGACGCGGGGATCGGCGCGCAGCCGCTCGTGCAACTGGCCGTGACCGACGTCGACCGCCACGACCTCGCGGGCACCGCGTTGGAGGACGCAGTCGGTGAATCCACCGGTCGACGCTCCTGCATCGAGAATCCGCAGTCCGGCCACGTCGACACCGAACTCGTCGAGCGCATGGTCCAGTTTGTGGGCGCCGCGACCCACGAACCGCGCCGGTGGACCGTCGACGACGATCGCGTCACCGGGCGACACCTGCCGGGCCGGCTTGGAGGCGACCGCCCCGTTCACGAAGACCCGATTTGCATCGATCAGCGCCTGCGCCACCGTTCTGCTCGGAGCGAGATCACGGCGCAGCAGTTCGGCATCGAGCCGACGACGGGCTGCCATCGACTCGAACGATCAGCGCGCGGTGCGCTTGGTGGCGACCTTGCGTACGCCCGACGACCCGACGGCCTTCTTCGCGGTCGTCTTCTTGGTCGCCTGCTTCTTCGCCGGTGCCTTCTTGGCGGGAGCTTTCTTCTTCGCCGGTGCCTTCTTGGCGGCGGCCTTCTTCTTGGCAGGAGCCTTCTTCTTCGCTGGAGCTTTCTTGGCGGCGGCCTTCTTCTTGGCCGGTGCCTTCTTGGCTGCGACCTTGTTCGGCTTGGCGACCCGCTCGGACAGGCTCTCGGCGAGTTCCTCGAACCGGTCCTCGAGGTCGTCGAAGCGCTCCGACATCCAGCTCACCTGCTTGGACACCTCGCGTTGGATGATCTCGCCGAGGCGCTCGGATGTCTCCTTGCCCCGCTCCACCAGTCCGCCGATGAGCTTCTCGGCGTCACGCTTCTGGACGTCGCCGGCGGCAACCAGTTGGCGGACGGCTGACTCGGCCTGCTTGCGCGAGACCTCGCCGAATTGCACACCTGCATCGAGAAGCCGTTGGAGCGATGACGTAGCCATGGCCTGCAGACTAATCCAACGCCGCCACGACCGACGCGAGGTCGTGGGCGGTGCTCGCGTTGGCTGGAGTGACGCCCGAAGCGACCAGCGCGAACCGACACCCGATCGCGCGGGCGAATCGGCCGTCGGTCCCGGGACGGTCACCGACCATCAGGAGCGTGTCGGGATCGGCGTCGACCACGTCGAGGACGAGGTCTGCCATCGGCCGGTCCGGCTTGCCGGCGAACACCGGATCGACACCGCCGACCGCTGCAACCGCTGCGACGATCGATCCGCCGCCGGGTTCGAGGCCGGCGGGAGTGGGGAACGTCGAATCACGGTTGGTCCCGACGAGGCGTGCGCCGTCGAGAACGGCTCGACCCGCAACGCGGAGTCGCTGGTAGTCGAACGCCCGATCGAGCCCGACGACGACGGCATCGGGTGGGTCGTCCAGCGAGGTTCCGTCGTTCGCGACGGGGATGGCGCCTCGCCCGAGCACCGCCTCGTGGATTCCCGGTCCACCCGTGATCAGGATGCGTTCGCCGGGTTCGACGAGTGATGCGGCAGCCATCGACGACGAGATCACGTCGCCGACGGCGTCGATGCCGATCGCCGCAAGCGCTGCCTCGTGTTCGGCGACCGTTGCGACCGAGTTGTTGGTCACGAACAACACGCGACGTCCGGACGCCCGGAGGTCGCTGATCGCATCGACCGATCCAGGGATCGGTTCGTGGGCGAGCCACACGACGCCGTCGAGGTCACACAGCACAGTCGAGATCCGTCGTGGCATCCTGTGATGGTGCCACGGTTCACTCCATTCCCCGCCCTCCGCTACAGCGATCGACAGATCGACGATCTGATCGCTCCACCGTACGACGTGCTCTCGGACGCCGACCTCGACGAACTCAACCGGCGCAGCCCGTTCAACGTGACCCACGTCGACGTACCGCGCGAGTCGGATGGCCCCGGGCGCTACGAGCGCGCCGGCGAGTTGTTGCGCCAGTGGATCGACGCGGACGTCATGTCATTCGACGACGAGCCGACGTTCACGCTCTATCGCCTGCGGTTCACCGACGCCAGCGGAGCCGATCGCAGCATCGTCGGCGTGCTGGGCGGACTCGAGGTCGGACCGTACGGCGAGTGCGGTGTGTTGCCCCACGAGCGGATCACGCCGAAGGCGTCGACGGACCGACTCGACCTCACACGGGCGACGCGCACGAACATGTCACCGATCTGGGGGCTCTCGCTGGCCGACGAGCTGACCGCACTGCTGGCCGATCCCGGCGAAGAGATCGCCACCGTGACCGTCGACGGCGTGGAGCATTCGGTCGAGCGCGTCACCGATCCCGATCGGATCGCCGCGATCTCCGCGAAGATCGCCACCGATGACGTGCTGATCGCCGACGGACACCACCGCTACGGGGTCGCTCAGAAGTTCCGCGACGAGATCCGCTCCGCCACCGGCAGCGACACGTCCGACGCCGAGGACACGCTGGTGTTCGTGAGCGAGCTCGTCGACGACCAGCTCAGCGTCGAGGCGATCCACCGCCTGTACTCCGACATCCACGTCGACGACCTCGTGCGCGCCCTCGACGTCGGGTTCGATCGCACCCCGGCACCGCAACCGTCGGCGGCCACCCTCGCGGAGATGGACGAACGCGGTGCGCTCTGCCTGATTCGCCCCGACGGCACCGCCGAATGGCTCACGCCGAAGCCCGGAGCGTTCGACGGGGTCCGGTCACTGGACGGACTCTGGCTCGAGGAACTGCTCGCCGGCGTCGACCACTCGGTGACCTACCAGCATGGCGTGGACCGCGTGATCGAGGCCGTCGTCGGTGGCAACGCCCATGCGGGTGTGCTGATCCGTCCGGTGAGCGTGGCCGAGATCGAACGAACCGCCCGCGAGGGTGTCGTGATGCCGCCCAAGTCGACGTTCTTCACCCCGAAGCTGCTGACCGGCCTCGTCATTCGTCCGCTGGCCTGATCAGGCCGGCCGCGGCTGCCCGCAGCGACCGCACCGACTTGGCACGTCGTGCGGGAAGCAACGAATCGACGACGACCTCGGTGCGGCTCTGCGTGAGCCCACCGGAGCGGAAGAAGCGGCGACGGACCGTGCCGACGATGACGACTTCCTCGTCGACGGCGAACGACGACAGCGCCGACTCGGACGGGTCGTACCAGGCGACGGGAACCGAGATCTGACGGTCATCGACGGTCGTGGACAGATCGAAATTGACGACGTCGGATCCCGACTTCAGCGACCTCCGAGCGGGTTCGTTGGTGACCGTGCCTCCCAGCACGACCACGTTGTGAGCGGATGACGAGTTCTGGCCCATGACAGGACCTCCCAGAGAAGTGACGTGGGACGGTGCATGGGGAGAGTCGGTGATGCGCACGCTACTCACGGGGTACCTCGCAGTTCATCGGGGCCGCCGCGGTCACCAGGCTCGCATGGCTCCAGTGCGAACCGAATCGGAAACACTGCGGCCGTTCGGGAAGCACGGCCCGATGTGGGAGGTTTGCTGACCACGAATGCTCGATTCGACGTTGCGCCCCGTGAAGGACCGCCTGCTCGGTTCCCTGTCGCGCTCGGCGCTGCGGCGACTCGACCCGATCCTGATCTCGTTCGTCGGCCTCGTGCTCGGGCTCGGGGCGGCCGTGGCTGCGTGGCAGCTCCTG
>NZ_JBAVYV010000130.1:0-12573 GCF_049588435.1 Ilumatobacter sp.
ACGTCGCGATGATCGGTCGCTGCGGCGCCACCGGCGTGGTGTCTCCGGGCGCGAGTGCCGCCCCCGACTCACCCTCGACCGGCCCCGCCGACTCGAACTCCGGTCGACCGGTCCCCGACATGGTCTCAGTCTGTCGCGGCGTCGGACCGCAGAATCGTCGCGGCCACCTGGAGTCGGCGCACGGTCTCGGCCTGGCCCAGCACCTCGAGGGCCTCGAACAACGGTGGGCCGACCGATCGACCGGTGACGGCGACCCGCGGCAACGCCTGCGCCTTGCCGAGCTTGATCTCGTACCGGCCCATCAGGTCTTCCATCGTCGTCTTCAACACGTCGGTCGACCAGCTGTCGGTGTCCAACGACCCGTACGCCTCGATGACGTCGGACAGCAATGCGGCGGACCATTCCGGCTTCGTCGCCTTGTCCCAGGACGCAGCGTCGATCTCGGGGTCGGTACCGTCGGGAAGGAACAGGAAGTCGACCACTCCCGGCGCATCCCCCAACCGTTCGAGCCGTTCGACGATGTGCGGAGCGATCGCCGCGAATCGGGCGCGGTCCCACCCGTCCGGGAGTTCGGAATCGACGGCGTCGAGGAACGCTGCGATCGGCATGTTCTTGATGTACTGCTTGTTGAAGGCGACGAGCTTCTTGACGTCGAAGAACGCCGGCGACAACGTGACGTCCTCGAGCCGGAACTCGTCTTCCAGCTCGCTCCACGTGAAGATTTCGCTGCCGAGCTCTTCGGACCGTGGCGGCGTCCAGCCGAGCGTCATCAGGTAGTTGACCATCGCGTCGGCCAGGATGCCCTCGTCCCGATACGACTCGAGGGCCACCTTGTCGCGCCGCTTCGACAGCTTCTTGCGCTGCTCGTTGACAAGCACCGGAACGTGGGCCCAGCGCGGTGCGTCGTGCCCCAGCGCCTCCCACAGCATCTGCTGCTTCGGCGTGTTCGGAAGGTGCTCCTCGGCACGCACGACGTCGGAGATCTGCATCTCGATGTCGTCGACCACATTCGCGAGGAGAAACATCGGGGTCCCGTTGCCGCGCAGCAGCACGAAGTCCTCGATCGTCGAGTTGTCGAAGTCGACGTCGCCGCGCACCGCGTCACGCACGACGGTATGGCCCTCGGGAACCCGGAATCGCAACACCCGCCCCGGGCCCGCTTCGAGTCCACGGTCTCGCGAGTAGCCGTCGTATCCGGTGATCCCGAGTTCCTTCGCCCGGTCCTGCACCTGCTGCCCGGTCAGGTCGCAGTAGTAGGCAGCACCTGATTCGTGCAACCGCTGGGCGGCGGCCACGTGAGCATCCGCATGACCGCTCTGGAAGTGCGGGCCCTCGAAGTGAGGATCGTCGGCCGAGATCCCGATCCACGCGAGCGCGTCGATGATCCCCTCCGTCCACTCGGGGCGGTTGCGCGCCTCGTCGGTGTCCTCGATCCGGAGCACGAACGTTCCGCCGAGGCGGCGCGCGAGCGCCCAGTTGTGGAGCGCGGTCCTGGCCCCGCCCACGTGGAACGAGCCGGTGGGCGACGGGGCGAATCGGAAGCGGGGTCCTGAACTCATCTCGACGAGCACGCTACCGATCAACCGAGATCCCGCCGCCCGATGGGTCACAACGTCGGCGTCACCGCCGCGTTGCCAACGGTCCCCGAATACCGCACACTGGACAGATGGGGCAGCTCAACGTTCTCGGCGGCGACCTCCAGCCCTGCTCCACCGATCCGGTCACCGGGTTCCATCGCAACGGCTGTTGCGAGAACCGTGGCGACGACCCCGGCATGCACACCGTCTGCGGACGGATCACCGACGAGTTCCTCGAGTTCTCGAAGGCACACGGGAACGATCTGTCGACCCCGATGCCCGAGTACGGGTTCGCCGGGCTGAAGCCGGGAGACCAGTGGTGCGTGTGCGCCGACCGGTGGAAAGAAGCATTCGAAGCGGGTCAGGCGTGTGACGTGGTGCTCGAGTCGACACACATGTCGACCCTCGAATACGTCGACCTCGCCGACCTCCGCGCACACGCCGCCCCGCCGGACTGACCCACCGGTTCGGCCCTCCGGCCGGGCGGCCGAACGCCCATCGTCGGTCAGCTCTCGGCGATGGCCTCGCGGACGGCATCGGCGACCTGATCGGCGGTCGCGCCGGGTGTCAGGATCTTCGCGACTCCCAGCGCCATCAGTGGCTCGACATCGACGTCGGGCACGATCCCACCGACGATGACGGGGATGTCCACGCCGCGCTCGCGGACCTTCTCGACGACCAGCGGCGCCAGGGTCATGTGGGCGCCCGACAGCATCGACAGACCGATCGCGTCGACGTCCTCGTCGACGGCCGCTGCCGCGACGGTGTCCGGTGTCTGGAACAGCCCGGTGTAGATCACTTCGAAACCTGCATCGCGCAGGATCCGCGCGACGACCTTCACGCCGCGATCGTGGCCGTCGAGGCCGACCTTCGCGACCAGAATGCGTTCACCGGCCATGTGGGTTGCTCCCTGTCATCGTCATCACCGAGATCGTCATCGTGGTTCCGTTCCTTGTCATCGGGCCGAGTAATCGTAGAAGCCGCGCCCGGTCTTACGACCCAGCAGTCCGGCCTCGACCATCCGGGAGAGCATCGCCGGGGACGCGTACAGCGGCTCCTTGAACTCGGAGTACATCGACTCGGCGACCGCCTGGGTCGTGTCGAGTCCGATCAGGTCTGCGAGCGCGAGCGGCCCCATCGGATGGTTGCAGCCTTCGACCATCCCGTGGTCGATGTCCTCGGCGGTGGCGAACCCGGACTCCATCATCCGAATGGCGGAGAGGATGTACGGGATCAGGAGTGCGTTCACGACGAAACCGGCGCGGTCCTGACTGCGGATCACGATCTTCGTCAGCGCATTCTCGGCGAACGACTCGGCGCGAGCGACCGTCTCGTCCGAGGTCATCAGGCTGGTCACCAGCTCGACCAGCTTCAGCACGGGAACCGGGTTGAAGAAGTGGATCCCGACCACGTTCTCCGGTCGCTGCGTGGCGACTCCGAGCTTCATGATCGGAATCGAGCTCGTGTTGCTCGCCAGGATCGCGTCCGGGGATTCGACGACGCGGTCGAGCGTGCGGAAGACCTCGCTCTTGAGCGTCTCCTCCTCGATCACGGCCTCGATCACGAGCTGACGGTCGGCCATGTCGCCGAGATCGGTGGTGAAATCGAGACGGGCGACGGTCTCGTCGCGCTGCTGCTCGGTCATCTTGTCCCGCGCGACGGCCTTGTCGAACGAGCCGAGCAGACGGGACCGGCCGCGCTCGGCGGAGGCAGCGTCGATCTCCTGGATCATCACGTGCATCCCGGCACGGGCGCACACCTCGGCGATCCCGGCGCCCATCTGCCCGCACCCGACAACTCCGACGCGTTCGATGGGGGCGGAAGTGGTGTCCGTGGTCATGCACGGAACGTACCCCCCGCCGCCGACAGCGAACGAAGTATGTGACACTCGAGACGTGGGCATCTCGCGACGACGGTTCCTCGCCATGTCCGCGACATTCACGGTCGGCGCCTGTTCGAGCAGCGGACGCGAGGCATCCTCACCGTCGGGAAGCGGATCAGAGATCGCAGGCACTTCCCCGTCGAAGCCGTCGACCGTCGACGCTCCGCAGAGGACCACGATCCCGGTCGTCGACGAAACCGATCCGGGCCAGACCGAGACGACCGAGGCACCGGTCACGACCGCCGAGTCGCTGATGTTGGGCACCGATCCGTTCGTGTTCGGCGTCGCCTCGGGCGACCCCGACGACGCATCGGTCGTCTTGTGGACCCGGCTGAGCGACACGGTGGCCGAGCTCGACCTGCCGGACGGCGACATCCCGGTCGACTGGCGCTTCATCGGCGACAGCGGCGTCGAGGTCGGCGGGACGGCGGTGACCAACGCCGATGTCGGCTACTCGCTCCACGTCGTGGCATCGACGCGTGAGCCGGGCTCGTTCGCATTCGCGGTCGGCGGCTTCAATTCCCCCACCGGGCGAACCGCTCCGATCGATCCGTTCGCGAGCGAGTTCCGAATCGCTGCGTGCAGCTGCCAGAACTACCAGACCGGCCACTACGCAGCTCACCGCGACATCGCCGCCTGGCAACCCGACCTCGTCGTGTGGCTGGGCGACTTCATCTACGAGAGCGACCTCATCGCTCCCGACAACCCCCGCAGGGTGCGCGGCCACGAAGGTGGGGTGCCGGCCGACCTCGCCGCCTATCGGGCGCGCTACGCCACGTACCTCGGCGACCCCCAACTCCAGGCGAGTCGGGCCGCCGCACCCTGGCTCGCGATCTGGGACGACCACGAGGTCGAGAACGACTATGCGGGTCGTGTCTCCCAGAACGAGGGCGAGGATCCCGCGGTGTTCGCCGAACGGCGAGCACAGGCCTATCAGGCCTGGTGGGAGAACACCCCGACCCGTCTGGGCCCTCCGTCGGCGCGCACGAGCATCGACGAGCCGTACGTGATCAGCCGCGGGATCGACGTCGGCGACCTGGTCCGCATCTCGGCGCTCGACGGCCGCCAGTTCCGCAGCGCGCCGGTCAGCCGGGCGGTCCTCGACCCGGGACCTCCGGCGGCCGGGTGGGACGATCCACAACGCACGATGCTCGGCACCGACCAGGAAGCCTGGGTCGCCGAGCGGTTCCGAACCTCGTCGACCGTCTGGAACTGTCTCGCGAACCAGACCGTGCTCTGCGACACGCGCCTCGCGACGGGCGCGATCCTCGGCTACGACCAGTGGGACGGCTATCACCCTGCTCGGGAGCGGCTCCTGGCCGACCCCCCGCCGAACCTCGTGACCATGACCGGTGACATCCACCTGGCGATGGTCGGCCAGCTCGGCCCGATCGGCGCACCGGTCGGGATCGAGTTCGTGAACACGGCGATCTCGTCGCCACCCAACGTCGATCCGACGCTGACCGACGCGTTCCTCACGATCCCGTCGGTCGTCGACGCGAACCTGCTCGAGCGTGGCTACACGCGCCACACCGTCACGCCCGACTCGTGGACCGCCGAATACCGCCAGGTGACCGACGTCTCGAACCCCGAATCACTCGTGACGACGTGGAACACGTTCCGGGTCGACCCCGGCGTCCCCGCGGTCACCGCGATCTGACCCGGCGTTACGCAACGGGTCTGACCCGTTACGTAACGCCGGGGGCTCAGAGCTGGAGGGACTTGGTCTCGAGGAACTCCTCGATGCCGTACACGCCATTCTCGCGGCCGTAGCCGGACTGCTTGTACCCACCGAACGGTGCGGCGATGTTGAATCCGCCACCGTTCACGTCGACCGCACCTGTGCGCATCCGCCGGGCGACGGCGATCGCACGATCCTTGTCACCCGACCACACGCCGCCCGACAGGCCGTACAGGCTGTCGTTGGCGATCCGCACGGCATCGTCATCATCGTCGTAACCGATGATCGACAGCACCGGACCGAAGATCTCCTCCTGGGCAACCGTCATGTCGTTGGTGACGTTGGCGAGCACCGTGGGCTTCACGAAGTAGCCGGTCTCGTGGCCCTCCGGCTTGCCGAGTCCGCCGGCCGCAACCGAGGCGCCTTCGTCGATGCCCTTCTGGATGTAGCCCTGCACGCGGTCCCACTGGGCCTGGCTGATCAGCGGTCCGAGGTGCATCCCCTCCTCGGTCGGCGAGCCGACCTGGGTCTGCTCGGCGGCCGCTGCGGCGATCCCGACGGCCTCGTCGTAGCGGCTGTTCGGCACGAGCATGCGGGTGTGGGCGGTGCACGTCTGGCCGGAGTTCAGGTAGCAGGCGAACAGGCCCTTCGGGATGACGGTCTCGAAGTCGGCGTCGTCGAGGACGATGTTCGCCGACTTGCCCCCGAGCTCGAGAGCGACCCGCTTGACGGTCTGCGACGCAACCTCGGCAACGCGCTTGCCGGCGTTGGTCGAGCCGGTGAAGCTCACCATGTCGACGTCGGGGTGAGCGGCGATTGCTTCGCCCACGACCGGTCCGGTGCCGGTGACGAGGTTGAACACGCCGGCGGGAAGGCCCACGTCGTGCATGATCTCGGCGAGGATGAACGCGTTGAGCGGAGCGACCTCGGACGGCTTGAGCACGATCGTGCACCCGGCGGCGAGTGCGCCACCGACCTTGCAGATGATCTGGTGCAGCGGGTAGTTCCACGGGGTGATCGCCCCGACGACACCGACGGGCTCCTTCACGACGAGGCTGTTGCCGATCTCCTCCTCGAACTCGAACGTGTCGAGCAGCGTGGCGAAGGTCTGCATGTTGCCCGCGGGCAGGCCGGCCTGGATCATCGTCGACCAGGTGATCGGCATCCCGACCTCACCGGCGATCGTCGACGCGATGTCGGCCGATCGAGCCTGCAGCGCCTCGTTCAGACGCACCAGGTACTTCTGGCGCTCCTCCACCGGTGTGACGGACCAGCTCCCGAACGCCGCCTTGGCTGCGGCGACGGCCTTGTCGACGTCGCTCGCGGTGCCCTCGGGAATCGAGCCCATGACCTGTTCGGTCCCGGCGTTGATGACCTCGATCGTTCCTTCGCCGTCGGACGGCACCCAGGCGCCGTCAATGTAGATGTTGCTGTAGTCAGACATGACATCAGCCTCGCAGACACACCGGCACCATGCCGAACCCGGCGACCCCTTCCGGTGAGAGTCGGGGCGACCCGTGCGTCTCACATCTCACCGGAAGTTGGCCCGGCCTCGTTGCGGTGAGAGTCGGGGCGACCCCCTCGTCTCACATCTCACCCGTCGAGGTGTTGGCCGGCGAGGTCGATGGTCGTGAGGATGCGGTCGAACAGACCGGGCATGTCGATGCCATCGGTCGACTTCATCCCGAGCTTGTAGCGGGCGTAGACGCCGTGGACGATGCACGCCGTCTTGAACGAGTTGAACGCGCGGTAGTACCCGAGATTCGAGAGATCGGCTCCGGTGCGGTCCGCGTAGTACCCGATCAGGTCCTCGCGCGAAGAGAAGCCGGGCAGTGCGGTCGGGGCGGTGGCAGCCGCAGTCGGTCCGTCGCTCGGCTCGGCCCACGCGTTGAGCGCGTAGGCGAAGTCGGCGAGCGGGTCGCCGAGCGTGCCGATCTCCCAGTCGAGGACGGCGACGACCACACCCGATTCGTCGACCATCACGTTGTGGACCCCGTAGTCGCCGTGCACCACGCGAGCAGGACCCTGCTCCGGGATCTCGGCCACCAACCGCTCGTACAGATCGTGGACTCGGGCGTCGTCGTACTCGGCGGCTTCCGCCGAGGCGGTCCAGGACCCGTACCACGTCCGCAACTGTCGGGCGATGTACCCGTCGTGCCGGCCGAGATCATCGAGTCCCACCTCGGACGGATCGATCGAGTGCAGATGAGCGAGGACGGACATGAACGACTCGCCGACCCCGGCCCGGGCGGTCGGCGTGAGCCGGGGAGCTGTCTGTTCGGCGGTGTACAGCGCCTCGCCGCCGACCTTGCCCATCACGTAGAAGTGGCGCTCGCACACGTCGCGGTCATCGCAGAATCCGATCGGCTCGGCCACCGGCACACCCACGGGATGCAGCGCGGCGATGATCCGGTACTCGCGGAGCATGTCGTGTGCCTTCGGCAACAGCTTGCCCTGTGGCGGCCGCCGGATCACATACTGCTCGCCGGCCGCATCGGTCAGCTCATACGTCAGGTTGGAGTGTCCGCCCTCCAGTCGGCGCCATCGGCACGGTGGCTCGACGCGCGTCTCCGCCGCGATCCACGACTCGACGATCTCGACGTCGAACCCGACCACTCCCCCATCCTCGGTGCTCATCGCGTCATCCTGCACCCGACCGTGACCGCGACCCAAACCCGCGCGACGAGGCGGGCGAGCCCGACGCCATCACGCTCGGTGACGGCGGTACCAGTCGATCAGCGCATTCGTCGCGCTGTCGTGGCGATCGGGCGTCGGCTCTCCGGTCAGCTCGGGCGTGATCTGATTCGCCAGTTCCTTGCCGAGTTCGACGCCCCACTGGTCGTAGCTGTTGATCCCCCAGATCGTTCCCTGCACGTGGACGATGTGTTCGTACAGGGCGATCAGCTGACCGAGGACCGACGGAGTGAGCCGCTCGGCGAGGATCACGGTGTTCGGGCGATCGCCCTCGAAGTTCCGATGGGGTTCGGCATCGTTCGCACGCCCGAATGCCAGGGCCTCGGATTGGGCGAACAGGTTCGCCATCAGCAGATCCTGGTGTTCCTGGCGCGGGTGGTTCCCGTGCGCGAAGCCGATGAAGTCGCACGGGATGATCCGGGTGCCCTGATGGATCAACTGGTAGAACGCGTGCTGGCCGTTGGTCCCCGGCTCGCCCCAGACGATCGGCCCGGTGTCGTGCTGGACGCGGTTGCCTGCCAGATCGACCGACTTGCCGTTCGATTCCATGTCGAGCTGTTGCAGATACGCCGGGAACCGCGACAGATCGTGTGCGTACGGAAGCACCGCCTTCGTGTCGTAGCCGAGTCCGTTGGCGTACCAGACGCCGATCAACGCCATGATCACCGGCGCGTTCTCGTGGAGCGGCGCGGTCCGGAAGTGCTCGTCGATCAGGTGAAATCCGGCGAGGAACTCACCGAACGCGTCGGGTCCGATCGAGATCATCAACGACAACCCGATGGCGGAGTCGACCGAGTATCGACCACCGACCCAGTCCCAGAACCCGAACATGTTCGCCGTGTCGATCCCGAACTCGGACACCCGCTCGGCGTTGGTCGACACCGCGACGAAATGATCGACGACGGCCGACTCCCCCAACGCTTCGACCAGCCACGTCCGCGCCGTGCGCGCGTTCGTGAGCGTCTCGATCGTGCCGAACGTCTTCGACGCGACGACGAACAACGTCGACGCCGGATCGGACCCGGCGAGGACCGACGCGATGTCCGCCCCGTCGACGTTGGAGACGAACGAGCAACGGATGTCCTCGTGGCGAAACGCGCGCAGCGCCCTGTCGGCCATCGCCGGGCCGAGGTCGGAGCCACCGATCCCGATGTTGACCACGTGTGCGATCCGTCCTTCGGATCGCACCCGATCGGCGAACGCCGCCATCGAGTCGAGCACCTCGTGGACCTCGGGCACCACATCGTGGCCATCGATCGTGAACGTGGCACCCCGCGGCTGTCGCAGCGCGACGTGGCCGACCGCACGATCCTCCGTGACGTTGATGTGCTCGCCCGCGAACATCGCGTCGCGTCGCTGCACGACACCCGACGATTCTGCGATTCCGAGCAACGAGGCCAGGATCGTGTCGTCGACAGCCGCCTTCGACCAATCGATGCGCAGGTCTCCCGCCTGGACGACGTAGCGCTCGGCGCGGGACGGATCTGCTGCGAACAGCTCCCCGAGCGGGGCGGGCCGGTCGAGTTCGGACAACGAGTCGAGACTGAGCGAGTTCATCACCCGCGACCGTACCCATCTCGGCGAGACGCGTTTCGACAGGTCAGGTTCCGGCGAGTCAGGTCCTTGCTTCGCTCGCGTCGGCCGAACGGAGAGCGCCCGCTGCCGCGTGGTCGAGGAACACGATCGTGTCGACTGGTTCGAGCGCAGCCACGGGCAACGTCTCATCGATCCAGCGGTCGCGATGCTGTTCGTGTCCGTCGATCCAGCGACCGACCGCGTCGGCCTTGTTCGCACCGATCACCAGTACGACCCGCACCCCGGCCGCGTTGACCACGTCGACGCCCAACGTCATTCGCCGTCGGCCGTTGAACGCCGAGATCGTGAACACGGCGTCGGTCGTCGTGAGGGTGCGTCCGACATCGGGATGCGGACTCGGCGCCCACGACGCCGTGTGCCCGTCGTCGCCGAGTCCGAGATGCACGACGTCGAATCGAGCCGGCAGTACGGCTGCGTACTCGGCCACCGCCGCCACGTCCTCGGCACCGGCGACAGCACCGGCGTCAGCATCAGCGCCGGCGAGGCGGTTCACCGGCATCGGGTGGACGACACCCGACAGTTCGCTCAGCTGGCCGGCGTTGCGATCGGCGTCACCGTCGGGCGCGATGCGTTCGTCGACCTGCCAGACCCCGATCCGGTCCCACTCGATCGGATCGTGACCACCCGTCGCGGATGCTGCGTCGCGCATCGCGGCGAACAGCGCCGGGGCCGTGCTCCCACCACTCACCGCGAGCGATGCCGAACCGGACTCGTCGATCGCGCGACCGAGGCGGTCGACGATGTACCGCGCCGCATCGCCGGCCGGGTCGGCGGAGACTCGAACGTCCATGAAACCGAACGTACCTCCATCGGGACCGCGGGCATAGGGTTCCCGCCCGTGAGTGTCGATCCCGCCGAGCCCGTGTCTGCCCACGCGCCGGCGAACGTCACGGCCGCTCCCCCGACGGACTCGGCCGATGCCGATGCACAGCTGGCCGTGAGCCGCGGGGTTCGCCGCGGCATCGCCGCCTACACGATCTGGGGACTGCTCACCATCTACTGGAAGCAGCTCAGCGGGTTCGATGCCCTCGAGTTGATCGCGTGGCGGATGCTCTGCGCCGGGATCCTGATGGCCGTGATCGTGACGATCCGCGGATCGTGGCCCCGGTTGCGGGCGGCGTTCTCGGATCGCCGGACGTTGGTCCGACTGATGATCGCTGCCGCGCTGCTGACGGGCAACTGGGGGAGCTACGTCTGGGCGGTGGTCAACGACCGCGTGATCGAAACGGCGCTCGGCTACTTCATCGCCCCGCTCGCCACGATGGCGATCGGTGTCTTCGTACTGCGCGAGCAACCGACGGTGGCGCAGCGCGTCGCCTTCGGCCTCGCCGCCATCGCCGTGGTGATCCTCACGATCGCCAACGGCGCTCCACCCTGGATCGCACTTCTGCTCGCGACCACGTGGAGCCTGTACGGGCTCTCGAAGCGCCGGATCGGGCTCGATGCGATTGACAGTCTCGCCGGCGAGACGTTCGTGCTCCTCCTGCCGTCGATCGTGTTCCTCCTCGTCGTGAGCGGGAGCGACACCAGCGTCGCCTCGACCGCCGACCTCCGCGACTGGGCGTTCGTGCTCGGAACCGGTGCCGTCACCGCGATTCCATTGATGCTGTTCGCCTCGGCCGCACAGTCGATCCCGTTCACGCTGCTCGGTCCACTGAATCTGATCGTGCCCGTGATCAACTTCGGTCTCGGATGGCTGCTGTACGACGAGGCGATGCCCGCGATCCGGGTGATCGGATTCGCGTTCGTGTGGGTCGCGTTGCTGGCCGTGATGTACGACCGGATCCACGGCGGCCCTCGAACAGGTCCCAAAGTCCGATCCCGACGACGACAGAGCCGCTAGTCTCGGCACCCATGCGCCGCCTTCTCCTCGCAACGCCATTGCTCGCTCTGGTCGCCGTCGGTTGCACCGGCACAAGCAGCTACAAGGATCAGACCGAAGACTTCCTCAACGACGACTCGCAGGTCTCGAACGCTGTGGGTGGCGAGGTGTCCGACGCTGAGTGTGTCGAACCCGAGAACACCAACGTCGGAACGACCTACAACTGCACAGCCGAGGTCGAAGGTCTCGGTACCGCGACGTTCGACGTCGAGATCAACGAGAAGGACTCGTTCCTCGTCACGGACTTCACGTTCTGACCTGGGGCCGGGCACTCTCCGCGTGAGCGGCGGGCGGCCCTGACCCGCTCAACTCGACGTGTCGTCGGACTCAGCGGTGCGGTAGTCGCCGAACGTCTCGTCGCGGCTGGATAGCGCCGTGGTGACGCCCTCCGCGAATCGCTGGTGGTATTCGATCGAACTCGGCTGATGGAAGCCGATCGCATTGATGTCGGCGGTGGCGCGCATGCCGTTGCGCATCCCCATCGCTTCCATCGCCCGGTGCACGACACGCTTGTTGAGAGCCTGGAGATCGGCGGGCACCTTGGCCACCCGCTGGGCGACGGCGAGCACCTCGGAGTCGAGGTCGTCGCCCGCGAACGACCGATTTGCGAACCCGGCCTCGACCGCCTCGGTCCCCGACATCGAGTCGCCGGTCAGCATCGCCTCCATCGCGCGTCGCATTCCCATCAGCCAGACGTGCCAGCCCATGTCGGGGCTGCTCATCGAGCGCACAGGCGGATATCCGATCTGAGCGTCCTCGGCGACGTACACGAGGTCGCATGCGGTCGCCAGCTCGGTACCGCCCGCCAGGCAGTAGCCGTGGACCTGCGCGATGATCGGAATACTGAGGTCCATCATCTCGAACCAGCCCTGCAGGACGTGGCGGGCCCAGCCGCCGTCCGCTGAACTGATCGTCCACGGTGGACGTTCGCCCGGGTCCTGCGCCAGGTCGTAGCCCGCCGAGAAGCAAGGGCCGGCACCGCGGATCACGACGACGCGCACGTCACGATCGCGGTCGGCTCGGCGCAACTCGTCGAACAACGCGGAGCGCAGTCCATGGGAGAGCGCGTTGCGCTTGTCCGGTCGGTTGAGGGTGAGTCGCCGGACGTGTTCGGCGGGGTCGTCGATCAGGAGAACCGGCTCGTCGTTCATCGCTCGGACCGTACCGACCGCCACCCGACCGGGGCGACCTGAGCCGGCCCCCCACCCCGAACCGCGCAACGCGTGAGGTCTGTGCGCCGTCCGACCGCACAGACCTCACG